>NZ_JBFROV010000034.1:0-97800 GCF_041471725.1 Vibrio sp. 10N.261.51.F12 | reverse complement strand
TTTATATATAAAGCATTGATTAATAAGGATTTAATGATAAATATAAAAGCGTGATTTAGATAGGCATTTTTAAATTATTAGGATTGTCGCGTTGAACTTTTTTGGCCAAAATTCATCTCGTTCATTCGATATATCACTTTAAGGCATCTTGGTTATTCGCATTGTGAATAATTTGACTCGTAGAAGTCATGTATACAAAGGCGAACAAGAAAGCCGATAGAAAAAATAATAATTTATTACATTCCTCGGGGTCCAAAATGAAAAATACATTTAAGCTTTCACTTGCTGCAGTCTTAGTGTCAACAGCAATGGGTGCAAACGCTGGTATCAGTATTGCTGATAACGAAACCGGTAACTTCTCTATTGGTGGTGATGTTGAATTTGATTTCAACTTCCAAGACCGTGAAGGTCAAGAAAACAACGAATTCAATCAATCTGGTCGTATTTTACTTGAGTTTTCAGGTGAGCGTTATACTGAAAGTGGTCACGTTCTACAGGTCAATGTTGAACCGTTAATGCAAAGTGACGGTACCGTTGCTCTCGATGATGCATGGTTTGCATTTGGTAAGCAAGAAGGCTGGAACCTACGTATGGGTCGTTTCGAAGCATTCGATATGTTCCCTGTTGGTCAAGATACATTTCTAGAGTATTCTGGTGATACATCTAACGAACTAGTTTCAGGCGATGCGCCTTATGTTTATCAAATGAAAGAAGGCCGTGGTCGTGGTTCTGATGGCCAAATCATGTATAGCCAGTCTTTCAACAACCTTTATGTCGAGCTTGGCTCAATGATTGGTGATCGTTCGGTACTGTTTGCTACAGGAGCGAATGATGTACCAGCTTACCATGGTGCGGATGTTACTAGTAGTAAAGACGCGATGTTACTTCGTCCAGTTGTTGGGTATCAAGCAGGTAACTTCGGTATCGCAGCATCTATGGAAGCAAACCTTGTTAAGGACGCGGTAGTAGTTTCAGGTATCGATGGTGACGTAGATGTTTCAGACCGTTTAGGTTACGGTGTTACGGCAAACTATACGACGACGGACTGGAACTTGATCGCTAACTTCGCTTATATGGACGCAGTTGACGAAACCAATATGACTGTTGGCGTGAATGCTTTGTATAAAGGTTTTGGGTTGGGTTATATCCACGCGGACAATGACTATGAGCGTGAGAAAATTGCCACATCTACAACAGGTAAAGCAAAAGTAGATACCGTTTACGCATCTTACGAATTTGCGGACGTATTAACAGTTGATGATTTTTCTATCTACTTAGGTGCGTACTACACAACAGTAGACGATCAAACAGCCGATAAAATTTTCGAAGAAGACACAGACAAAGGTGTTCGTGTTCGTTTCAAATACTTCTTCTAAGCCAAACATCGCATAGAACAGAAAAACACTGCTAACCTAAGATAAGCGGAGCCCATTCAGGCTCCGTTTTTTTGTTTAAAATGTTTAACCTAAAAGATAAAAGATAAAAGATACATTGATGTTTTTTATTCTGCGTTGTTGACCCATTACCCATTACCCTTATTCACTAACCCTAGACCCATTGGTGTGTCATTAAGGGATTTTCTAGTTAGAACTCCCCTTGTTATTCCATCATTTCTCCTAACCGGTCAGTTATATGATTAGGGTGGTGTCGCTTTGATTATTGAGAGGCGTAAATACCATTATAGAGATAAAAAAGTCAGCACGCCGCCAGTCAGTCATGGAGAGGTACGCAATAATACCAGTGCGAAAAGAGGTCATTGATTACGAGCGTATAGCCGATCGGCATTGCTTAAAGTAAAGCTCGCTGTACACGCCAAGGTGAGCTTTAACGCTTTAAATACGGATAACGATAGCGGTTGATGGCTTCGGCGGCAGAATGGCGTGGAGGGCGTAAACGACGGACATTAAAAAGACCCACCGAAGTGGGCCTTGTGTATTGTCACATCGATGTCCAGTGACCCGTGTCTAGAATATAAGGTGCGCAACACCTGCAATCACAGGTAACGTAATCAATGTCCGTAAGATGAAGATAGCAAACAGCTCAATAACATTAACGGGAATACGGCTACCAAGCAGTAATGCACCCACTTCTGACATATAGATAAGCTGTGTGACCGACATTGCGGCAATGACAAAACGTGTCATTTCACTGTCGATAGATGCCGCTAAGATTGATGGGATGAACATGTCTGCAAACCCGACAACAATCGTCTTAGAGGCCGCGACCGCTTCGGGGACACCGAGTAACTCAAGGTAAGGAATAAAAGGCGTGCCGAGTATTTCGAATACCGAGGTATATTCAGCAATGACCAGTGCAACGGTGCCTAGCCCCATAACCACAGGTAAAACCCCAAATACCATGTCAACGGCATTTTTAATGCCTTCACCAAACACCGATTTAACGGATGTGACGGTACCAGCGCGCTTTAGCGCCATATCAAGGCCCCAAGAGAACGTCGAGTGTCCCTTTGGCGTCACCTCAGCGTCGGCTGCTGGCAAAGTGCCATCAATATAAACGTCTTTCTTGTTTCTTAGTGGTGGCAGGCGAGGAATGATGATTGCTGCCACAATACCAGCAAGGCAAATGGCGCCATAAAATGGCAAGAACAAATGCTCGAGTTCAACTTGTGCAATCACAACGAGGCTGAACGTAATAGAAACTGCTGAGAATGTGGTACCAATGACCGCGGCTTCGCGCATGGTGTAAAACTTGCTTTCGTATTGCTTACTAGTCAGCAATATACCGACACTGCCGTCTCCTAACCAAGAGGCCATGCAGTCGATAGCGCCACGTCCTGGTAGATTGAATATTGGGCGCATAATTTTACTGAGTAGCGCACCGAATAATTCCAGCAAACCGAAATTGAGTAATAGAGGCAGTAAAAGACCCGCGAAAATGAAGACAGAAAAGAGGGTTGGCAAAAGGCCTTCTAACACCAAGCCGCCAGTATTTTCTTCCCATATCGCCTCAGGACCAAATTGGAAGTAGGTCATCAATACTGCTATACCACCAATGATACGCACTGCCAACCACATTGGACTCGGGTTGAATAGGCCGTTCAAAAACTCATTATTGTTGATAAAAGCAGGCTTAAAAATGCGAGATAAAATAGAGGCTGCTGCCATCAAGGCAATAATTGCGGTAACGAGGGGAACGATGAAGTCACCCATCGCCGCTTGCAGTGATTTCGCTAAGACAGCGACGGGAATGGTTAAGCCGCCATCGTAGCTAATCGGTGCCATAAATAGAAACAAGCCTATTAATGACGGAATAAGGAAGATCAAGAAATTGCCTTTTTTACCTGCCTCTGGGGCAGATTGAGCGCTATTTTGCATTTTTATCTCGTGTTACAACTAGTTAATATCAGCGTGTCCTTCGCCCGATTATTCACTAAACATCCGTATTTGCTCAAGTGGGGCAAAGATTACTTTTTTTTACGCTTCGAAGCAATACTATTCACCAATGAAGACTAAATATTCATAATTTCTGGGAACCAAGCCTTATGCTATTCATCATGGATGTCTGTATGGTTAAGAGTATAGCGGCAAACGAGTAGTTTGAGAGTCACGCGTAACCCGCTACAATAGAGGTCGAAATTGAACCGTGAGTCCAAGAACGTTATGTCACGAAAGAAATTACCCATTCCGTTAATACTGCTAACGCCCATTGTGTTGTTGTTGATTGTCGTCATCGCAGGCGTGTATCGCTTCTCGATGACCGATGAAGAGATTTTGGCGAAATTTCCGTCCCAGCAAATCCAAGCGGATGAAGTGGTGAAGCAGATACTCGGTATATCGACGCCAAACCCTTGGACAATTCAAGTGCCAGAGACAAGTGCGTTCTCATTATTGACCGATATTGATGACACTCAGCATGTCGCGACCGGACGCTATGACAATGGCATGGAACGTGGCCACGTTCACTTATTGTATCAATTTAAACAACAACGGCTTGACCAAGGCGTATTGACCCACGTCGTGGCTCCTTTTTCCGTGAGTAACCAAGGGTCGGGTGTTTTTTATTATCTAGGGCTGTTTCATTGGGATGCCAGTCGACAGCGTATTATTTTGGTCGACTCTGTTTTACTTGGCGATCGTATAGCGGTGTCGCATCTGGATTGGGAAAATCAGATAAACGTCCGTTTTAAACAGCACAAAGACAGCCAAGCAATGAGTGAGGCGCCGTCGGATAGCGTCGTGTTGACATGTGATGTTGTAAAGAATATGCAACTAAAATGCTAATTCTCATCTCAATTATTACGTGAGTCCATGATAATCTGGCGCTGACGGTGTTGTGAATGTGAGATTAATTGAATAGTATGCAACGTTGATGTTGTTATTTTTTGTACAAATGGAGCTTGGGATGATCAATAAGCGATTTTTTAAGACTAAAGATGAAGTAGAAGTAACGTTTGAGCTAGATGCGACCAATGTAGATAGCGTGGTATTGATGGCGGAATTTCACGATTGGCAGCCAATTCAAATGAAGAAAGTGGCGAAAACCAAGTCATTCAAATATAAAACACGTTTACCAAAAGGTGCAGAGTATCAGTTCCGTTACTTGGTCAATGACACTGAATGGGTTAACGATGCTGAGGCGGATCAGTATGTGCCAAACGGTTTTGGTGCAGACAATTGCATCATTACTACGGCATAGACTGTTGATGTTGTATAGATAATTATACTTCTATAAATCGACTGTTTTAAATGAAAAGCGAAGCCTCAGGCTTCGCTTTTTTACATTCCAATCACATGTTTTACGTTTTCTTTCCCTAACGGCTAATGCAATCAACGGCAGAAAAGTTTACTCTATTGACCTTCTTATGAGCTGCATTGGAACCATTGTGCAATCGAATCAAATACCGGGCGAACCTAGTGTGGCAAGCACGCTAGCTCGTAACTCAACATTTAAAAAAAGCATTGCTTTCACCGTCCCTTTTTTGGCGGCGTTTGCATTCTTAAACAGCCTGCCTGATTCAACGTTAAAAGGTACGGTAGATTTAGATCTTAATGAATCTCCTATTGTTGAAACACTCGTGGCAAAACCGTCGACGCAGGTGCAACCTCCTAAATACGCTTATGTCGTTCAATCGGGCGACAGCTTGAGCCAAATTTTCGATCAGCTTGGCTTTCCTTACCAGGATATGATGGCTGTAATGGAAACCGATTTAAATTTCTTAGTCTTGGATACACTTCGTCCAGGTGACAAAATTCGGTTTTGGCAAGATGAAGAAACTCAAGCACTGACCAAATTAGAGTTAGGCAGAAACGTCGCAGAAAAAGCAGTCTATAGCCGTTTAGATGATGGCAGTTTTGAGTTTCGTGACATTTCTATCCCGGGTGTTTGGGAAAGCCTCGCATTAGTGGGTGAGATACACGGCAGCTTTTCGGCGTCAGCGAACAAACTGGGACTTGGTCCGAATGAAATCAATCAAGTTGTGACCCTGCTGAAGGATAAGATTAACTTTGCTCGCGATTTGCGTGCGGGTGACCAGTTTGAAGTTGTAAAAAGTAGCCAGTCGGTAGATGGGGTCGCGACGGGTAATTCAGAGATTCAAGCGATCAAGATATTTAATCGCGGAGCAATGTTCTCGGCGTATTTACATTCCAATGGACAATATTACGACGCGTCTGGTGAAAGCCTGCAGCGTGCCTTTATGCGCTACCCAGTTAGCAACCATCGCATTACCTCCAGCTTTAATCCAAATCGTCGCCATCCAGTAACCGGGCGAGTGTCGCCGCATAATGGTACCGATTTTGGCGTCGGCGTGGGGACGCCTGTTCTGACCACGGGTGATGGTGTAGTGGCGATGGTGAGAAACCATCCTTATGCAGGCAAATATATCGTAGTGGATCATGGTGGTCCTTATAAAACACGTTATTTGCACCTGAGCAAAATACTGGTAAAAAAAGGTCAGAAAGTCACGCGTGGACAACGAATTGGCTTGTCTGGTAAGACGGGACGCGTGACAGGACCACATTTGCATTATGAACTAATTGTACGTGGTAGGCCTGTTAACGCTATGCGTGCCAACATTCCTATGGCAGACTCTGTGCCAAAGAGCGAGCTCAAGCAATTTATAGCGCGTCGAGATGAACTGGATGCGATGCTGAAACAACAAGAAACAAAGCTCGCGAGTCTATAATCGTAGCTGGAAAATAGGTTATATAATGCAACAAGATGAATTTGAAAAATTGGTAAAATCATTGTGCGAATTTAATGCACTGCCTGACGCCCTTAATGCCTTAAAAGCGTCGGATGATACCGATGTGGCAGAAGCTGCCGAGAGTTTAACCGGCCAGTTTGCTTTGGCTGATGTAGATGGCGCTCAGCGTATCTATCATGTTTCTGTCCGCACCAATGACGCAGGCGAAGATGAAGAGTATGTAGAGCACATCATGAACGATGGTGATGATGTGATTAAGTTTGTTGCTTGGTTCTTCGATGCGCTATTCGATGTAAAGCAGAGCGACACTTATAAAGCCGCAGGCAAAACGTACATGCAGCCTAAACGTGCTTAAATTTATACGTGCGTAAATTTAAAAATGTGAGAAAAACGGCGTTCCTTTGGAGCGCCGTTTTTTTTGATGAAAATTGACGAAGACTAGCAACTAGCCTTTAACGAGAGGCTTGGCAGCGCTCACAGGTTTGTTCCAATTTAGGTTCATTGTTTATTTTGCCATCACGAGTATTGTCTTGAAGCTCAAATATATCGTGAGTTGTCACGGCATTGCAGTTTGGGCAGTAATCATGCGTAACATAAAATTGTAAGTCGTCCATGCCTTTTCCTTCCCCTAAGATATAATCTAGTTTTCAACGTCAAAGAAACAACTTGGCAACAATTCACATTGTCTTTTGTGAGCTAAGTTTTATATAAATTCACGATGACATCAAACTGACTTGAGGTTGGTGTTTATGTTGCAGGTTCCAGACTAAGATGAAAGTACTTGCAGTAGAAGAGATATGAGGTGTTCGGTTGGTTACGGATAATACACAATACCCTAGAATTATGACTCTCCAGCGGTTTGGCTTGGGTACAAGAGTTGGAGATGCCAACCCTGAGTTGTCACTCGTCAAGCAACTTAAGGCTGCCGAGTATCGCCACGCTTCGATTGATGCTTTACCCTCCACAACCGAAATGCTCGCTCATCTTGGCGATCTGAACCGGAGAAGAAAAGAAGCGACTTCTAAAGAGGATAAGCAACTTTTTACCAAGTCAAACAATGCATTTTTTCAAGAAGCGTATCGCAATCTGGTTCATGCTCGTAACCTTCAGTCTTTGTATTCCCCTGTGAGTTTTCAAGAGCGATTGATTCAATTTTGGAGCAATCATTTTGCGATATCGGCGGACACTCGGCGTATCAAACCGATTGTGTCTGGGGTGGAAAATGAAGTGATTCGTTCCGGCTGGAATCGTGATTTTACGTCGATGCTTATTTCTGTATGCCAGCATCCCACCATGTTGATGTTTTTAGACAATCACCAATCAATAGGACCCAACTCTAAGGCTGGCCTCAAACGCAACAAAGGGTTAAATGAGAATTTAGCTCGAGAGATTTTAGAGTTGCATACGCTTGGCGTTAATGCAGGCTATACACAAAATGATGTAATTGAGCTTGCGCAAGGTATGACGGGTTGGACGGTGAGCATGAGCGCAAATGCGCCAGGTTATCTGTTTAAACCGGCCCTGCATGAGCCAGGAGCAATACGTGTCCTTGATACCGTGTATGATCAAGAAGGGGAAGCGCAAGGCATTGCTTGTTTGCGAGATTTAGCGTCAAACCCGAAAACAGCACAGCATATTTGCGGTAAACTCGTGCATCATTTTTATGGCGAAAATCACCAAGAGCTAACCGAGGTACTCACGCAAGTTTGGTTAGCCAACAATGGTCAGCTAGTCCCCGTTTATCAAGCTCTTATTGCAAGTCCTATTGCTAAAACGCCGCAACACCTCAGATTTAGAACCCCGCAGGAGTGGTACTTTGCTGTGCTACGCAGCGCCGATGTTGAACCAAATCAAAAGCAGATGCATTTTATGCTGCGGCAGCTAGGGCAAGAGCCCTTTATGGCAGGATCGCCAGCGGGTTGGCCCGACAAAGACGCCGATTACAATAGTGCCTCTGCACTCACTCAGAAATGGCAAGTCGCGAACCAAGTCGCACAGTTGACCGTGACACAATTGAAGCGTGATAAGCAACGCGCTCAGGATAAGATCGACTACATCCTTCAACAATTGTATGGCAGTCATGTTGATGAGCATACGTTGGTTGCGTTGGACAAAGCACAAGATGCCGTCACGAAGTTTGTTGTGTTATGGATGAGTCCTCAGTTTCAATATAGGTAGGTGCAGTATGACGTCGCGTAGACATTTCTTAAAAGGCATAGGGGCGACATCGTTGGTGAGCTTTCTCCCTAACTTGTCATTCGCCTCAACGCAAAGTCCCAACGTGTTAGTGTGGATCACGTTACGAGGAGCGATGGATGGCCTCAATGTCGTGGTGCCTACTTTCGATAGTGATTATGCACGGTTTAGACCTAATTTAGCGCTCGAAGCGAATCAACTGAATGTGTTGGAAAAAGGCTATGCCCTGCACCCTGCATTAAAGAATGTGTATGAATGGTATCAGAATGATGAAGCTATGTTTGTACAAGCTTGTGCGACGGGTTATCGAAATCGATCTCATTTTGATGGTCAAAAGATTTTGGAAAATGGGTCAGATGATCCCTTTGATCCTGAAGGTTGGCTTAATCGGTTTTTGACAGGAGAAAAGACTAACCTCGCGATAGCCATCGATTCGGGCCTTCCGTTGATCGCACAAGGCGAAACTAAAGTGAGCAGTTGGTATCCTCATAAGCTGAAATCTAAGGAAGAACAAGCCGTTATTTTGGCCGAATTGTTTCAATCGGATGAGGCATTGGAGAATCACTTTACTGAGGCGATGAAACTAGAAAATATGGCAGGAAAAGGTAGCCAAAGTAAACAATTTACCAATTTGATGAAACAAGCAGGTCGTTTTATTAATAGCCCTCAAGGGCCCAACATTGCGATATTAGAGCTGGGGGGCTGGGACACACATTCTGCCCAAGGGACCACAAAAGGCCGGTTAGCGAGACAACTAAGTATCTTGGATCAAGGGCTAGCGGCGCTAAAAATGGAACTTGGGGACCGATGGCAATCGACGGTAGTGATGGGAGCAAGTGAGTTTGGTCGAACGGTAAGAGAAAACGGCACTAAAGGCACTGACCATGGTACCGCAAATGCCATGTTACTTGCAGGTGGGGCGCTCAGCAAAGCTCAAGTTGTGGCGGATTGGCCAGGTCTGGCAGAAGAGAAACAATATGAAGGCCGAGATCTGATGCCGACCACGGATGTGCGTTCTGTTATCAAAGGCGTGTTAGCTGAACATTATAACGCTGACAATACTACTCTTGAACGGGTCTTTCCTAATAGCGACGCTGTTTCTCCGCTAACGGGTTTAATACAAAAAAATGTGCAAGTGACTTAGCGATAGATGAGTCTATATCGAGGATACAAGACAGAAGCCATTGATCATTTTTCAATGGCTTCACAGATTAAAAGGCATAAACAGCTAACGAGTTAAGTGTTCGCAGCTATTATTCGCCTGCCATCATATGTTTCTTCGTAGTGATACTTGCGATAATCATATAAATTGCCGTTGCCATCATCGTTGCAAATAAGTAAGTCATTAGCCCTTGCGAACCACTCATAAACCCATCCGCGATGACAGGGCCAATGACCGAACCAATGCTATAGCAGAACAGCATCACTTGTGTTGCTGATACAATGTTGTTTTCATCGAGCTTGTCGCAGCCCAAATTTATCGCAATTGGATATAAAGCAAAGGTTGAAAAGCCAATCAGAAACAAGCTTACTGCTAGCACATTTAGGTCATTGCTTAATACGACTAATCCGATCCCGAACACACCAACTAAGCAAAACATCCCCATAAGAGGTGTGCGACCCACCTTATGAATAAGCTTTGGTACGATTGGCTGTACCGCCATCCCGCCTAAAATCACCAATGCCATTAATGCACTCAAATGTCCTTGTGACACGTTACGGTGCGAAAGCTCTACAGGCATTAATCCGTAGATTGACCCTAACGTGAGCCCTGACACAATGCAGCCAATGATTGCAGCGTGGTTTAGTTTACTCATTTGACGCCAGGTTAATGGCGTTGAGTGAGCACTTTGTGGTTGCTGAGTCGGGATGAACAACAGCACTAAAATTGCAGCGCTTAACATTGACAAAATAGTGATGAATGGTGCAACGCCATTAACACCGACCAAGCCGATACCGAGTTGTCCTAATGCTGAACCGCCATAGAGTGATCCCATGTAAAGGCCGAGGCGTTTTGCTCGGCTTGTTTCATCACCTGTCAGAAGCCATGACTCGACAATAACAAAGACACCTGCGACGGCGATACCCGCGATAAAACGTGCTGCCATCCAAACGCCAGCTATGGGTACTAACGGTAGCACCACGATAGTCATAACAAACACAATCAAGCAGGCGACAAACGCGATACGGTGCCCGACATATTTTACCGCGGGTTCAATAATTACAGCCCCGACAAGTAATCCGGCATAAAACACACTGGCCAACCAACTCGCATGACTGGCAGCAATGCCATATTCATTCAGCATGAGTGGGATCAAGCTCATTAAATAGCCTGATGCTACGGCATAAAGTGATAGCGCAACAACAGGCACTTTAAAGCCAGATTTTACTGCGAAATCGTGTGTGTTTTCCAATGCAAGGTCCTCATTAGTCGATAAATAGAAGGTGAATTGATTAATAAATCAGCGCGACTATGAGGCTTGGCTAAACAACTGTAAAACGAATAAAAATGACCGTAACGACAACATTATTTTATCGTTACATGGAGAGAGTGGAGTAAAGGGATAGGTAATAAAAAATGCGAGTAAAGGGCGGGTTAATTGATTGAATTTTAATGATTTTTCACTGTTGTTAAAAACAACATTTTAACGTGTAAAAAGTGAGTAGGACAAAGACGTGTCCACCATTGATTGCAGTCTGGCAACTTTTTATTTTGAAGTGATGAAACCACCTTATTCAATACAATAGGGTGGCTCTCTTAGTGATTACTCTTTGATCTGGAATCCAATCTTGAAGCAAGTAAAGCTACCAATGCCGAACAAGGCAATGATTATGCCGAGTTGCCATGGAAATTGTAGACCAAGGTTCATCAGTAGCATGCTGAGGAGGGAGGCGATGATCATCTGTAACCCGCCGGACAATGCAGCAACCGAGCCTGCTTGCTTACCAAACGGTGCTAATAATTTAGATTGAGAACATGGCAGTGCGATACCATTGCCCATTGCCATCAAGAACTGTCCCGCCATCATGGCCAATGGGTGCAGTGGCGCGACAAGCAGCCAACATCCAGAAATAAGGTGAATGAGAGGTGATACAAAAGCCATTTTCTCCGTGCCGATTCTAGGTCGGATACGGTTACAAATGAACCCCCCTGTTAGCAGCCCAAAGGCTGGAATCAGCGCCCATGCGGCATATTGTTCAGAGGTCATGCCAATTTGTTCTTGCATGATAAATGGCATAACAGAGATGGAAATGATGACCAAACTAAAGTTAAGCCAGCCGACTGCGGCAAAGCTGCAAAAATATCGTGAGGCGAGCAATGACTTATAACCATTAATGGCTTGTGTCATTGACGGCATAGAAGATTTTGCGACGAGTGTTTCTTTGAATAGAAATAACAACAGGAACAATACGAGCGCGATGTAGCTAAATAATGTCACAAACACCGCTAACCACCCCCAATGGTGGTTTATCACGCCGCCAAATACCGGAGCAACGATAGGAGTAAAAGACGCAACAATGGCAAGCCAAGACAATGCTTGTGGCAGTTCGTCTTTGTTGAAACTGTCTCTAATGGATGCCCTCGCCAATACCGCGCAACATCCTGCGCCTAACCCTTGAATAAACCGTCCTAGCAACAGCATGTTGAAATGGTTAGAGCCAAGAATGACAACCGTTAACCCAAGCAAAGCCAAGGATAATCCTACGATTAGAATAGGTTTGCGGCCTAACGCATCTGATATAGGGCCGTAAAAAAATTGAGAAGGACCAAACCCAAGTAAATAGATAGAAATGAGGAGCTGTGTTTCATCAGCTGAAATAGCAAAATCGCGGGCGATCCAAGGCAAAGATGGGAACACGAGACCAACGCTAAATTGCCCGATACTGACGATAAAACAGGCAAGGAAAAGCGCTTTCCAATTAAAGGGTTGTGACATAGAGAAGGGTACAAACGAGTGAGAGGTGAGTGATTATAACGGCCTGTTTAAGGTTATGGTGAGATTTTTCGTAAATTTACGTTTCTGTACCACCGCGGCCATTCTTTATAATATTACGTACCGATTCTATGAACAGTTTAAGGCGAGGAGGGAAATGACTGAGCGATGGAGTCAGTGTTATGAGCACCACCTTACCTAAAAAGGAAAGTGATGGTTAGAATGCCGCTTTAACTTTGGTCATGGCTTCGATGATGCCCACGACAGCGATACCCGCGATAATACCGACGAGCCCGTTTAATAAAATAGGAATGATGGCTTTCGCCAGTGAAAGGTTAGGGATGTCCATAATGATGGGTTCAATCAAATGATGTATAGCTGGGACATTGTGGACAACGATACCGCCCCCAACTAAAAACATTGCCGCGGTTCCGACAATGGTTAGCGTTCGCATAAGCTTGGGAGCAAAAGCGATTAACCCTTTCCCTATCACTAGTAATGGCCCCTTTCCCTGCGACTTTCGCTCCAGAAAGAAACCAAGATCATCGAGTTTAACGATGCCGGCGACGAGGCCGTAAACCCCAATCGTCATGATGATTGCGATTAAAGAGACGACCAAAACCTGAGTGGTGATCGGTTGCCCTTGTACCGTGCCCAGTGCAATAACAATGATCTCAGCGGACAAAATGAAGTCAGTACGAATGGCACCTGCTACTTTCTTTTTCTCATATTCCGCCATTGAGTCACCATTTAAGTCCGGTGCGGTCTCTGCAGGCTCCTCGTTACGGTGGAACAGCTTTTCAATAATTTTTTCTGCGCCTTCAAAACATAAAAATAATCCTCCAAGTAACAAAAGAGGATTGATCAACCAGGGTGCAACAACACTAATAATCAAGGCGGCGGGGACTAATATGCACTTATTTCTAAAGGATCCCTTGGCGACTGCCCAGACAACGGGAAGCTCTCTTTCTGCCGTCACCCCCGAAACTTGATGTGCATTGAGTGCAAGGTCGTCACCAAGTACACCTGCTGTTTTCTTTGCGGCGACTTTAGAGAGCACAGCGACATCATCGAGAACGGTCGTAATATCATCAAGAAGAGTGAGAAGACTTAAACCTGCCATGGGAGACCTTGAAAAGTGACTGCTTGTTATTGAATGTAACAGGTATTAGAGCGTTCTCAAGTTTTCCACACTACTGAACCATTATAAAAACACTTGGTCTTTGCCTTAGGATATGTCGACCTTTTCGGTCTTCATACCGTTGCTTCTACGATGAAAAAATGATCAATGACAATAAAAATGCAATTAAACATGAAAATGATATTGATTCCTATTTATATTGAGGTGATAATGACTTTGTTTAATATAACCACAAGATATATAGGGTGTTTAGGAATGAGTCAGGTTTATAGTTTAATCAAGCGTACCACGTTAGTGTTGGCCACGTGCTGTGCATTAACTGCGCAAGCTTTTGCGGTAACTATTGATCACTACAAGGGAACGGTAGAATTTAAAGAAACCCCTAAACGAGTCGTGGTACTTGGAAACGGTAGTCTCGATGTCTTGGATCGTATCGGAATTCAACCGATTGGTGCTCCGCATGGCCTGTTGCCGCCTTACCTTAGCCAATATAAAGAATCGACGAGCAATACGGGCTCAGTCAGCGAACCAGATTTTGAAGCAATATACATGCTAAAACCGGATGTCATCATTGCTGAAAACCGCATGTTACGTGTTTACGATGAACTGAACCAAATTGCGCCTACGGTGATGTTTTACGTTGATAACGGTCAATACTGGAAAGATAGCCAAGCAAACTGGCGCATGCTGGGGCAACTTTTCGACAAAGAAAACGAAGTGGAAGCGTTGATTACCGAAACGCAATCGCAGTTTACCGCTACCGCTGATCATGTTCAAAAAGATCACTTGAATGCACTTATGGTGATGAACAATGGCAACAATGTTGCGATGTTTAATAAAGGCAGCCGTTTCTCGATTATTTTTGATGACTTTAAATTCACAGAATCGAGCAGCCAAAATGTCGCTGCAGTTGAAGGCTCACACGGTAATTTAATTTCGTTTGAATACATCGCCGACGCGAAGCCAGAAGTCATTTTTATCCTAGACAGAGAGCAAGCCATTGGCCGTAGCGTAGGTAAAGCCAAGGAAATGTTTAACAACCCATTAGTGGATTCAACACCAGCCGCTCAAAATAAAAAGATCGTGTTCATTGACCCTAATGCATGGTACCTCTCTGGCGGTGGTGTAACGGCAACCCAGACCATGATTTCTGATATTAATAGCGCTTTAAATTAACCACTGCACGAATCCATAAGCGAGCCAACGGGCTCGCTTTTATTATAAAAACAATGGCGTGAACGCCAACACTGAATTTACCTGAGTCTAATGTTGTTCCATGGCTATTCATAAGTACTTTTTCGCCCTAATTTTACTCGCTGTATTGGCCGTATCATCGCTGCTAATTGGCGCTGCCAATGTGTCTCTCGTTGATTTGTTTAATGGTGACGAGCATGCTTACTCCATTTATGTAGTGAGCCGTATCCCCCGTCTTCTTGCGATCGTTCTCGCGGGTGCAGGACTAAGTGTTGCAGGGCTTATTATGCAGCAAATCGTCCAAAACCGCTTCGCGTCTCCCTCAACGACGGGAACCATTGATTGTGCGCTACTGGGCTATGTTGTTGGGCTGATATTTCTTGGCGGTGCGTCTCAATGGACTCATTTGGGCGTCATTTTTGCCTTCGCAGTGGCGGGAACGCTGCTCTTTGTTCGCTTCTTACAACGCCTTCAATTTAAAAACGCAGTGCTTGTGCCGTTAATTGGTATCATGTACGGCAATGTTATTTCAGCGCTGACGACCTTTATTGCTTATAAATATGACCTCGTCCAGACCATGTCAGCATGGACTGTCGCTAACTTTGCCAGCGTGTTACAAGGCGGCTACGAAATCTTATATCTAGCCGTACCAGCATGTTTACTCGCTTACTATTACGCTAGCCAATTTAGTGCGGCAAGTGTGGGTGAAAGTTTCGCGAAAAATATTGGTTTGGATTATCAAAAAATTGTGTTCTTAGGCGTGATTTTAGTCGCGGTGAGCGCCTCAACCGTAGTCATGATTGTTGGTGTTATCCCTTTTCTAGGCTTGATTGTGCCAAATATTGTGTCGTTGTTTATGGGGGATAATATGAAAAAAATCCTGCCGTGGACGGCGTATTGGGGGGTGATACTGGTTTTATCCTCAGACATCTTAGGGCGCCTTATCATTTTCCCTTATGAAATGCCGATCTCCATGATCATCAGTATCTTTGGCGGCGCTGTATTTATTTTCTTGGTGTTACGAGACCGATCCAATGCGTGATTCATATAAAGTTATTTTATTGGTGGCAGGCTGCCTTGCGATCATTGGTTGGTTTGTTGGTCAGGGCTTAACGCCAGACAATTACCAGTTTTTCTTGTCCCGTCGTATCCCTAAGGTGCTTGCTATTATATTGGCTGCGGTGGCGATCTCCGCATCTTCATTGGTATTTCAGACGATCACCAATAACCGAATACTGACGCCGTCTATTTTGGGTTTTGATAGCTTGTATTTGATGATTCAAGTACTCATGGTGGTCATATTAGGCAGTACGAGTTACTGGGTTATTCATGCGATGAGTAATTTCCTGCTGTCGACCTCCGTGATGGTGTTTTTCTCTTTATTGCTGTTCCATTTTTATTTTAAGCGTCAAGACAACAACGTCTTCACTCTGCTGTTGATAGGGATTGTATGCGGCAGCTTGTTTAGCAGTGTGACAGGCTTCTTAACCATGTTGGTGGATCCCAATGAATTCGCAACGATACAAGCGTCAATGTTTGCGAGTTTCAATAATGTGAATTCAACGCTGGTTTATTGGAGCTTAATCCCACTTGGGCTGTGTTTGGCCGCTTTGTTTTATTACGCACCGAAGTTAGATGTGTTGTGGCTAGGCATTGATAACGCAACCAGCTTAGGGGTGAACACTAAGCAACTTACTCAACGCGTTATGATGATTATTACCGTCATGATTGCCGTTTCAACGGCCTTGGTGGGGCCGGTGCTGTTCTTTGGTTTGATTACGGTGAGTTTGACACGCGAGATCTTCAATCGATATCAGCATCGATTCTTGATGATAGCCAGTAGTTTGCTTGCGGTGTTATTGCTTGTCACAGGGCAATGGTTTGTTGAAAAAGTACTTGTGTTTCAAACCACAATTAGCGTAATTATCAACCTAGTTGGTGGTACATACTTCCTGTTTTTATTGCTAAGAAACAGAATTAATTAAGGGTGTTAGTGTGATTAAATTAACTGGATTAAGCAAAAAATACGGGAAGACATTTGTTGTACAAGATGCCGATGCCTTATTCCCACAAGGTGAGGTGACATCAATTATTGGTCCCAATGGAGCAGGGAAGAGCACCTTGTTGTCGATGGCGAGTCGCCTGACACAAAGCGATGCGGGAGAAGTCTTGATTGCTGACAAACTGCTAGCGGAGTGGGACAGCAAAGAACTGGCAAAGCGATTGGCGGTGTTACGTCAATCTAACAATATTAATATGCGCTTCACGATTCGTGAGTTGGTATCGTTTGGTCGTTTTCCTCACTCACAAGGTCGTTTGACCGATGAAGACAATGACATTATTGACAGCGCATTAGGTCACTTGGGCATTGAAGATATCCAGAATCGATATCTGGATCAGCTCAGTGGCGGGCAGCGTCAAATGGCATTCATTGCAATGGTGGTCGCGCAAGATACCGAGTATGTCTTCCTTGATGAGCCGCTTAATAACCTAGACATCAAACATTCGGTAGAGATCATGCATACCTTGCGTCGCCTAGCTCATGATTTTAACAAGGCGGTGGTGATTGTTATCCATGATATTAATTTTGCGTCGTCTTATTCAGACAACATTGTCGCGATGAAAAACGGTAAGGTCATCAAGTCAGGGTGTGTCAATGAGGTCGTTGATCAAGCCGTTATGGAGTCTATCTACGAGATCCCTTTTGACATCAGAGAAATTGATGGACGCCGCGTGTGTTTGTATTTTAATAGTTAAGTGTTGTATGGCTAGCGCTATAGGATTTAAGTACGGCGCTGCAACATCTAGATACCGAGTCAAGCGCCCGGGACTTATGCCATCGAGGTGGAAATGATGTTTGACTCGTTTTTAGAGCATCTTGATGTGGTCACATGAAACTTCGCAATGATGACCAATACCGAAAACACCATTCCAAAGCATCGTGCTACTGCGTTTGCGCCATAATGAAGTGCTCTGATTATTTGCACAATGGGATAATTTTAGTAGTATCAGGTATCCTAATTTTAGAGCTATAGATATGACATTTAACGCCGCAATTTTCGATATGGATGGGTTGCTTCTTGATACTGAGCGTGTGTGCATGAATGCTTTTGAAAAAGCGTGTAATACACTAAGCATAGAATTTTTAAAGCCAGAATACTTGGCTATCATTGGCCAGAACGCTCAGGGTGTAGAGCGCACGATTCGAGCTGGTTATCCGGCTGATTTAGATTATCCGTTACTTCGAAAAGTGTGGATGGAGTATTACCATGATATTACGCACAACCATGCGATTCCAATAAAGGAAGGAGTGCTTGAGCTTCTTGATTGGCTAAAGGCAAATAACATACCGATGGCAGTGGCGACTTCCACAGACTTAAGTCTCGCGAAAATGAAATTGCAGCTCGCTGGATTAGATGAATATTTCGACAGTTTAACTTGTGGATGTGAGGTGACTCATGGCAAACCAGATCCTGAAATCTACTTATTAGCCGCTAGCAGGCTAAATATCGCACCGGAATATTGCTTAGGTTTTGAGGATTCGAATAATGGTACTCGTGCCGGTATTGCTGCAAATTTACAGATGTATCAAGTTCCCGACCTTGTTTCTCCAACCGATGAAGTGATCGCACTTGGCCACGAGATCCTCCCATCAATGGTTGATGTATTGAATCATCTAAAACACCTCAAATAAATGCGTTAATTATGGGTTGGGTTTACATTGTTAGGCTGGGTTTTACAGCCTTCAATGGCTTGCTCTTTTCTACTCCACACGAAAAACAGTACGGTGAGTGCCGTAACACTGTCTTCCACCGGGTATTAGTACATACCGCGTTGATGAAGATCCTCTTTTTGCAATGTGATGACGGTTATTGCGCTTTATGGATAATCTTAAACACGGCAAAGTAATTAGGTTATCGACAAAGTAATCGTTGAGTTTGTTCACCACAACAAAACAGAATTAGCCGCATTCCTAGAGCACCTTTCTTTAATTATATGCTTACAACATCATCACTTCTGCTGGCGATCGGCCTGCAAACCATAGGTCACACATTTGTTTCATCTTCTTTTCACTGCTGCGGAAAAAATGCTCATAGCCTGCGCAAAGGTAATTATCAGCAGAGCTATTAGCCCTAGGAATAAAGCGTTGCTTTGGGCAACCTCCATTGCAAAGTTTTACATACGGGCACTTTTTACATTTTTCACTCAGATCTTTCTTCTTGATACCAAACTCGTAGTTTTGAGCACTGAAGTTCATTTCACTAATCGTTTTTGTGTGAATGTTCCCTAGTTTATGCTCCGGATAAACATAGTGGTCGCAATTGTAGATGTCTCCATTTGCTTCCATTGCAAAAGCACTGCCACATCGCGGTGCCATTGTGCACATACTGCCTTGTTCACCTGCCCAACCTGCGAGAGTATTATCGAAATAAGGCACGAATATCTGGCCGACATCATGTTTCACCCAATAGTTAAAGATGGCCGCGAGGAACTGTCCAAACTTTAAAGACGGTACGCTCCATTCCGTCAACTTAGCCGCGCTATCATGCTCTGGGTCAACCAAATATAAACCCTCTAACGTCGGTTTTGTTGCCGCTCTTTCGACCAAAGGAATATATTGATGTACTTCGCTACCCAAAGATTTTAAATGTTGATATACCTCTAATGCATGGTCAACATTGTGGCTTCCAATGACCGTTAACGTATTGAACTGAACGTGATGTACACGCAATAAATCGATGGCTTGTTCTACCTTGTGATAGGAACCTTTGCCAGAGCGGCTCGTACGGTATTTGTCGTGAAGATGCTCGGGTCCATCAATTGAAATGCCAATCAAAAAATGGTTTGTTTTGAAAAATTGACACCATTCATTGTTGAGTAATAGGCCGTTAGTTTGCAGGGTATTCTCTATGGATTTCCCTTTCGCATATTTGTTTTGCAATTGGATCGCTTTTTTATAGAACTCGATCCCCATCATCAAAGGTTCGCCGCCTTGCCAAGCAAAAGTCACATGGTCAGTATGCTGAGCCAATATGTGTTGCTCGATATAAACTTCTAACGTCTCATCCGACATTTTCCAGTTAGTATTACGTTCGGGGTATAGCTTTTCTTTCTCAAGATAAAAGCAATAGTCACAATCTAGGTTACATACAGAACCCGTTGGTTTACTCATAATATGAACAGACTTAGACACTTCCATATTTATTCCTCAGATCGTGCAGGTAGGGTTTTATGCCCTACCTGCCTAACGTTAATGACAGTCGTGAAAATGGTTGTTACTTTTCAGCTTTTCTAAAACCGTCCGGTATATGTTGAGTGAAATCAACACCCTTGCAGTCCGGTTTGTAACCCATGGGAGCAGGGAAAGGAATGGTGTCACAACTTACCGCAAGATTTTGTTGAATTGCGACGTTTCGTTTAACGACCGTAGGGAAAATACGGACGCCATCGGCTCGCATGTCATACATTTCTTGAGGGTCGCTAGACAGATCATAGACGGCTGGAATCTGTCGTTTAACGGGGGCTTCTGGCATAATATCTTGGTCGTAGAAATGCAGTTTCCAATCATTCCATTTGTATGCCTGAACTATTTGTCCGTTACTAATGTAAAAACCGTCACGATTAGATTGTTCCATGTCGCCTTTTAAGTGCGCCCACTGGTTAATTCCATCGATATGACGGTCTGATGGCATCTTATAGCCGACAAGCTCGCCAATTGATGGCATGACATCAACCACATGCACAATTTCATTACTGACGTTTTTTTCCTTCACTGTGCCTGGCATAGAAGCGATAAATGGTACACGTATTGAACCTTCAAGCGCTGTAAAATAATTGCCTCTCCATGGCGCTGCGATACCATGATGAGGGTAGTGCCACTCTGGGCCATTGTCTGACATAAAGATAATTAGTGTGTCTTTTCTTGCATCGGCTTTATCAATGGTGTCGATAATTTGCCCTGCGCGAAAATCAATCTCATGCAGAACATCGGCGTAATCGCCTTTGCCTGTTACTCCTGCAAAATCTGGGTGAGGAATTGTAGGCAGGTGAGGCTGAGTAAAGGAGACAAAAGTAAAGAAAGGGCTGCCTTTTTCCAATTGTTGAGTGATGTGTGTAATTGCTCGTTGAGTGACTTGTTCATCAATAGTACGGCGAGTATCTAAATTAAAGTCCATGACATCTTTTGTCTTTCCATTGACGGTGTCTTGGATCTTCGGGACGTACCCATCTTCGTTTTCGAAGTGGAGTTGTGACGAATAGAGTGATTCGTCTGAAGTATTAAGCACCCCAAAGAAATCATCAAATCCTTGCTCTAAAGGTGTGCGACCTTCGGTATCGCCAAGGTGCCACTTGCCATACATTGCGGTGTTGTAACCCTGCTCCTTAAACTTATTGGCCATGGTCACCTCCCAGTTCACCATGCCGTAATCCATACCCCAAACAACCTCTGTTGTCGCTGTTCTCAACGGACGTCTACCGGTCATAAATGCTGATCGGGTAGGGGTGCATTGAGGCTCAACATTAAAGTTTGTCAGCCTGATGCCTTCTTCAGCTAATTTATCTAGGTTTGGTGTCGCGACGCCTCGTGTACTGCCATACGACTGAAGCTCTCCAAAACCCAAATTGTCGACCATCATAATGACCACATTAGGTTGTTCTGCTGCCGTCACCGATAGGGAAGGTAGTGCACCGGCTAAAACAGAGGCTAACACGGTTTTTTTTCTCATCATATTTCGCTCCAATGACCATTTCTAATTGATTTCTTTTGAAAAGAATAACGGCTCGGCCTAGAATCTGAAGTGATGGATATTTATGAAGGGTATAACCATGAGGAATAGTGAGTTTTCAAAGATTAGATCACTTGATCTTAACTTGCTGAAAACACTGCTTGTTCTTTTGGAACAAAAGCATATTTCAAAAAGTTCAGAGCGGCTGTTTATCACCCAACCCGCGGTGAGCAAACAGTTATCAAAACTTCGAGAAATGTTTGATGATCCTCTTTTGGTGAGAGTAGGGAACCAATTGGTGCTCACGCAAAAAGCGATGCAGTTATACCCCAAAGTCGAGCTACTTTGTAACCAGTTCAAAAATCTAGTCGATTCAGAGGAGCTGGACTTAAGTGAAGTGACACAGAATGTCACTATCATGCTTTCAGATTACGCAAGTCCTCATTGGATGGCGCAAGTCATCAAAGAAGTATCAATACATGCACCCAATGTTACGATGACCTGCAAGAGTTGGAGTTACGAGAATATAAAGAAGCTCACTTTGGGTGAGATTAATTTTGCGTTAGGAGCATTACCAGAAGGGCTTTCTGGATTTGAGACTCATGAAATCGGGGAGGTGTCGAGTTCGCTGATTGCGAGAGGTGATCACCCTATTTTTGCCAATACTGACCAACCAGAACCGTCGCTCTCAAGCTTCCCGATTGTCAAAATTCGAGGCTCGCACCGATATCAAAATATATATGATGAGCTAATAGGTGAGAGCCCAGTACTACTGGACGAAACGACACTCTGGTTAGCTATGGAAACAGTCAAGTCGACGGATGCGTATTTGGTAGGGCCTAGCAAGTTTATTGAAAGCATTGACGATAAAGACAGCTACAACAGCATCCCATTGCCGAAGTTAAAGCCCATTCCTATTTCAATGTGCTGGTCTATAGGATTAAGCGACGACCCTTTCTATAATTGGATGAAAGAGATGATGATTGAAATAGGAAACCGTATTGTCAATGAATGACAAGAGCTGCATATTTTCTTCTATAGCTGCGAACGTTTTGGGGCAGGTCTCTCTTAGCTTGTCACTCTTTAACCCATCCCAATTAGGCCGTCATCCACGTGCAGACGAGGATTTTCATCAGCATGTGACTCGCTTAAATCGAAATGAATGGCACCAGAATAGGCTCACAACGCGCTGATGAAGATCCCTTTTTTCAGGGGATGACGGTTAGCTTATCGCTCTTCAAACTATCCCAATTAGGCCGTCATCCTCGTGCAGACGAGGATCTTCATCAGCATGTGACTCACTTAAATAGAAATGAATGGCGCCCGAAGAAGTTAACAACGCGCTGATGAAGATCCCCTTTTTCAAGGGGATGACGGTTAGTTTGATTTGTGGGAGGAGTTGCATTCCGGAATTTATTCTGCGCTGATGACAACCGAACTGGCACGTTATGTGGACATAAAGCGCTTAGCTTATCGCTCTTCAAGCCATCCCAATTAGGCCGTCATCCTCGTGCAGACTAGGATCTTCATCAGCATGTGACTCGCTTAAATAGAAATGAATGACGCCCGAATAAGTTAACAACGCGCTGATGAAGATCCCCTTTTTCAAGGGGATGACGGTTAGTTTTATTTGTGAGAGGAGTTGCATTCCGGAATTTATACTGCGCTGATGACAACCGAACTGGCACGTTATGTGGACATAAACGGTTTAGTTTCCTTTTTTCTCCAACTAACAACGTTCGTCATCCTCACGAAAGTGAGGATCTCACAAAGCGCATAGACAATTGAAAAAATTCGATGAGGTTAAGTACATCGAGTTCGCAACGCGCTGAATGAGATCCCCTTTTTCAAGGGGATGACGGTTAGTTTTTATTTGTAGGAGCAGTAACATGCCAGAATTTATTCTGCGTAGACCAAGACAGGGCTGACTCGTTTGTGGACATAAATGAGTTAGTATTTTAGTTCTAAAGTCCGCAACTCACATTAGCTGATGTGTACTAGATCAGGCTTGATCTGACAGTTACCCACTTTTTTATATGGTGTCTGTCAGGTTAAATTTGAGCTAAATTCTTTTCGGCCCAAATCAGCTTAACAAACAGAACTAACATCATGATGTAGGTGTTATAATTGCTCAATGCAGAGGATCGGAGATCGTATGGGCGAAATCAACAAGAAAAGCTTAGAAGCAAAGAAAAATCATCATCATGTTTGGGCTAGTTATATGAGGCGGTGGGCACCCGATAACAAGAACGTTTTCTATACCACCAAAAAGAACAACAACATTATTCGAATTGACAGCGTTAAAAATATTGCTGTTGAGCGTGATTTTTATCGAGTTCAGCCACTTACACCTGACCATGTGGAAGTTATAAAAGGGTGGTCATCTAAAAGCCCAGAAGACCTACATGAACTGCATATGTCTTATCTAAATGATTATATGAAAATGCAATATATAGAATCCATGTATAAGCAGAGTGGCATTAAAAACGAAGAAGTCGATAAAATGCTTGAAGCTTGGAAGTGCAACGGTATTGAAAATTATCACACGGCTCATGAAGATGAGATTCAAGATGTGTTAGAAGCACTGGCAAATCGTGATTTATCTGTACTTGATAACGACCGAAATATGCTTCATTTCATGCAATTCTTCGGTCACCAGATTGCTAGAACCAAGAACTTCAAAGATACGATAGGTGCTGGACTGGGTAAATCTAGACCTAGCTTAGATAAAGCCACGGAAGAACAAGTAAACCATATAATGAAGCTGACTCAAGAGTCTTGGTGGTTCATTGGATATATGTTTGGCATGAGTATGGGGCGGTCACTGTACTTAGATAGAAAAGAGTCTGTTCATTGCTTACTTATCAATGATACAAATACACCGTTTATTACCTCTGACCAGCCGATTGTAAATATTCATCAAGCATTGACTGACGAGATTAAACCACCAGAAGACCATGAGTGCGATTTCTACTATCCAATATCACCAAACGTGGCTTATATGATTAACAAATCGAATCGTTTTCAACGCGGTAGAGTTCAAGTGTCGGTTGATGACGTAGAAGAAATGAACATCAAACTGGCTAAAAAAGCCAATTTTCATATTATTGGTAACAGTAAAGAGTCACTTAAGGCATATAAGAAATATGTAAAAACCAACCTCAAGGCTATTAAAGACTTTGTAGAATAAATTTGTACATTTTCATATATGGCGTAATGGGGTCAGTCTTTTAATCTTGAATTAAAAACTCCAATTAGTGGTTTCTGAGTCGCAATGGGGGCGGAAGCGCCTTAGTATTCAGTTGAAAGATGGAAAAACATTTACGATTCATAATCGGCTGTAGTAAACGGCTGTGATGTGAAAAACTATTTCCATTGCTCACATGAGCAAATCTATGGCAAATCGATATGGACATATTGTGGGTGAGTTGAAGTTCTAACACCGTTTGGGGCAAATGTGCGTTGGTGCACTACTACATGGCTTTGAAAGCAATGTATATTCCTGAAATTATCGTAGCACCGATTCCGACTCCAATAGTAATCGCGCCCCAAAGAAGAAAAAATGTTCTCCACTTATCGCGCTCACTCCAATTCATCACGGTATATATTACCGCTAAGAAGATTCCAAATTCTGCCCCTGCCAGTAATCCAGCACCAATGCCACTAATCCAACTTTCCATTATGCCACTACCCGACGTCAATATTACAAGGACCCAAAACCAACTTCAGCATCTTACATTAGAAAATGTTGGTCAATATGATCATTCTCGTTTAGTGAAGAGTACATACCCTAAGTAGCTTTGGGGCATTTTCCTGCTAGCCTCAAACCGAGAGCGTTGACTAAACATGCCAAACGTTCCACCTGAAAGCTCCATCCGACCCCTCAACAGATTTACCATCATTTCCTACAAGCCAGTTTGGTTTTGATTAACCGCCTATAAATATTATTGAATTTACGGCAGGCCCATCCCCATATTACTGTAAGTGCTCTATATTAAGCTCAATGTCATACATTCAGCGTTAGATAAGTAATAGGATCAAAATGGGTAAACGTTACGTCATCAGTCATCATCATCATGATAACTTTATGCTAGAACAACAGCACGTTGATAAAATTGCGCTTGTTACCGAGGGTGGTGGGCAACGCGGCGTTTTTACCGCGGGTGTTCTCGATGCCTTCCTACGTGCAGATTTTAACCCGTTTGACCTCCTTATCGGTACGTCTGCGGGGTCGTTGAATCTCGCTTCTTATATCTGTGGGCATGAAGGTCATGCCTACAAAGTGATCGCTCAAGCGACTCGCCATCCCGAGTTTTTTAAATTGACCAAATATTTGCTAAGTGGTGAAGGTGTCGATTTAGATTGGTTGGTTAACAGTACAGAAGTAGATATTCCGCTGAATTGGATCAAAGGTGCCGATGCACTTAAAACTAAACAAGTGGTTGCGGTCGCCACACACGCTCAAAAGCTCACGACAGCCTGTTTTGACGTTACATTAGACAACTGGAAGAACGTCTTGAGAGCATCTTGCGCTATTCCCGCATTGCACAAAAAACCGGTCATGTTTGATGATGCAAGGTGGCTTGATGGTGGGGTGTCGGCACCGATACCTGTTGAAGAGGCGTACCGCAGAGGTTACAAAAACATTGTCGTGATTCGAACCATGCCTGTTGATTTCGCAGAGCAGCATCCTTTGTTAGAAGCGATTTTAAAGCGTGCGCCAACCAAGACGATGAGCGAGTTGTCCGCTATTTTGTTAAAGCATGAAGAAAGCTACCGCCAAACACAGCGCTTTTTAGCTAATCCACCTGATGATGTGAATATTTATGAGATCTCGCCAGCCCGCAACCTGAAGTCACCGGTTATTGGAAGTACCAAAAAGCAGCTCGATGCAGATTATATACATGGTGTTGGTCTTGGTCGTTTGTTTGTAGAAAGTGTTGGTCGAAAGTTAGATATCCCTTACACACCTTTTCACCGTCATAAATTAGTGACTTCCGAGCACTCAAGTACCGATGCGCGCCATTTAGAGATGGAACACGCATGGCAGAACCGCACGACAGGTCGATTTAAAGGGGCACTGGCGTGCAATATCTCGTGGGTGAATGTGAACCCAAATAATCAATCCCAAGCGTTGATTTTAGTACAGGGTCGTAATGAGTCATGCTGGAAGTACAAAGAACTTATTTATGAGTTAAGCCACCATTATAGTGTTTATTCATTTGATCACCGTGGTCAGGGGGAATCACAGCGTCTCGTTGCCGACAGCGAATTGGGGCACATTGACCAATTTGCCCACTATGTTGAAGATTTAGATACATTTACACGTGACATTGTCATGAAGGATCACAGTGAAGACATCATGATGTTGGCGCATTCAATGGGAGGTGTGATCACCACTCAATATCTTGCTGAGTATGAGCATGTCGTTAAAGCTTGCGTGTTAACTAGCCCCATGTTTGGAATAAAATTGCCTAAAGTGGTTGGAGGGATTCAGTCGGCTACGATCAAGGTCATCAGTCAGCTGCAGAAGAAACCTCACTTTGCGCCAAAGCAAACGGCTTTTGTCACAAAGACCTTCGAGGGCAATGATCACACGAGTAGCCAGCGTCGATTTAAGGTGTACAGTGATCTTCTTACTAACAGCCCTAAGTTAAGACTGGGAGGTGTGAGTCCAAAATGGATAACTGAAGCAATGGCGGCGGGGAAAACCTGTTTGTCTCAGGCCGGTAAAATAAAAACGCCGATTCTAATCATTCAAGCAGAAGGCGATAATGTGGTATCACTGTCAGCGCAAGAAACCTTTAATGAAAAGTGCTTAAGTTCTCGTTTACTCACGATTCCTTACGCTAAGCATGATGTCTTGATTGAAGCTGATCGATACCGAGATAGAGCGTTGAAACACATTTTAGGCTTTTACGATTACCGTCATAAATTTATCTAACATCATGATAATATCGACTACGACTACGGAAGAGAGGCTTTGTTTATCCATTATTTAAGTTGTTCATTATTGGGTAATTAGGTCTTTCTTTATCAAGCATTATGATTAGCTTGTCGATTGGCAAGCGCCAAACACATCAATGCAATTTATGGGACAACGAAAGTTCAACCTCTGTATCTTTCGATCTATCTCAGTAGAATACCTCCGCTCAAATTCCTACACTGTGGTTATTCCCCTGAAAAGTCCTATTGAATGTTCGTCATGCACAAAACACGTCATGGCGACCTATTTATTCACCATATTGGTTTCAATGTCGCTGTTTGCTTATGTTCCGAATGCTTTTGCAAATGAAGATGTCCAAACGTCTTCATTACCCGAATCCAATACTCAGTCTGGAGACGCGTCGATTGAAAGGGACATCTACGACAATAAGAATAAAAACGTAGAAGACCCAACTAGAATCAACTCTAAATTGGGCTTTGCGGGTAACTATGATTTCAACTCAGAAAGCTATGGTTATTCTGTTTCGGGTTCAATCGGGCTTAGTGAAGCGCAGAAGATCAACCTTCGACTCCACCCCGATACAGATGAATGGACGCTTGGCGGATCTTGGCTATTTGATATTGGTATTGTTAATTTCAATTTCGGCCGAAGTGAGTATGACGATGGCTCAAACTTTAATAATTATAGTGTTGGCACGTTTGTACCGTTATCTGTTTTTGATATAGAGCCTTACGGGTGGCAAATATTCCCGATGGCAGGCTTCAATTATACTGATGGTGAAAGATCGTTGAATGAAGTTGAGCCTGAGTTTGATCCATCTAATCCCTATGCTTTGCACCCAACAGACAGTACTGGAGGGTATTTAGGTTACTTCTCTTTAAAGCCGCTCAATGATGAATTCACCGCGATGACGTTTGCAGGCGCATCCGCGGGGTCAAATGACTATTTTGGTTACTGGCTTGGCGCAGGCCTTGGTTATAAATTTACCAAGCGCGATTCGCTGACACTACTAGGGCTTCTCTCTGATAATGATTATGGTTCTGAGCAAAAAATCATTTTTTCCTATAGCCACGACTTTTCAGTGCAGTAATTGCTGTCGATCGTATCAAGATCTTACCACTGAGACTCATATAGATGAGTGGTCTGAAGTGCATCAATGGGCTGCTGTTTGGAGACCACCAACACTTGTCCGTCGGTGAAGTAATCATGACGACCATCCATTGCTGTTGCGTAAGCCAGTTTCATATTTTCGGCAGTCCACGCGGCGTTGAGGCGAAATACATCGCGTTTTAGCTTGTCTCTTTCGGCATCAATGTCCGGGGCGACGCTGTGAAGAATGGTAATGATGCCGCCGTACGGGGTGACTGTTAAACCATCATCATAGCTTAATGCACCCAGCCATAACGGTTGTTTTGTTACTGAATCGATGCCTGCTTGCCACCATCGGATATGAGAGCGCTTGGTCAGCGTCCCCGGCAACTGAAAGGCGAGATGTTGTGGCTCTCCATTCCACATGAGATCGGACACCGGAGGGGTGTTTTGTTTCAACAAATTGACATAATCTGGCCACTCTAGATCACTACGCGAAAAGGTTTTATTTTCTATCCATCTTAAGGTTTCCATTAAAGACTGTGGCGATTCACCGAGATAGACCACGTTCATACCCTGTGCTGAATATATGGACGATTGCCCGGCAAATACTTTGTAATTCAGACTCTTCAGCGTAACGATGGGCATTGTTGATTGAGCGACCAAGGTCGAATTGACTTTATCATCACTAAACCAAAAAAAGTGAGAGTAGTTGAGCGCAAGCGTACCAATAATAAACACGCTACATGCTTTTACCCACGTGTGCCGCCACTGTCTTTTAAACCCAAAATACGCGATGGCTAGGGAAAGGAGTGCAACGCCCATCGTGTATTTATGTTCACTGATGAAGAGCGCAATATCACCAAGTACAGGCACATTATCGACACCGGCCGCTAATAAGTATCCCCAGACAACAAACTGACCGATACCCAGAGTCAATCCAACGCTGGCATATAGCGAGAATTTTCGCCACGCGATACGGTGGGTTCCAGCCATAAATGGTACCACCCAAGCGACAGGGCCGAGGAGTCGTGAAAATGCTAAAATCCAGAAGGCATTACGGTGCAGCAGAAGGCGGCATCGAGCCAATGGTCTTCTAATCTTGGGTTGCCATGCCAGCAGTCTTTTCTGCACATTAAACCCATATCGACGCCCAATAAAGAAGCTGATTTGGTCACCGAGCAGTCCACCTAATACGACGGCGAACACGGCGATGTAACCGCCGCTATAAAGTTGGTATCCAGCAGCAATCATAAAAGGTTCTCCTGGCACCACTAAATTAGGGCCGATCACGGCATCCAGCAATGACCCCAAAAATAACCCAATGGTTTCAAACATAACGCGTCCTTTTTACCTTATCTTCTTGCTTAGTTGCTTAGTTGCTTAGTTGCTTAGTTGCTTAGTTGCTTAGTTGCTTAGTGCTTAGTTCTATACTTAGCTTCGTCACGGGTATGTGAAGAGCGGTGTTGCCCGCCATTATTGCTGTTGGTAGTGCCCGAACTCGTAGTTCATTTCGTTGTTACGCATTTCTCCGAAGAAAAACCGACGAACATTGGCCTTAAGGTACGTTGCGCCCATTTTGAAAAAGCCATCTTGTTCAAGCCTACGTGGGTCAAACTGGAAACTGAGTGGTAAGAATCGAAAGCGCCATGTTTGCGCGGCTTTCTTAACGTAATGACAATCCTCGCAAAGCACGATTGCTTCGTCGAACCCACCGATTTCGTTATGCGCTCTCTTCGTCGAGAAAATACACGCCCCAACAGCCGTAGGGAAAAAGAATTGCGTGGCAAACAACCCAGCATTGAATAGCCCATAACCTGCTTTGTATGCGGGAGTGAGTTGACGAGCACCCATAAAAACACCAGCGACTTCTAGCTTCTCTGATTCAAGCTTTTTAGCCGCGAGTTCAAGAAACTCACGATCAAGGCGCACATCAGCATCAAGAAACAAAAGACGTTCGTGTTTCGCAAGACTAGCGCCAGTATTACGACCAAGGCTGACACCGCGCTCTGTCATGGTATGCACGGTTAAGTCAGGCAACGCGGCACGATATTTTTCAGCGACTCGCGTAGTGAGGTCTTCACTATTTGAATCGACAACGATCACCTCGAATTGTTGGTATGTTTGTGTAGAGAGATCGCTAAGTAGACGAGCGATACGTTTTTCTTCGTTTAGTGTAATGATGACAATGCTGATTGGTTTCATAGTAAGATCCTTTTCTTCGTTGATGCGAAGATACTAAACTCACAAACGTTAATTTTTGCTGAGGCAAAGGTTCATATTGCGTTCATAAAGCGCTTTGTTAGTCATTTTATTTCATGGACTTACAGCTGGTTTATGGGCTTGTGGCTAATATATGGGCTGTAGCTAATATATAGGCTTGTAGCTGATATATAGCCTTACGGCTAATGTCATGGGCACACCGCAATGGGGAAGCGGGAGCGTTTTGAGCCAAATAAATTTGGCGCATTTGGGGTCGGTGAACGTAAAAAAGTCAAACCTTAGACTTGGAGGGCAAATCAATACACTTTACGACACTACTTTTACGTACAATGATGCTGGCATAACACAGGGACAAGGAAAGGTATGTTTAAGCGAAGTGTAAAATGGTTGCTTCCCATTGGGATTATTGGCATAGCGGTAGCAGGGTATGCTGTGGTGCAAGAAACCAAGCCTGACATTGAGCCAGAAAAATCGGTGCAAACGAATGCGACCGTAAAGACTCAGGTACTCGCCGCGCAGTCGCATCAGATCCTTATCTCTAGTTTTGGTGAGGTCGTGCCGCTTGAGCGTACTGCGCTTGCGACACAAGTGTCTGGAGAAGTGCTGAGTTGGCATCCAAACTTTGTTGCGGGTGGAGTCGTTAAACGTGGTGAAGTATTGTTTACCATCGAAAAAGACAACTATCAGGCTGCCGTTTTGCAAGCGCAAGCCCAGTTAGCTCAATCTCAAGCAACGCTGATTGAAGAGCGCGCAAAAGCCAAAGTCGCTGAACAACAAGCAAAGAAAATCAAAGATACACAAGTCTCTGATTTGTATCTCAGGATCCCCCAAGTGTTGAGTGCAGAAGCTGGAGTGAAATCGGCTCGCGCAGGGCTCAAACGTGCCAACCGTGACTTAGCAAATTGTGAAGTAGAAGCCCCTTACGATGCACTTGTCGTCTCGCGAAATCTTGGCGTGGGCCAATATATTACCACGGGCTCACAGGTGGCAGAACTGAACAACATCGAAAGTGCAGAGATAATGGTGCCCATCGCTGGATTTGATGCCCCGTTTTTGCCTAAAGATATTATTGGCATCGACGCCGTTGTTATCGCGAAAGGGCGAACTGAAACGAGGCGTCAAGGTCGGGTCGTTCGAGACCTTGGTGTTGTCGACAGCGCGACCCGTATGGTCAACATGGTGATTCGAGTGGATGATCCATATGGTTTAAAGTCTGCGGAGACACCGCTCCCATTTGGCTCTTATGTAGAGGTGCGTTTCAATGGAGAAATCGTACCGAATCTTTATCCTATCCCACAAGAGTTGGTGACGGATGACCGCGTTTGGCTTATTGATGAAGACAACCGCCTTGTCCCAAAGCCTGTGCATGTGTTGCGTGAAGAACAATCTAATTTTTACATTGATTCAGGGTTGGAAGACGGCGATATATTGGTGCTGACAGTCCCTGAATTCCCCCAAATAGGGATGCAAGTCACGCCAACGGATCGGGAATCCGCCCTAGGGAGTCTCAATGAGTAGCGCTCCTCAACGAGGCATTATCGCATTATTTGCACGAAATTCGGTTGCCGCAAATCTGCTGATGGGGTTCATTCTAATTATGGGCACGGTGAGTTATTTTTTGATTCAGCGGCAAATGTTCCCCAATTTTGAAATTAACTATATCCAAGTGACGGCCTCCTATCCTGGTGTTTCTGCTCAAGAAATCGAAGAGAGTATTCTCATCAAGGTGGAGGAGTCACTTAAAGATGTCACTGAAGTTAAGAAAGCGGTCACGGATGCTTATCGAGGTGGAGGCGTTGTCACGCTTGAGATTGATACCAAAGCAAATCTGATGGAAGTGCTGGATAAAGTGAAGCAAAGAGTTGATGGCGTCGCAAGCTTCCCTAAAGCAATGGAACCAATCAAGGTCACGCAGATAGAGTTTAAGCAAGATGTCATTGGTATGGTGCTGTCAGGAAACACCTCTTTGCCTGAGCTAAAAACCATGGCATTACAAATTGAAAAAGAACTGCTGCAACTTGGTGATGTGTCGCTGGTGGAGGTAAGCTCACCACCTGATGAGATTGGTATTGAAATCCACCCGGATGAATTGCGAACATATGATTTGACCCTTGATGATGTTGTTACCGCGATTCAAAAATATTCTGCCAACTTTTCAGCCGGGCAGGTTCGAACCAGCACGGGATTGGTGTCTATTCGTATCGAAAACCAGTATTACAACGGCTTTGAGTTTCGCCAGATCCCGGTCAAGCTTGGCGCGAATGGCTCAAAGGTTTTACTGGGAGATATTGCCGTCATTAAAGACGAATTTACCGAAGGGCAGCACTATTTTAAGTATTCAGGTCAAAATGGTATCTACTTAACCGTAAAAGCCACCAAAACACAGAATATGGTCCCAGTGGCGAATACGGTTAAGAAGTTTATTGAAGCTAAAAATGCGCAATTGCCGCATGGTATTCAGTTGCATACATTAATGGATATGACGTATTACCTTAATGCGCGCCTAGACATGATGCTCAAGAACTTGCTTCAAGGCGCGGTATTGGTTGCGTTGCTACTCACTATATTTTTACGTTTTCGATTAGCCATGTGGGTCATGGTTGGTTTACCGGTTTGCTTTTTGGGCGCAGTGATGTTGATGCCTCTTTTTGATGTCAGCATCAACATCATCACCTTGTTCGCTTTTATTATGGTACTGGGTATCGTCGTCGACGATGCCATCGTTATCGGAGAAAGTGTTTATACCGAAGTGGAAAAAGAAGGTGGAGGCGTGACTAATGTTGTGCGAGGTGCTCAGCGAGTCGCAACACCAGCTACCTTTGGTGTACTGACAACGATAGCGGTGTTTGTTCCCTTTCTCTTTTCTACCGGACCAGAAAAAGCCTTCTTCTATGGTTTGTCCATCGTGGTGATCTTTTGCTTAATCTTTAGTTTGATAGAGTCCAAGCTTATCTTGCCCGCGCATCTCGCTCACACCACCTTTACGCCGATTAAAGAAAACAGCTTGCGGGCTCGTTTTAATAAACAGTTCTTTCGTTTTGTTGATGGCCCGTATAAGCGTTGCGTTTCTTGGTGTGTGGAGTGGCGCTGGTCAGTCGTCGCAGGGTTTATAGCCGTGTTAGTTATTAGCGTGTCGATGCTCACTGCGGGTCACGTACGAATGATTCCCAGCCCTAAGGTGCCGTCTGATTTCCCTTTGATTAAAATTGAGATGAACAGCAATGTTTCTGATGATCAGACTATAAACGCGTTATTGACACTTGAACGGATTGTGCAAGAGGTCAACGAGGATATTCGAGACGAATATGGGCAACCGGTTGTCCGCGATATGATGACGATTAACACCAGTCGTACCCAAGGAATGATTATCTTACCGCTGGTGGATGAAAGTGTTCGCCCCGTCGATGCGTTTGAGCTGTCGAAACGCTGGCGAGAGAAAATGCCGACCATTGTAGGATTAAAGTCTATTGTCATTAACGATAACGTGACAGGAGGTGAAGACGGCGATGAATTTGGTTATTTACTCTATGGGCCGGATATGGAAGTGCTTAACGCTGCGGGTCGAGCACTGATTTCACAACTTCAACTACAAACAGGGTTGTATGATATTAGTTCGTCGATGGACACGGGGAGCCGAGAAGTACAATTGTCGCTCAAACCTGTCGCGTACGATCTAGGTTTGGATTTAGCCACGATTGCGGGGCAAGTTGGTGGCAGTTTTTATGGTGGTGAAGCGCAGCGCATCTTACGTAATACCGAAGAAGTGCGGGTGATGGTGCGATATCCTAAATTAACGCGAGAAGCGTTTTCATCCTTACGCTACACATTAATTAATACCCCTGAAGGCAAAAAGGTCATGCTGGGTGATGTGGTCAACATCGTCAATAAACCTGGCATCAATCAAATTCGTCGTGAAAACGGCTACCGCACGGTCTATGTCTATGGGTCTATTGATGAATCACAGATAGAACCGGATCAAGCGGTGAAGAATATTGAGGATAATGTCTTGCCGAAGGTACAGTCTCAATTTCCAAGTGTGGTGACCGAGCTCGGTGGCACAATTGAAGAGCAGCAAAAACAAAAAGCCGAACAAATCGTCTTCTTTATTGCCGGAATGATCACGGTCTATATTTTGCTCGCCATACCACTAAAAAGCTATGCACAGCCATTTATTATCATGTCAGTTATTCCGTTTAGCTTAACGGGGGCCATCTGGGGGCATTATTTTTATGGCCTAGATATGAGTATGATGTCGACGTTTGGCTTGATCGCCGCCGCCGGAGTGGTGATCAATGACTCGCTGGTCATGACCGATTATGTCAATCAGATAAAGGCTCGCTGTGACTGCGCCAAACAAGCCGTCGTTGAAGCCGGTTGTGCGAGATTTAGGGCGATAACCCTCACTTCTATCACGACGTTTTTTGGCGTCTTGCCGATTATGTTTGAAACCAGCTTACAAGCGGCGTTTGTAAAACCGATGGCAGTGGCACTAGGGTTTGCGGTGATGTATGCCACCGTCGTGACCTTGATATTGGTGCCATGTTTATATGTGATGTTGGAGGATATTGGCAAGGTGGCTAAGAAATTGTGGCGCTTATATGTGCCAGTTAAGGGGCATCATTCGAGTTAAAGTCAGCAGACGATACATTAACGACGGCATTCTATTTTGTCGTCGTTAATGAGCCAGTAGAGCGACGGCCCTAATAAATGGTTATTTTAATAAGTCTATTAATACTATTGTATGACATATGTCACGGCTATCTCGATAGAAAAATTGTACACTTAACGTCCCCCAAAGCTAAAGAAAACATGACAAATGAACACAACCACCACATTAATTTACGACACGTTAACTCGTCTTGCTGATCATGCTCCAGAGCAGCATGCCCAAATTCGCCAGACATTATATGAACATCTAGAACTACCATTTTCCAAACAGTTGGCCTTGTACGCGAGTGTATTGGGCCCGATTAGTTCAGGGAAACTAGAAGGTCGCCACAATATAGATAAAGCGGTAGAGCTCGCCATCGAAGTTTTACAAGCGCCAAGTAAGTAGCCCCTAGGCCACTGACCATTGAGTTATTAAGCCGTTGACCAGGTAAGTAGCCAGAGTAGCAGGGCATTATGGCTTTAAAAGAAAGGCTCCGAAATATCGGGGCCTTTAATCGATTGATTGCTTGGCGAAGAATGGTCGAGGCTCACTATCATCACTTTCCTACATGCTTCTTTACACGGCAACCTCCCTCAATACTGCCACATAAACACTAGTAAATTTAGTGATAATGCTTAAAATGCGGGTTCATCTATTTGCTATCTAGAGTGACTTTCTTATGCTTCGTGATTACACATTTAATTGCCTCGTTACTATGCCGCGTCAAGAGCTTGAAGAGTTCAGTGTTCGAATGATCAGTAAGATGGTGCCAGAAGAAACGATGAGTGAGCTATTTACTTTTGAGCATGAAGAGGTCGATAGCGAAGAGCGAATGATGTCTGCACGACTGGATGCCACACTCCGTATGACGGCCATCGCATTAAGTGAAATTCAGCAGGCGTTTGACGACTCCGATAACGCTAAGCAGAATAGTGAACGAATGACTCGATTGGTGCTTTGGCATTTTTACGCGATATCATTTAACTTAGAACAAGCTATTACCCTTGAAGTGCATTGTGAGCAGGTAGAAAAGTTGTTGGCAAAGCCGCCATTAGAGGCGTTTGGTTGGGTAAAGGCGCTGACTGAGTTATTGCACACCTATGCCAATATTAACGCTAAAGAAAAAGCTAAAGACGCATGAACATCAAAAGAGATGCCATCATGTGAGTGAAAATTAAACAAAAAGTGGTCCGCATAATAGCGAGACCACTTTGAATGATTAAAGATAAAATGGTGCTTCTAGGCGCTTAAACCATAGCCACTATTTTGCGTGCTTTCCTGCACGCTGTTGCGCTTTCAAGGCTTGTTTCTCTTTTTTACGCTGCTCTATCAAATGAGCGGCTTCACCACCTACATGGGTTTCGCCTCGAGCATTTGAGAGTTGGACTTGCTTTTCTCGTTCACGAAACCGTGCTTTTTGCTCGTCGCTGTGTTTATCGATACATTTAGGGCAGCTGACGCCTTTTTCGAAGTGTTCAGAGATTTGGTCTTCATTTGTGATAGGCAAACGACAAGCGTTACAGACATCATAGCCGCTCTTTTCTAGCTGGTGGTTGACCGCAACACGCCCATCAAATACGTAGCAATCGCCTTCCCATAGGCTTTCTTCTTCCGGTACATCTTCTAAGTATTTAAGAATGCCGCCCTCTAGATGATAGACCTCATCAAACCCTTGTTCTTTCATGTAAGCGGTTGATTTTTCGCAGCGAATACCACCTGTGCAAAACATCGCCACTTTTTTATGTTTAGCGGGGTCTAGGTTGTCTGCAACGTATTGTGGGAACTCTCGGAATGTTTCTGTATTGGGGTTCACCGCATGTTTGAACGTTCCAATATCGACTTCATAGTCGTTACGAGTATCCACTAAAAGGACATCAGGATCCGAGATTAACGCGTTCCAATCACTTGGTTTAACATAGGTACCAACGACATTAAGTGGGTCGATGCCCTCGACGCCCATGGTCACAATTTCTTTTTTTAGTTTCACCTTGGTGCGATTAAAAGGCTGTACGTCGTTAAATGATTCTTTGTAAACGACATCAGCAAGGCGGCAGTCTTGTTTGAACCATTGGAGTAGGGCATTGATAGCGTCGCGCTTTCCCGCAACCGTGCCATTGATCCCTTCACTTGCCAATAACAAGGTGCCGCGGATTTGATGCGTTTCTAGCAGTTCGGTCAGTGGTTGGCGGATGTCTTGGTAATCGTCAAGTGTGACGAATTTGTAGAGTGCGCATACAACATATTGAGACATGGTTTTTCCTTCTGCGAGCTGGAACGTAAATCCAGAGCGTATGGTTATTGATGTATTATGATCGCGCGAAGTATAGCTAAGCTAAGCGATGACAAAAACCAACCAAAGGTAGGGGTATATAGCCATTTAAAGTTCATGGCTATTGCTTTGATTAAAGATGATCAACTTAGTGCAATGCACTGATATTTTAGTGTGATATCTGATGATAACTGTCACAAAATTAAGTCATATAAGCACCATGTCTGACATCAGAAATCGATGTTCAACATACGTAATAAACCTCAATGCGACAGAGAAAATAAACACCGAATCGTTGACTAGACGAATCGGTGTTTATCGGGGCACGAAAAAAGGCCGAAAGTAAGAATATGTATTAAAGGGATTGATTAGAATGGGTGGTCAACCATAATCCAAAAGTTAGTACTCTCTGGGGATTTAGCAATGTCGGCTCGGACCACAAGGCCTGCCATTAGTGCACGAATCGAACCGCCACCATCATATTTAAGGTCAGTAAGCAGTTCGTTTGCGGTGTAGGACGATCCTACTCGGCCCACCTCAACAAAGCCAACAAGTTGAATCCAATCAATTCGTAAAAAGTTCAGCCAAGAAACGTCTTTCGTAGGGTTATATGCAAGGGTATAACGATATTCTGCCGAACCATATATAACCGCTTTGTCATGGAAGCGGTTGTTGTCGTAACCACGCATCCGAGTAAAACCACCTAAGGTCGCGCCTTCATTATAAGGTGCGTTGCCGGTTACTCTCTGGTTAGTGCCATTGTCTTCAACTTCCCATGTCGGAGACAAACCTGTCCAAAAATTCATCGCAACAACGCGTTGTGATGCCCAATCAGATTTCCCTAATGAAAAATACTTACTCATATCGAGTTCATGGAACGCCCACTGCTTTTTAGAATCAAACCAACCCCAATCATGAGAAGTCGCAATATATTGTTTACTGCCGAAAGAAGGGTTTGGGGCAAAATCTGTATTGTCGTATAGAAGGCCAAATTCCATCGCGTGAATGGTGCCATCACCAGTGCCAGTCTCAAATTCGAAGGACTGATATCGGTTGAACTGTCTTGCGACAAAAATAGTGGAGCCACTGGTCATAGGGTTCCATTCTTTGCCACCGGATGGCTCGGAGACGAGCAAACCATTTCTAATGGAATAATCGACCAACCCATGTTTTTGGTTCGCACCGAGTGGTAACACGTACTCCATTTTTATATCAAACCAATTTGACGCACCATCAGCTTGCAAAAAATCCATATTGGACGAATCGTTGCTACCAGGGCGAGTACTGCCACTAGGGTAGGTTCCGTAAGATGAGGTATAGGCTCGTTGTTGAGGATAGTAACCAAGCATCCCATAAGCACTCAAAAAAACCCGCTCTGTGCCTGGAATCATAAAGTTCCATACACCGCCGGCGATAGCTCGGCTAACGTCACCGCCAAAAACGGTACCACCCACGGTCATTTGATCTTGATAAAGGCCCTTAACCATGCCTCCGACCCCGACATTGAGTCCCATTGTGTCGGTACTAAATAGATAAGGCAATATCATCGATTCACGGACGCGATCGGGTGTTTCTAGCCTATCTACCCTTGATTTGACACTGGTTGGCGTTGCAGCTTGGCTCATAGGTGTTAGCAATGAGCAACCAAGCGCGGTGATGACACCTAAAATACGACGATATGTCATGCGACTTCCACTTCCTTGTATTCATTTTTATTGTTTTTAATCTTTATGATCACAGCCTACCGTTATTTTAGGATAGATAGAACAGTAAGTGATTATTTTGGCTAATTATTAGAGCGTTATTTATGACACAGAGCGTGGTTTGGAAGAGAGTTCGAATATTTAGCTTCTGGGTTTGGTTAATCGAATACCCGTATTGGTCGTCACGGAAAGAACGCCGTCCAATCATTTCAAGGTTCAGTTCGTGGGGCGCGCAGCTTAGCGTTGGCTAAAGGTTTTATGTGTATGGGGTAGGATAATCAATAAAAGGGTGCCGAGAAGGCACCCTTTTCGACGTTACAATTGAGTTTTCAAGTAACCGATCGCACCTAATATGGATGCGACTTGAGCATCATTACACTCATGCTCAGTGACTTTTGGGCTATCTGGGTAAACCTCGGTAGTCGTAGAATAAAGGCAATCGGTCATGCCAGTACAAAGGCTCAGTTTTTTTAACGGATAGTTAATGACGCCATGCTGAACGACCGGAGAACCAATGATTTTCCCTTCATGATCTGGCGGCGCAATGTGGGTGACCTTTTCTACCGATTGAATGATAGCGGCCTGGAAAGCCTCAGCCGGACTCTCTGTGTTACCCACGAGATAAAAGCCATCAGGGACACTATCTTCAAAATAATCTAAACCATCTCGTGCCGCCAATGCTGGCCGAAACTCACTTTCATCAGAGTCCGTGGTTTCGTGCAAATCGATATGAGCAAGAATAGGAACGTTCAGCTGTGCAACCATGGCCATCACGTTGGCTGATTCTTCAGCTGGCGAATCTGGGTAAAATGAACGATTAGGGTCGATGGCATTTGGGTTCCAACGATTGATGGTTTCGTATCCCCAAGGACTTACGCAAGGAGCGATAACAATGTTGAACTCACCTTGAAATTGATGCGCATTTTCTTTAGCAAATTGTAGGGCACCGTGCACACCAGAGGTTTCGTAGCCGTGAACGCCACCGGTGATCAAAATAGTGGGTTTCGAAGGACACCAATTTTTAGTTTTCAGTGCAAAAAGAGGAAAACGCTCTTCGTCGTATGATAAGGCGCCGTATTGAATGACATCTAATGCTGATCTAAGCGCTTCAATCTTCGGTAAAACGTCTTCTCTATAGGTGCGTTTTACGGCAGTGGTTTTTCGCCATTCAAGGACGTCCTGTTGTGTCCATTTTTGACCCGGAGTCCCAATGGGATACTGAAAACTATTATGCATCTTGCTGTTCTCTTTTGTGTGGTATGACAAAGCGAGGGTGATATCGTTAGTAGGATAACGACGACATCGAAGAACAGCAAGAGCGTAGCGGTGAGGATTACGTAAGTATACGTGTAATCCTCACTCGTCGATGACGCCACGACAGTGACGTTTACGCCATATCGTGATGATGAGAGTTTTCGATGGCGAGCATCAGTTTTTCTGAGAGGTTTGATTTTTGACTGGAGATAAAATTAAACATAACGATACTCGCAGCACCGGTTGTGGTGACCTTGCCTTGTTTTTTACTCACAATTTGATATTCCATCTTAAAGCGATCGGCGCCAACATCGATGATACGTGAACCAACTAATAGCGTGTCGGGGTAGGTGACCGGAAGTTTGTAACGGCAATAGGTATCTCCTAGTACTGGACCTATGTTAGTGGCCGCCATGTCTTCCATGATGCTTAGGTGACGAAAATAATCTAAGCGAGCGGTTTCAAAGTAACGAAAGTAAACGGCGTTGTTAACGTGGTTTAGCGCGTCCATCTCCCCCCAAGCAACAGGGATTTCAGTGATGATAGGGTAATCTTTGAGTAACTCTTCCATGATAGCGGTACCTTTGTGAATTGAATTTTTACTCTAATCATCAATTAACAAATCCGCAACAAGTAACCGCTCGAAATGTGTACTCAATATGGGGAGCCAAGAGGGTAAAACAAGGAGCTGCTGCGCGAATGAGAAGGTAAAGTCCCCACGGGTGACGGGTGACGGGTGACGGGTGACTACGTTTTTGCCGGTAATAAACGACTGCAGATGGTCAAATCCTTAAAGCGGAAAAATAGGGCAATAAGGTGAGTTACTTAACCGGCAGTGCGGAAAGACATTGACGGCACAAGCATAATTTAGACGTTGTGAGCGATGACGTGTCTCGCTTATCTATTTCAAAGCACCAACAGCTTTCATTGCCAGCCGCGATTTCACAAAATGCTGGCGCGCCACACTGCTCACAGACGTGTGTCGAATCTGTACCGGAGATCTGATTCATCTTGGTTTGGCGATCGGTATTCGACAGGTGTCGCCAATCAGACAACTCATTTAGAGTGCGATGACAGCCACTACAGATCCCTGCATTGTTTTTGCAGGCGGCGCGGCAGGGCGTATAAACCGATACTTGCGCGTTATTTGTTTTGTCTGTCATTGCTTATTGTGCCTTATCATTTGCAACAAAGGTGGATAAAAAAACACCCAAATTATAACTTGTGTGCGGTGTGACGATAAAATAAACGCCCCAAAATAGGGGCGTTGGATTCAATGTTCGCTAAGTAATGTTTATTTTACTTTCCACACAATTTGCTCACCGGCACGAATTGGTACAACAATATCATTGCCAAATGGCATCGTTGCGGGTACGTCCCAAGCGGATTTTTCTAGCGTGATAGTGTCGGTGTTACGAGGAAGATTATAGAAGTCAGGCCCGTTATGGCTGGCAAATGCTTCTAGATTTTCAAGCTTACCTTCTTGCTCAAAAACTTCAGCGTAGAGCTCAACTGACGCATGTGCAGTGTAAGACCCCGCGCAACCGCAAGCCGCTTCTTTTGCGCCTTTTGAGTGCGGCGCTGAATCAGTCCCAAGGAAGAACTTTTTACTACCACTAGTAGCGGCTTCAACGAGCGCTTGTTGGTGTGAACCGCGCTTTAAGATAGGTAGGCAATAGAAGTGAGGCTTAATGCCGCCAACTAACATATGGTTGCGGTTATACAACAAATGGTGTGCAGTAATTGTTGCAGCCACATTGTCGTTGGCCTGTTTAACAAAGTTTGCAGCGTCGGCGGTAGTAATATGTTCTAAAACAATTTTTAGATTTGGGAAGTCATTGACGATCGGTGCTAAGACGGTATCAAGAAATTCTTTCTCACGGTCAAAAATATCGACGTCATGCGTGGTGACTTCACCATGAACAAGCAGCAACATGCCCACTTCTTCCATCGCTTCTAACGTGGTGTAAACATTCTTAGCCGATGTGACCCCTGAGTCTGAGTTTGTTGTTGCACCTGCTGGGTACAGCTTAGCGGCAACAATACCTGCCGCCTTTGCTTTGCGAATTTCTTCTGGAGATGTCTTGTCTGTTAGGTACAGCGCCATGAGAGGTTCAAACTGCTCGGAAGGCTGTTCCGCCATGATGCGAGTTTTGTACGCCAGCGCCATGTCGGTGTCAGTGACGGGTGGGATGGTATTTGGCATGATAAGTGCGCGGCCGTTGTAGCGGCTAATATCGCGAACGGTGTCTTTCAATACTTCGCCATCGCGAAGGTGAACGTGCCAGTCATCAGGACGAGTAATAGTCAATGTAGTCATTTCGGCTCCCACCAAGGTTAAATTCTTCTTGAAACGGAGCCTAAACGTGGCGTGAAAATGTGAAAGCAAACGCTTACGTTTAGGCGACAGGATGATAGTGGAATTCGGCACACATTTCACTAAGTTTCTGGGACTGAGCGAGAAAAGACGATAATATCGCTGTCAAAATACAACGACGAAAGGAAGAAATCGTGACTGATTCTGCTCAGCTCTCTCAAATTAATATTTACCCTGCTAAGTCTGTAGGGGGCATTGCTTTGTCATCATCATGGGTGGAATTGCAAGGGTTAAGCTTTGACCGCCGATTTATGGTCGCTTTGGCTGACGGCAGTATGGTGACAGCCAGAAAGCACCCTAACATGGTTAAGGTTTCTTCGAGTATTATCCCATCGGGTCTTGTGTTTACTTATCCTGGCCAGCCAGCGTTAAAACTAGAGTACGCTGGATTCAAAAAACAAGAAGCCTCCGCTCAGGTATGGAATGATAGATTTACGGCCTACACCACTACTGACGAAGCCGATGATTGGTTTAGTCGTGTATTGGGTCAGCGTGTTGAACTCTTGTTCACTGGTGAGCAATCGAATCGTCATCGTGAAAAAATAGGTCACAACGTGAGCTTTGCCGATGGTTATCCTTTGCTGATGATCAGTACTGGATCATTAGAGGCATTGAATAGGCGCAGCCCTGAAACCCATAGCATGGAGCAGTTTCGAACCAATCTAGTGATTCAATCGGACGAAGCGTTTATCGAGGATTCATGGAAACGAATCAAGATTGGTGAGGTCGAGTTTGAGGCAGTCAAACCTTGTGAGCGCTGCGTGTTGACGACGGTTGATGTCAATAAAGGCGAGTTTAGAGCTAGCAAAGAGCCATTAATGACGTTTTCTCGCTTTCGAGCAAATGAAAGAGGCGGTGTATTTTTTGGTCAAAACTTAGTCGCTAAGAACGAAGGCATGATTCATGTCGACGACGTAATTGAAGTGCTGGAATACAAAGAAAAAGAAGTGTACCCCGATTTGGATGTCCATAAGCAAACCTTTGTCTGCGTGGAAAGAGAGCATGTTGCCAAAAACTTTGAGACCTTTTGGCTAGAGCCTCAAAAAGGGGAGATGCCGAGCTATAAAGCAGGTCAACACTTGCCGATAGAGCTCGTTATCGATGGATGCGTTGTGAAGCGATTATATACATTATCTTCATCGCCTAGCAGACCAGGACGGCTCTCGATTTCAGTTAAACGTCTGGATAGTGGCGAGGTGTCCAACTGGTTGTTTGAGCATTTTCAAGTGGGTGATACGTTAGTTGCTGATGCGCCAAATGGAGATTTTCACCTGAAGTTGGATTCTCATGAACCGTTATTGCTGCTGTCGGCTGGAAGCGGAGTGACGCCAATGATGTCAATGCTGCGTGACTTATCCGACAGAGATAGGGTAGGAGACATTGTTTTCTATCATCAATGTTCAACGCCAGAAGATATTCCTTTCAAAGGCGAGCTTGATGCGCTCATGGCCAAGCACCCTTCACTGGTCATCAAGTTAGCACTAACGCAGCCAGGAAGGCATTGGGAGGGTTTGACCGGGCGTATAAGTGTCGGCCAATTGGCGTCAATTTCTGATTTACAAACTAGACAAGCTTTTGTCTGTGGCCCCGACGGTTTTATGACATCGGCGAAGACCTTATTGATGTCGTTGGGATTGCCCGTGACGCATTACCATCAAGAAGCGTTTGGTGTGAGTTCAGCGGTCGACGGAACTAAAAAAACGCTGCAGGTTTCGATTGATGGGCAAGAGTTCATGGGAACGAACCAAGCCAATTTATTGGAGCAAGCGGAAAATGCTGGCGTGACGGTACCATATTCATGCCGTGCAGGGTTCTGTGGCGCTTGTAAGGTGACAGTGGAAAGTGGTTCGGTGCATCAACCTGACGTACCCGCAATACAAGACAGCGAAGTCGCAGAGGGTAAGGCTTTAGCATGTTGCGCGATTCCACAAACCGATGTTGTGTTGTCTACACGTTAATTTGACGAGGTCAGTTTAAGTATGAGTGTTGTCCTGTAATCTCGGTGAAGTTAGCCCGGTAAATGGATATAAAAAGGGAAGTGATTACACTTCCCTTTTGACGTTAATTGCTTGTGGTAACGACCGTTTCTGTCATTGGGTTAACGATAACAGTTTCAGTGTTGACCGTAAGGCCGGTCTATTTTTCAGACTCAATTAAGTGTTTGTGTAACACGTCTTTAAGCACAGCCCGTTCGTGTTTGAGTTGGTGCATTGCGGCGTCATCGATAGGCGCCCCATTAAGTTCTAATACGCGAATTTCCTTGTCTAGAGCATCGTACTTTTTTGTCGCGGATGCAAAAGGTTCATCGGTTTTGATTAGTTGTACAATGGTTTCGTGATGGTCTGGAAATTCTTTTAGAAGAGAATGGTTTTCACCTAACATAGCTATCCCTTTTTATTGTTCGATTCAGGCTTTAAACGACCGCTATTACGTGTAAGTTGCCATGGCATAGATTACATAGATGACTTACACGGTAGCTTACTATAAACATGGCACAAGACTGTCGTTACGCAATGTTACTTAACACGAATGCGCTTGTTTATTGAGCTACATCACGATGCATTTTATTGCTAGGTAAAGATGACGGGTAGGGTAGGTTTGGTGAGAGGGTAGTAAAGCCAACGAGAACACGCTCATTGGCTTTAAATGAAATACTTTAATCGTAGATCGTTGGAATGGGTTCACGTTTGTGTTGTGTTGCTTTGTAGATCGCAACCAGTCGATCGGAGACATCCTGTGAGACGGCTTTACCTTCTAAGAAATCATCGATTTGGTCATAAGATAAATTCAATGCATCTTCATCGGCTTTTTGCGGCGCAAGTTCTTCCAAGTCGGCAGTGGGCACCTTTTTCACGAGAAGTTCTGGCGCACCTAAACTCGCGGCTACCTCACGAACTTGGCGTTTACTTAGCCCAAATAATGGTGCCATATCACAAGCGCCATCACCAAACTTTGTATAGAAACCAGTGATGTTCTCTGCGGAATGGTCGGTCCCCAGAACGAGGCCACCTACATACCCTGCGACTTCGTATTGTGCAGCCATACGAGCGCGCGCTTTCACATTGCCTTTTACGAAGTCAATTTTAGCGCGATCGGTTGGAAGTAGACCTGTTCCTTCTAGTGCAATGTGCGACGCGGCGTGAAGTCCATCAACCCCAGCTTTAATATTCACAGAAATAGAATGTGTTGGTTCGATGAAAGAAAGCGCAAGTTGAGCCTCATCCTCATCTTGTTGTTCGCCGTAAGGTAAGCGCACTGCGATAAATTGATAATCTGCAGAGTTCGCTTGTTGGTTTAATGCATTGATTGCAAGTTGAGCCAATCTGCCGCATGTGGTTGAATCAACACCGCCGCTGATACCAAGAACCAGTGACTTACAGCCAGAGCTGAGTAGTTTAGCTTTAATAAATTCGACGCGACGTTCTATTTCGAATTGAGGGTCAATAGACGGCAGCACACGCATTTCGTCACGAATAAGTTGTTCCATTAGATTTCCTTTTCCTGCAAGCAAATTGAATTGTTTCTATGATACCTACGAAAACTAATGAAAAAAAGTTACAGTAGCCCTGAAAATACCGAAGATAGTCAAACAAGTAGGACATTCATGACAAAGATTGCAATATTTGGTAGTGCTTTTAACCCACCGAGCCTTGGCCACTTGAGTGTGATTGAGTCTCTGAGTCATTTTGATCAAGTGCTATTAGTACCAAGTATTTCCCACGCTTGGGGGAAAACGATGCTTCAATACGACGAGCGCTGTAAGCTAGTGGATTTATTTATCGCTGATATCGAACAGGGCAATATTGTACGCTCGGCGATTGAAGAAACACTGGTTAAACCGGATACATCGGTAACGACGTACGCCGTCCTTGAAGCGATTCAGCATCGCTATCCACACGCTGACTTGACGTTTGTCCTAGGACCTGACAATTTTTTTAGTTTTAGTCGTTTTTATAAAGCAGAAGAGATCGTACAAAGGTGGTCTGTTCTTGCCTGTCCTGAAAAAGTGAACATTCGCTCCACCCAGATTCGAGAGCATTTACAGCAAGGTTTGAACATAGATCACTTAACAACCCCATCGATTGCTAAACATTTATTGAATTTTCCGTTATATTTAAAAGGATAATAAAAAGGATTTTTAATAAAAATGAAAGCAACATTGTGTGGTATTGCTTTGTTAGCAGTGGTGAGTGTGCCTAATGCACACGCGTTTTGCGAAGACAACAGTAATCGCTCTGTCGTACTTAAAGTGACGGAGGAAGAGTCGTTGTGCTCTTTATTGATAAAACCATTTAGCTACTTGGGTACTAAAGTTGTGACTTTAGGCGGACTTCTAGAACCCACAGACCCGTTAGCGGCATTACAAGACTCGTATTGGGATGAGTGGTTATTAAACCAAGAATCAGAGCCAGTATTGACCGGAAACTATAAGAGCAGCTTTGTTGGTATTGGCCTTTGGGCTCCGGCAGAGATTGCCCGCCAAAAGGATGAGATGTCAATGCAAGAGTGGCTCATGTCACAAGGGTTGCATGTTGGTGTCGGTTTTGGAGAAAAAGGCAAGGAGCCGAGGCTACGTCTAGATTACCGCTGGCATGAAGACTACCAGGGTGACATGATGATGCAGGTTGAAGTGCCATTCTAGTAAAAGAAATGAATATAAATAAAAGCGAGCAATGAGCTCGCTTTTTTAGATCGGTTCACCAAGTAGTGATAGATAGAGTTGTTTGAATTGTTCTTCATTACCGTCAAATAACGTTGCGCTTATTCTATCTGTTTTGATCCCGGACAGCTTTAGTTTTCTTGCCTCGCGTATTCTTAGTATTAATGCCAATTCGCCAGAAATTTGTGTTGATTCGGGCTTCCATTGAGTGACCAATTGGCTCTCTTGAGATGACCTAAGTTTTGGCTGCATCTGCTCCAGTTCGTGTTTTAATACTGACAGTAGGTCATTTAAGAACCCAGGTTTTTGTTCATGTTGGATGAACTCAGACTGAAGTTTGTCTAAAATCGCGGTCATCAACGATGTCGGCGTTATTTGACCAGCATTGACTGGAAATGATGTTAACAAGCGAATCGATAGCGTTGTGACTGATAGGTGAGTGCTAGGAAAAATAGTGAGACTGGATAAACAGTCAAAGGGTACCCAAAAGATATCGCCTTGATTATAAACATATTCATTCTTTCCAAGCTTGAGCAATACTTTCCCTGCTTCAACACGGATTAATTGATTATGGAGTGACTTCTTACGTGGTGTAATAGTCAAAAGCTCATAAGGAGCGGATCGAAATTCAATGGCGTGGTTCATGATGCACTTCACTGGTCAAAACTGCGCATAGATTAACGTGAGTTCCTAGTAATGCCAACCAAAGATCACAGTTTTATAGGTTTGAAAATGAACACTAGAGTTAAAATGTGGTCTGACCTTAACAAAAAAAGGCTTAAGATAGCTGCGGTCTTTATACTCTAAGCGTAGAATAGTGCAGCTTTTAATTTGATGTAACCAAAATGACTAACAATACTGACCCATATATTGAGATTCGTCCTTACAATGACGAAGAGATTCCAGCGGCTCTCGATCGTTTGATCAACGACGCTGAGTTTATTGATGCTATCTTGCAACACCGTTTTTCTAACCACGCTCCTTGGTTTAAGGCATTAATGAGCCCTATCCTAAAAGTGTACTTGAAGTTTAAGTGGGCCAAGTTCGATAGCGTTGAAGCCATTCAGATGGAAGTGAAAAAATATCTGACCAAAACACTTAAGTCGACGACTCAAGGAGTCACGTTTAAGGGCTTGGATAATCTTGATAAAAACACCGCCTATCTTTTTGTTTCCAATCACCGTGATATCGCGATGGATCCTGCATTGGTCAACTACGGTTTGCATCAAAGCAACCATAGAACGGTGCGTATTGCGATAGGTGATAACCTGCTTAAAAAGCCATGCGCGACGGAATTGATGCGCCTTAACAAGAGCTTTATCGTAAAACGTTCGGTGAAAGGACCACGTGAAATGATGAAAGCACTCGGTACGTTGTCGTCTTACATTAAGCATTCCTTGGAGACGGGGAATTCTATCTGGATTGCACAAAAAGAAGGCCGCGCAAAAGACGGTAATGACTATACTGACCCGGCTATCTTGAAAATGTTCCACGTCGAAGGCCGTAAACAAAAAACACCGTTCGCAGAATACATTCGTTCTCTTAAAATCGTCCCTGTGTCTATTTCGTATGAAAATGACCCATGTGATACGGCAAAAGCGAACGAACTGTTTGAAAAAGCAGAGCACGGTAGTTATGAAAAAGGTGAGTTCGAAGATATTGAGAGCATCGTTCAGGGTATTATTGGCCGTAAAGACCGCATTCAAGTGGTTTTTGGCGATGTTATAGACCAAGACTTTGAAACGCCAGACGCGCTGGCGGCTGAAATCGATCGACAGATACATGAGAACTACACGTTGTTTCCAATCAACAAGCTGGCTGCTGGATGTGATGACGAGTCGATTACACAAAGTACGCGAGATACGTTGCAAAACAAACTGGATGCCTTACCATCTGGTGCGCATTCATATCTTATTGATAGCTATGCAAACCCAGTAAAAAATGTAGTGAAGGAGCGAGAAGCCCTTTCTGCATAATCAGGCACTCAATCTAAAAAAACCGCTCTTATTCGAGCGGTTTTTTTCATTTATAAAATGATACCAGTGATTCATTGCACCCACTGAAACGTGAAATGATAGGTTAAATTGCCAGTTTTCTTGCAAATTTGTTTGAAGTGAATCACACTTTGCGTGAAATTCGATCCTCAATTAATAACCGTTTTGATGTAAAGGTGAACCTATGAACTCAGCACTTCTATCTATGCTCAACCCTGATAAGAAACAAGAAAGGGCTAAGGCATCGACATCGTCTACGTCGACACCATCAGAGATTGCAACTATCGCGATTATGTCGTTTGCAACGTTTTCAGTTTTAATGCTCCTTGCCATCATTTGGGTCCACTGATTTATAGACGTTCGATGATAGAGGCGCGCCTGCTAGCCTAAGTTGACTCAATAATGAGTCAGATGGGTGATTCTGGTGAAATACAACCCCCATTATCAGCATCTCCCTGTCGGAATATGAGATTTGCATTAAGCTTAGCGATGAGATCATGGTTAATGGACTAGTGTATGTTTCAAGCGAAACTAATGGTTTGGATTACGGTTTTTGTCTTCGTTATCTATGGCGCTTTGTTTGTGGTGTCGCCTGGCGTCATGTTTGAACGAGTGACGGGTAGTGAATTGCTATCAAGGTCTGCGCTGATTGATGTGCGAGCCACGTATGGTGGGTTATCTGTGGCAGTCGGGTTAGTATTGGCAAGGCTGGCGCTTAATGCTGATACACTAAGGACGGCGGTAATGGCATCAATGTGGCTTGCTGCTTTGATGGGATTAACTCGAGCGATGGGCTTTCTTGTGGATCAGAATCCCAGTGATACGATGGTTTTTTACCTTGGCGCAGAAGTGGTATTTACTCTCTGGGGAGGGTTAATACTCCGAAAGCTTCGTACTCGTCGGTATTACTTTAAATAAACCACCAACCTGTTTGAATGATGATCTATGAGCGCGTTTCAGGGAACGTTAACACATGCTCGTTCACCTGAAACCGATAGGGTGAAGCTGTTACTTAAAAATGCAATGCTTAGCGTAATCACTCGCCTCATTAGCGGTCCAATCGCCTTTAGGCTTTTCTTTCATATCTTTACACCATGCATCACTGCCCACCTCGGTACAAGCCATTAATGATGTTGCGATTATCATAGCTAGCGCGATTCTTTTCATTGTTACTTTCCTTGTGAATAAGCCTAATCGAGTCAGTTTATCTAACTGAGCGTGACATTGTTACCGATAATTGTCTTCTTATGGGTGATATTAATTATTTTTCTTCGCTACACTCAAATCCTCGTTTGTTTAGGAATCTAAGTCATGCATATTGAGGTCGATGAACCTACTTCGTATCTACGGCTATTAACGTTGGCGTTGTTTAAAAGGGGAGAGTTGGATAGTGGTGATGATATTCCATTTTTTTCTCTGAAAAGGTCAACGTTCCGATTCAATAAAAGCCAACACCGAGAGTATTGCACTTACTTTGGCTTTGATACTACGACCGTTCCTTTACCGTTTCTATTTGTGGCAACACAAAGTGAACAGTTGATGCTCTTTACTCATCCGAATGCAGTGGTGAAGCCATTAGGCTTGGTGCATACAGAGGTGGCGTTTAATCAAACACGTCCTTTGGCCGTAGACGACAGTTACGAATTTCGATTGTACTTAAGCGATCAACGGCATACGGATAGAGGGGTGTGGTTTGAAGTTACCGGAGAGTTTTATTTTCAAAGGTGTTGTGTCGCTTCATATAAATCCGGCTACCTTATTCCTAATAAGACTCAGCCACGAGGTAGGTCATCATCAGACTCACAACAAACTACTGTTGTTATTGATGAAAGTGCAAGACATTTAGATACCCTGACGTTGACGGTAACATCGTCAAGGGCATACGCTAAGCTGTCCGGTGATTATAATCCTATTCACCTTTCTAAAACATTATCGAGGTTATTTGGTTTCCGGTCTCCGATCATCCATGGCATGCATATGGTGGCTAAGACTTATCTTTTAATGTTGCAACAAGGCGCCCATAAAAATATTCGATTTACTTTTAAACGGCCGATTTTGCTCCCACAAACGATTACCTGCTTTATGGATAGTGAGCGTATTATTTGGAAAAATAAACAGGGTAAAGAACTCATTATTGCGATTTCGCCAGTATGTCATCCACTTTAAGACAATTGTCTACAAAGTGAGACGGGTTTCACAATTATTAGTGCGGTAAAATGAAGCTCAGTTTGACGATATGGTACGAGATTCATGAGCAAGGTAAAAGTGTTACTTGCTGCGGCGCTATTGTGTGCTAGTGGTGCGACATATGCGGCAGAAGAAACACCTCAAGAAGTCGACGCTTTAAAAGGAAATTTTGATCTTACTTACGCTGGCTGGTCAGAACATCTAACGTCTTCAGGAAGAAATCAAGATAACTATATAGTGGGCTTTCGGTATAAACAGTTTGAAGCATTTACGTTGGTGAATAGTTTTGAGCATCGCTCGTATATTCTGTCGTATCATCCTCAATATGACTGGACATCGTGGGCACGCGTTGGCGTTAGACTCGGTGGTATCAGCGGCTACACTGTGGATGAAAACAAAGTGCAAGTGGGAGGGATTACCCCTGTGTTTGCGCCGACGTTGACGCTGCATTACAAGCACTTTGGTTTTGAAACCGCGCTGTTTAATGACGTTCTCGTTTTCTCTCTCAAATTAATGGTCTAATTTCTTAAAGTATGATTTGACCTCTTAAAGTAATGTTTCACTTCTTAAAGTATTCGTTAATCTTTTAAAGCACAGTTTAGTCTCTTAGATTACCGCCCTAAACCAGAGGAGAGTCTCCTCTGGTTCGTTGCGTTGTTATCTGACGGATTCAAATGCCAGCGCTTTTCGTTCAATCTGTCTAAACACGACGGTAAGTAACCCATTGACGCCAAGATAGAATAAGCCCGCGATACCGAACACGGTGAGTGTATCGTACGTTTGAGCGTTGATACGCTGAGCATATCCCATAATATCCATTATCGTTATTGTACTCGCCAGTGAAGTGCCTTTGAAAACTAAAATGACTTCATTTGAGTAAGCGGGCATGGCGCGACGAATTGCGAATGGCAGCAATACACTTAATGTGGCTTTCATATTCATCCCTAATGCACGACATGCTTGCCATTGGCCCTCAGGAATAGCATTGAACGCGCCTTTAAATAGCTGGGTGCTGTATGCTGCAGTGTTCAGCGCTAGAGCTAGCATTGCACAAAACCAAGGTTGGCTTAGCCAATTCCATGCCATGCTTTCACGAATTACGTCAAATTGACCTGGACCGTAGTACACAAGAAAAATCTGGATAAGTAACGGTGTGCCTGTAAAGAGGGTAATAATACCGCGGCTGAGCCAATGAACAACGGGTGTGCGTAAAATAAGGCTTAGCGTCATGAGGATCGCCAGAATACAACCGACTAATAAAGACGCGGCGGTAAGTTGGAGACTCGTAATGAGGCCATCAAACATTTGCCAAATATGCTGTTGATTCATGCCGTTACCCCTTTCGCTGATGTCGATACTTGTTTATCAGAAAATTTATTATCAATACGTTTAACGACTTGCTGAGTAAGCAGTGTAATGACGAGATAAATGGCCGCAGCCGTTGCATACCAGGTAAAAGCTTCATGGGTAGCCGCTGAGGTTAATTGTGCTTGCTTCATCAGGTCAGTGACGCCAATCAGAGAAACTAACGCAGTATCTTTCAACAAAACGAGCCACTGGTTTGTAAGGCCTGGCAGTGCATGTTTGACGGCTTGAGGTAACACAATCTTTATAAAGGTTCGTGTCTGGCCCATGCCAAGTGCTCTTGCCGCTTCTTTTTGTCCGCTAGGGACGGCTTTTAACGCGCCACGAATAGTTTGCGCGGCGTAGGAAGCAAAAATAAGCGATAAAGCGATCACACCAGAAAGGAATGGACTTACCTCGATAAAATCCCCAGTGATAAGAAATAACACTTGGGTAGAACCAAAGAAGATGAACAACACGACTAATAGTTCTGGAAGGCCACGGATGATCGTGACAAAAGCCGTGGTTGGCCATGATATTAATTTGCGGCGCGACATCTCACCTGCCGCAAATAAGATGGCAAGGATCAGCCCAACAAGCAGGCTGACAAAAGCAAGCTGGATGGTTATCCAACTTGCTTGAGCGAGTGACGCAGAATAACCCGTCAGTCCCATATTACTTACCAAAGTACTTATCAAAGATGACTTGGTATTCGCCGTTTGCTTTCACGTTAGCCAATGCTGCGTTAAGTTGGTCGAGTAACGCTGTATTACCTTTGTTTACGGCGATACCGAAGCCATTACCAAAATACTGCTGATTGGTAATCTGTTCACCGACAAACGTCAGAGTATCATTTTTATCAAACCATTCTGCTACGACGGCCGTGTCACCGAATACCGAATCAATACGGCCATTTTGCATATCAATAAATGCATCTTGGTAGCTAGCATAAGGGACTGCTGTGACATCCGACATCTGTTCTAACAGGTAGCTTTGATGTGTTGAGCCATTTTGGACCCCAACTCGTTTACCTTCAAGAGCAGCTTGGCTCGCCACTTTGCCTTCCAGTGCGACAAATGCCGCGGTGTTATCGTAATACGGTGCGGTAAAGCTGACTTGTTGTTGACGCGCTTCCGTAATATCAATACCTGAAATCGCCGCGTCATAACGCTTAAATTTTAATGCTGGAATAAGGCTATCAAATGATTGGTTATGAAAGGTGCATTTTGCATCGATTTGCTGGCAGAGCGCATTCGCTAAATCAACATCAAAGCCTTGAATTTGGTTATTTTCATCAACGTATTCAAATGGTGCGTAGGTGGCTTCCATTGCAAACTTGATCTCTTGTTGAGCGGCAACGTTGGCAGACATAAGACCGATGATTGATGCGAGTACGATTTTTTTCATAATTCTTCTCCAAATAAAACACACCATGTCTGGCAGGTTTTGTTTATTAATTAATTTAGTGTGTTAAATAGTCTGCGAACGCTTGGGTTTTGGGTTCGGTAAACGATGCGTTAGTGCCGTGTTCTACAATGCGTCCCTGCTCTAAATAAAGAACATGGCTGGCAATCTTTTTAGCAAAATCGACTTCGTGAGTGACGACGACTTGGGTGATGCCTGTGCTACTTAGTTCATTGATTATGTTGACAATTTGCGTAGTGATTTCTGGATCCAACGCGGCGGTGGGCTCATCAAACAGTAATACATCAGGTTTCATCATTAGTGCACGAGCAATTGCCACGCGCTGTTGTTGTCCACCTGATAACTGTAATGGCCACGCATCGGCTTTGTCGGCAAGCTGTAAAGTATTTAAGATGACAAGTGCTTCTTTCTTGGCGTCTTCTTTTGCAAGACCTGATACTTTTATGGGTGCTTCGATCAAATTGTCCATCACGGTCATGTGTGGCCATAAATTGTACTGCTGAAAGACCATGCCTACTTTTTTACGTAGTGCGAGGCCTTGCTTTTCAGTAATGGTGGCAGAGAAGTCGTAGGTCTGGTTGGCGATTTCGAGCTGGCCGTTATTGGCGGTTTCCAATAGGTTTAGCACTCGTAAAAGTGAGCTTTTTCCTGCTCCACTTGGGCCGAGTAATACTAATGTCTCACCTTGTTCACAGGTGAAGCTGACATCATGGAGAACCTGTATATCACCATAGGATTTATTTACTTGCTTAACTTGAATTCTCATGCTGATTTACTGCATTAATAGTCACTAGGTGGCTATACTACTAAAAATGATGTTTTATGCAATAAAAATGTATAAAAATCTCAAGTGTTGTTATTTTGTTTTGTTTTTGGGTGTTTTTTTGGGCTTGAATGTTGCCAGGGCTTCATCAGGATGAAAGGTAGTCCAGTGAAGTGAGGAAATGGCTTTTTGTTGGCCGAAAAAAGGCATGATTAAGCTTGTTGATATTGGTTAAATGGTTAGAAAGTGGGAATTGGAGTGAAATTACCGACTACTGACATTGTATTGATGGCCCTTTAACGACTAGCCTTAATACTATTGGACCACACCTATGCAAAAGTGACTCTGTAATAACATGAAGCCATTACACATTGTACCAACCGTATTAGCATTAATTTTGCTAGGAGGTTGTTCATCGACAGCAACAAATGCATCACCGAAAACGAAAGAATATGCTAACTCTCACCAATTGACAGGCCAAGCGTCTTGGTATGGTAGTCAATTTCATGGTCGGCTGACGGCGAGCGGTGAAAAGTACAACATGAGAGCGTACACTGCTGCTCATAAAACATTACCATTCGGAACCGTGGTCCGAGTGGTGAACACCTCAAATAATAAGAGTGTTGACGTGAAAATCAATGATAGAGGGCCGTATGTTAAAGGGCGAGTCATTGACCTTTCGCAAATAGCATTTGAAAAAGTAGGAAGCACGACGCAAGGCGTAGTACCCGTTAGGATTGAAATTCTAGATGATAGTCGTACCTTTAGATATAAACACTAGAAGACGATATCCTTACGAACAAGCGATGAGGGCTAAGCACTGTGATGGGCTGCTACTCATCGAATATCGACGGTAGAGACTTGCTTACAATGAATCAATGGTGATGCTCATATCGTTTCACCATTGATTTATATGATGAGGTTTCACTCTCTGAGTGCCTCGTCAGTCAATACGACAACAAGCCAATTTAAAACACAGTTGATATGAAAAGTAGGCCATGCGAAAAACAGCTAGTGCGAAAACTAGCTAGTGCGAGAAATAGTAAAATTGGCTCGTTTCCTCGATTAACATCTGAGTCGCCTTGGAATAAATATGCTCTTCTTCAGAGCCGACAAGTTGAATCAAGATTGCTTTCTTTGAGGACATGCACTGCCTCAATACCCTAAGTACCATCGAAAGTTCGAGCTTTTGGCCTTTGAGTTTAGATGTGGTTTTCGATATTGAGGGAAGGTCAATGGTGACAATTATCTTGTCGCAATGATGAATGAAACGCGAAACTTGCGACTTAATCATGCCTCTATTTCGATAACAAAGCTCATTTAGTGTTGCCCAGTCACACCCCATATCCTCAGCATAATCCCATTGTTTTTTATGTGACCGCACTGGATCAACGCCTATATGGAATGCACGGCATTCATCATAACGGTTCAATGCAAAATGAAGCATCGAGCCGGTTTTAATTTCTAATGTAGGGTCCATCAAAAACTCGGTATTGATGTTAATCACACCGACTTGTTGAGAATCAATAAGCAGGCTAGGTAATAAGGTCAGTAATGTCTCATGGCAATTAGTGAGAACTAATGGGGTTGCACCATGGGCAAGCTGTTCTATGAGCTGTGTATTAAGGTCTACATTAGCGCGTGGGCTTTCAAAAAAAGGACGCTCTGCCCGATAAGTAGAAAGCAATGGGAAATGGCCCATGTTTCTCATTGAGTGAGAGCATTCGAAACCATTTAACCATTCAAAAGCGGTCTCCAATAATGACTCTGAGTCTTCAAACTGAATATGACTAATTGGTTTAATCGATTCACAAACGGTGAATATCGGAAGCCTATTCTCAGGTACAGAGAGGTATCGGTTTTTCCACAACTGCTTGAAGACACATAACATAATTAATAACCTTGCAGAAATATACTGGTTCAGTGAAGGCAAATAAACCTGATGACAAGCTCAATCTCAAGTATTGGGTTTGAGTGAGGCGCGCTAACGCAAACCCAATACTGTTATCTTTCTGGCGGCAGTGCTCGGGCTGCTTGTAAAACATGTAGGATAAATCTATCTTTATTCGCTTCTACTCGATATGCCGGAGCCATAATCGATACCGCGCCCAGTAGTTTGGTCCCTTTCATCACGGGCGCACTGATACCGGTTACCCCTGGGTCAAATTCTGATGTACTCACGGCATAACCTTGATGTCGAATCAGTGTGAGTTCAGCAATCCATCTATTCATGTTGTCTTCCTCTCCAAAATACCGAAGAATTTTTTCACAACGAATCTCTGGCAAAAAAGCTAACATGGCCTTGGAAGATGCCCCCCTTAATAACGGTTGGCTTTGTCCGCGGACATAACTGCATCGAATTGCCTGAGCGCTTTCTTGCAAGCTAACACATAGCGCTCTGTAGCCTACTGGGACCATGTAGGCGGCCATTTCTCCGGTCTGTTTTTGCAAGCGATTGAGAATGCTTTCTATCGCTTCAGAGTTGTGAGAATTAGATTGATAACTGTGCATCAACATTAGGGCTGCAGGGCCAACAATTAAGGTTTTGTCTTGCACGCTTTCTTCGATTAAATTCCATTCTTTTAGCAATTTGATATGACGATACAAGCTGCTTAGTGGTACCCCCATTTGTATACTGAGGGTTTTTGCTGACACTGGGATCTCGGAGAGCGCGACCTGCATCAGAAGCTGAAGCGGCTTTTCATTGACTTGATTCGTGGAGCGCTGTGTATGGCCCATGTTGGTTATCTACTTTTCAAAACGGATAAGCAATTTATATTCCTATGCAATAAGAAAGGGAATAGTTATTGATTTCGGAATTCTTATTGAGTGAAAAATCGGCCAATTCCTATAAGCGACCAAGCGTTAAGTCAGATTTTGGTTAAAGTGCTTTGATTGCTTTGACGCCGATAACGGAGATGCCTAGAGTGCGGCTCACTTTCTGTTGATGTGTTGACTCAAATGAACAAACCATACTTTAAGCGAGTGTCGCTCGCTATCTTGACGGCGACAGCCATAGCACCTGTTCATGCCCAGGATGCCAACGAGAAAATCGCCGTATTAGCTGGGGTGTCTTTTCTCAACGGTGGTAAAGGCTATTCACTCGGGGTGTACCAATTAAATGGCGATGAAAATTGGGGAGTCGGCGGTGTAATTGAAGGAGGGCGTATCGATGAAAACCCAGACGGTGGTTATTATACTCAATCAAACTTTTATGCAGCAAGGGTTGCCGTGACCTATGGGGTAACGGATCAAATCTATATTGTTCCAAGTTTAGGTGTGGTTCAATCAACGATGGATCGCAGTTATTTTTATGCTGGGCGAGATAACGTCGACCATCACTCATACACGGGCTTCACTCCTGCCGTCGATTTTATCGTAGAAAATGAAGGGTGGACGGCGAGTGTCGGGGTCAGTCAATTACCACTCGTTGACCGCTCAGAGACTGCGTTTAGTTTTAAGGTCGGCTGGTCTTTTTAAGGCTGTCAGTCTCCGCAAAATCATTATCGGCCTCAAGGTCTGCGGATTACGTTTAGACAGTAAGGTCATATAAGCGCTGCGGGTCATAGCGAGAGCGTTATTGGCTTTGAAAGTAGCGAATAACTTGGGGAAAACGCTCGGAACCTCAATCGTCCATGGGTATACCATAGGAATCAGTGCTCCGTTAGTCATCAGCGTGCTGGGGCTGTAGGTAGCGACAGTTGAAACCTTAAGTGTCGCTACCACGGTGATAACAGTAGACCCCCGAACTCTTAACGCTTTGCAAGCCCTTTGCTGTTGAGATACGGAAGAATGTGAGGGCGAGATTCCCCGGACAGTTTCCCCGTTACCTGTTGCGACCAAGAGGTTTGTTTTTGATTGCTTGAGCGACTAGCATAGTACTGAAGCATGGTGTCATCGTAGGCTTGAATGTCGGTCATATCGAGTGCTTGATAGTGGTTTTCATGCAAGATGACATGGGCGGGCAAGCGCGGCTTAACCTCTGGTTTTTGCTCTGGATGACCTAAGCACAAGCCAAACAATACCGCGGTATTAGTGGGTAACTCCAATAATTTGTCGACTTGTTCTGCGCTATTTCGTAACCCACCTATGTAAACCCCGCCCAACCCTAATGACTCAGCGGCCAGCAAGCAATTTTGCGCCATAATGCCTGAGTCGACTGCACCAATTAAAGTCAACTCTGTAAAGTCTGCTTGGACATCGGGATTGATGCTCACATGACGCTGATAGTCGATACAAAACACTAAAAACTCAGCGGCACTTTCCACGTAAGCTTGTCCACCCGCGTATTCGGCTAATAACGTTCGTTTGTTTTTATCAGTAACTCGAATGATGGAAACAACCTGCAGCAAGCTAGAAGACGAGGCCGCAAGGCCTGATTGTATTATGATATCGAGTTGCTCAGCACTGATTGGTTGCTGGGAGAATTGACGAATGGAGCGATGTTCAAGAATAGTTTCTATTGTACGGTTCATAATAGTCAGGTTGTCCTTTGTGCTTATGATGTCGTGAATAGAAATACCATAACGGCATTTATTGGCGAGGTAAATGGCTCATGTTGTAGTGTGGGGACGGCAACGCTTTAGCTCAATGGTTTTGAGCGTGCGGTTATATAACGCGAAACGGGGTCTAGAAGCGTGATGCTTAGCTCGCTTCACGCTTTAAGGTAGTGAGCCTAATAGGCTTACAAACAGATGGCCAATATGCCCGATATTGTGAAGACGATGACCGCATACCAAATAATTTGATTGGAACGATTCACGACGTTGTTTTTGATGTATTGGATTTCTTCTGTCGCGAACGTAGTGAACTCTACCTGGCTGACAGTAAGCTCACTATGTGCTTTTTGCACTTTGTGTTCAAATATATTGAAAGCATTGAGAATAAAGTGTTTTATTTCTGCTAGTGGCGCGGTGCTATTTGCTAGGCTATCCCATATGGCCATTCTGGACTCAAATTCGTTTTCGCTAACACAATTTAATATAAGTAAATCATGCTCGCGCTTGACGCGTTCTTTGCGCATTTTATTGGGACAAATATTCTTGAAACTATTCACGACCGTCACTCCAAGCCATTGATGCTATTGTTCGAGAAGGGCGGAGGCCGCCTCTAATTTGAAAGGCATACTAATGATGACGTTTAGCAACATCAAATGGCGAATTTTGTCGAAACGATAATGAATTGTTATATAGATTTAGTGTATGTCCTGAAGAGACAAACTAAGTTTGAGATAGTTTGTCGTCATTGGGGGGACGTAAAAACATCGGCTAATGCTTAAGGTTGAGACGTCATATTGTGCTTCATCTTCTCGGCGATTTCCTGAAATTTGGCAAGGTCATCTTTAGATAATCCTTTTGTTAGGTTGACTAAAACGTGGCTATCTACACCGGAAATCTTCTCTACAATCTCTTTTCCTTTATCTGTCACTCGTAGGCATTGGCTACGTTTATCTTTTGGGTTGGGCGCTTTCACGATGAACTCTTCTGCGAGTAGGGTATTCAGTAGTCGTGTTACTTGCGCTTTATCGCGATCAAGTAAGCTTGCAATGTCATGAGCAGTACAGGAGTCTTTAGCATTAATTATTTTTAGAACTCGGACGTGCATAGGGGCAATACTCAATCCGAGCTGTTCGATGTGATTGTGCATATTGCGTTTAACAGCATGCATGAGGTGAAACAAGCTATCGAGTGATTTTTGGTTAGGCATCATTCTGGTCCAGTAGTAACGACAAATAGTATCAAAAGAGTTGGTGATTGATATTGTCAACTTGATTTGGGTTGGAATCAAGACTGAATGACGCGGATATAGTGATAAATATTGGAATAGTGGTATTTCGGAAATACAACAGCACGCGATTTGTACCGTTGTAGCGGAGTAAAGTGTTGTGTGGTTGATTACCAAGTGGAATGATCAGATTCGCTTTCTGCGGCCGCCGCCAAGTCTTTTGCGCATTGTTTCAAACGCTGTAGTCCACTGATTTCGCCACGTTCAATGTGCTCAATAGGTGCATAACCATTAAACTGATTCGATGTACTACGGACATTAATGAAGTTATTGATGAAATGAGAACTGTCGAATGCGGTTCGTAAATACCCATCTATCTCTACTAAAATATGGATCCTTTCCATTGTCGTAGGGGTTACTGCGACGGTCGCTGGTGTAATTTTCATTCTGGCGTGTTGTTCTGGTGAGAGCTCAAGTATCGCTTCTGCCTGAAGATTTGATGCCCCCCATCCGTCAAGAATATTGAGTGCATATTTAACCAAAGTGAGTCGTTCATTTTGCGACAAATCCATAGGGTGTCCTTATTTAACCACGTACTTGTTACTATAGTTGTCAGTTTTTGTTACCTCAAGATGACTGAATGAAATTGAATAATAGAATTTAGACTTTTTTATTTGTCTTTAAGCGCAGATAGGCGAATAATAACAACAGAATTTATTGAGGCTGAAGCTTTGTCAAAATCTTGGTGGTCATTTGTTGTTTCGATCTGTGTCGTATTATTTACGTCCTTCGGAGTAACAGCATCTGAAAATAGCGAGGGCTTAGTCGAGCCGTACGCCATAGAGGGTACCTATTTTGACCGTGATATGGTTTCTGAGCGTGATATTTCTTTTGAACGCGACATTGTTTTTGATCGCGACATTGTTTTTGAACGCAATACGGTTGAACACCTTAGTGTAAGCGCACCACATCAAGAAAAACGCCACGCTTTAAGTGCTGATGCTCATGTTCCGGCTCTGACCGATACCTCAAAGCGACCTACCTCTACTCGACCTGACGAAAGTCGCATTAAAGCGATTTTGTCGAACTTACGCTGGATCAGTAGTGGTAATGAAACGAGTGAATTCGAGTCTGCTAATTTTGGATTGATTACAGAAGTTGGTGACTCACCGTGCTGTTTCAAAATTGGGCTTAACACCGATGCCCCTCTTGTTTACTTCAGTTACTTTCTTTTTCACACCAGTGAACATCGCGTTAATGGTTGGAAAGACAGTAATACCATCTATGTTGCTCTCAATAGCCAATACGCATAACCCTTCTTTATAAAGTAACCTGCAACGATAATGTACTGCGAAGACGATCTTAAACGAACGATCTATTTGCGTTGATTCTTATTGCTCAATTTTATCTATCAGCCATTGGCTGAGGAACTGCTATGCGTATAAAAAACAAACCATTAAAACGACTTAATCACTACTCAAAGTGGAAGTATATTGTACTAATTGCGGCGTGTTTGCTGCTGACGTTCAGCGCGTTGCCGTCTTGGTATGGTGAAAAACCAGCCATTGAATTGAAACTCTCAGAGACAAGCAGTCAACTCGATAGTCCTTTTAAAATTCAGACACTACTGGAGAGCAAAGGCGTTCAAGCTGAGTCGATTGAACTGTCTGATAACAAGGCCATGTTAGTGTTTGCTGATGAAGCCATACAGACACGAGCGAGAAATGTACTTAACGGCGCGATCAATGAGAAAGACAGCCTCTCATACTCGTATACCTCAATCGCACCTGCTTGGCTAAAGGATATGGGCCTGTCCCCGATAAAACTGGGGTTAGATTTGCGCGGCGGTGTTCAATTTCTTCTTAATGTTGACGTTGACCAAGCCGTCTCAGAGCAGCGTGACGCAGTAATTGATGAAATCAAACAAGCACTGCGTGAAGAGCGAATCTTTGGTGTCACCATTAACCCTAGAAATAGCAACGGCATGTTGGTGACAACCAAAAACGAAAGTGATCAGCTGACGATTCGCCAGTTTATCAATAAGCAATACCCAGAATGGTTAGCAAAAGGAAATGGGCAAGGTCTCCAGATAAGTTTACGCGAGCAAAATAGTGCCGAGTTCCTTAATTTAACAATGCAACAAAACTTGAAAATAATGCGTCAACGTATTGAAGAGCTCGGTATTACTGAGGCTTTGGTCCAGCGCCAAGGTGAGACAGGTATTCGTATCGAGTTACCTGGTGTTCAAGACCCTTCATTGGCCAAGCGAGTCATCGGTGCGACGGCGAGTTTAGCTTTTTATGAGGTGAAAACGCCCGGAGATGCGGCAAGTTCGACACTAAGAGTAAAAGACGAGCAAGGTAGCATGGTGGTATTGGTGAAGAAACCAGTACTTACCGGCGAGCACATTGTTAACGCTCGAGTTGGATTTGACCAAATGCACCGTCCTGAGGTTGATATCTCAATCGATCATCTCGGCGGAAAAATCATGAGTGACTTTTCTGCTAGCCATATTGGTAAACCCATGGCCACCGTTTATCGTGAATATGGTGTGAATGCCCGTGGGGAAACTCAGAGAAGTGAAAAAGTGATCAGCGTAGCGACAATCCAATCACAACTGGGTAGCCAATTTAGAATCACAGGTTCTGGTGATATGGAAGAAGCACAGCAATTAGCGCTGTTGCTACGTGCAGGTTCGTTAACCGCGCCGGTCACCATTGTCGAAGAGCGCACTATTGGTGCTTCACTCGGGGCTGAAAACATTCAAAACGGTTTTGCTGCACTCGCGCTCGGACTCGGATTAACGCTAACTTTTATGGCGCTGTGGTATCGACGCTTGGGGTGGGTCGCGAATGCTGCTTTGATACTCAATATGAGTTGTCTGTTGGGTCTTATCGCTCTGGTACCGGGAGCGGTACTGACCCTACCTGGTATCGCGGGTCTAGTGTTGACCGTGGGCATGGCGGTGGATACCAATGTTCTAATTTTTGAACGGATACGTGACAAGCTGGCAGAAGGGCGAAGCTTTGCCCAGGCGATTGACCAAGGGTTCAATTCGGCAGTCGCCACTATCTTGGATGCAAATATTACGACCATGATCACTGCTGTTATTTTGTATTCAATGGGTAATGGTCCCATTCAAGGGTTCGCGTTGACACTAGGCTTAGGTCTATTAACCAGCATGTTCACGGGCATTTTTGTTTCTCGTGCCATCATCAATCTTGTATGGGGAAAAGACGCCCGTAGAGAAGTAAGGGTATAACCATGAAAAATTATCTTACGAACCATATCCGTTCTATTCGCTATATGACCAATATGCTGTCTATCGCACTGGTTGTCATGTCCGTTATTGCCGTAGGTGTTAAGGGGCTGAATCTAGGATTAGATTTTACCGGTGGTGTAGTATCAGAAGTTCAGCTTGTACAGCCGACCACTCAAACAGAGTTGCGAGATGCACTGAGCCCGGTATTGGGTGATGGCATTTCTGTCACTAAGTCTGGTGATGAAGGGCGTTGGTCTATCCGCTATGCTGGCGACCGAGGTTCAGAGGTTCATCAAGAGTTCAAGCAAGTATTGATGGCAGCTTACCCAGATTCAAGTATTGTTAGTGACAGCATCGTCGGTGCGCAGGTTGGGCAAGACCTCTATGACCAAGGCGGCCTTGCGTTGTTGGTTTCTCTACTGTGTATTCTCGGTTATCTGAGTTTTCGTTTCGAATGGCGTTTAGCCAGCGGCGCGCTTGCTGCATTGCTGCACGATGTTGTGTTGGTTTTAGGCTTCTTTGCGTTGACGCAGATGGAGTTTAATCTAACGGTGTTTGCCGCCATATTGGCGATACTTGGATACTCATTGAATGACTCCATTATTATCGCGGATAGAATCCGAGAAATCCTGAAGTTTAAACCCCATGAAGAGACAGCGCTGGTAAGCGATCAAGCAGTGCTAGGGACATTTGCTCGTACCATGGTGACATCAGGTACTACGTTAATGACGGTAGGATCTTTATGGTTTTTAGGGGGCGATGCGTTGCAAGGATTTGCTACTGCGATGTTCATTGGCATTTTTTCTGGGACGTGGTCGTCGATCTCCATGGGCACCGTCTTGCCTGAGTGGCTGAAATTAGACGGCAAACATTATCAACCTATTGAGATTGACTCAGCGCCTTAACACAGGCATTTAAAAAGCATAAGTGGTTTTTATTATGCGGGTAAATCAAAAAGGGTAACGCGTTCGTTACCCTTTTTGATTATTATTGCTTATTGCTTATTGCTTATTGCTTATTGCTTATTGTTCAGACGGTGAGATCTTTCACTGAACCTCTTACAATAACGCTAGGTACAATCGGTTCGCTGGTGTGCTTGGCATTGCCTTTTCCTTGAACGATAGCCATGACCTTTTTCGCTGCTTCGCTTGCCATCTGTTGAATCGGAAAGTCAACGGTAGTGAGACCTGGTGTCATGTGTTGACCAAACGAGACATTATCGAAACCGATAATGGAAATATCCTCGCCAATGGTTAAACCTCGTTCAACACACAAACTGTAAGCCGTCATGGCGATGTTATCATTCATGCAAAAAATAGCAGTGAGAGGCACATCTCGGTCGAGTAGACGACGGATAGCTTGTTGATTGCACTTGTGGTCAAATCGACCTTCTACGACAGCATTAGGATTGTATTCGACCCCATACTGATTCAATGCATTTCGAAAACCCTGCAAGCGGTCACGACTGTCGACTTTACTTAATTGACCTGTGACACAACCGATGTGTTTATGCCCTTGCTGAATGAGGTGCTCCGTCGCCAAAAACCCCCCTCGCTCGTTATCAATCCAGATGCAGCGGTCCGAAATTTCTGGGATGTATCGGTTAATAAGCACAGTAGCGTCGACTTCTTTGGTGATATCGAGTAACTCACTGTCTGGAAGTGTGTCGACGGTCAGTACGAGACCATCCACTTTTTTTGAACGAAGGAAGCGAATGGATTCCAACTCTTCATCGTATTTCTCATGTCCGCTAGTAATAATGAGATGATAGTTCTCTTTTCTTACTACTTTTTCAACCTCGTGCATCATCGGCCCATAGAATGGGCCATCAAGCGTACCAACCAACATGCCTATACTACACGAACGATTAGAAGCCAGTGCTTGAGCAAAAGCATTGGGTTTGTAGCCAAGTTCTTCTATGGCTGCATACACTCGTGTTTTGTTCGCTTCTTTCACTGAAGCGTGACCATTTAAGGTTCTTGATACAGTGGCTTGCGAGACTTGAGCAAGTTCAGCGACTTCTTTTATTGTAATCAAATCTTCAATTCCTATGCTTCAATTTCGCTGAAATCACTCACGATTTCATAGACATGACGTTATTTAATTATACAACACAATCATCATTATTCATTGGATTGATGTCGAGCTTGAATTCCTTAAGACTAAAAAATGTGATCTAGGCAGCTAAGCAGGCGGTCAATTTGCCCTTATTGTCGCTAGGTATCATTTTAGTGACCGGAGACTCAATTATTTTTGTAAGCGCTTTCTTAATAGTGATAGTGCTCAAAGTTTACGATATGGCGGTATTTTGTACGTGTACACAGCTCTAATTTTTGATTACGCTTATAATCAACCAAAAGACGGTAATAATATGATTGTTTTCACGTAGAATGTTGCTGGTATTTATCTTTTAAAGCAAGTTTTTTTGAAACCTAAAGAAAGCGCTTACTTTTTGGTGTTATGAAAAGAGAGCTTACGCAATAGCTGGAGACGGTTGGATTCTTCGTCAAGAAAGGGTTTTTGTCGGGATGATGTTTAGGGAAGGGAGCATATGGGGGTATGTGAACTTAATTATCCCGATTTTTTTTTGAAGCAATGGCCTGTTGATTGCAGGCGAACGTGTGTTAGATGAGCCGCGGTATCACGGATGAACACTAGGAGCTAGAAAATGAGATTTTCGTTATGGATAATGGTATCGCTGATAACAGGGTGCAGTCAGTCGTCAACAACGGTTGATGCTTATGGATTAGCCGCCTTGTCTGACAGTAACGTTTGTTGTGAATCCATAAGAGCGCTTGAATTTCAAACGTTACTTAATGAAAAGAAACAGACTATTGAGATAACCTCCCGATCACCTTCATTGATGTTCGATACAGGGAAATCATTTATATCTGCGCTTGAAATTTCGGCTCATCAGGATATACGGAAACTCAATATATACTCAGAAATAGATGCGGATTTATTTGTACCACAGGCACAGTTATTAGACGAAAACTTTACGGTTGTCTTTAACTCTGACGCACAAGATATAGTCCGAGAATCACAGACAGCCTTTCATCCAGAGCGATACCGACTCACTCTCTCCTTCGACCATGAACCGTCGCCTCGATACCTCATTATCTATACAGACTTCCAGTTGTTGGGAGAGTCGACTCCGCGCCAAGCCGATGTTTCAGCAATGGCAGAGACTGGGCAAACGATGGCACTACAGAAATACATGATGGAGCCATTTGGTGTCCATAGCGCTATTGGCACATTAACGCTTTCAATGGAAAAAAGCGCACCAAATGCAGTCGTGGCAAGTCCGACCATAAAAGCCAATACCCTGGATTCGTTAGAGCGCTATAAGCGAAACCTAACGCAAAAAGAGCGGGACAACTTTGGTGTAGAGATCATCGAATTGGTGGAACGTGGAGATTTAGAAAAAGCATTGGCATTCACCAATAAAGCCGCGAACCCTGATATTGCAAAAGGCATATTCACCATGTCAGTAAAACTAAAACCATAACCTCAATAAACCGAAGAACACACATTTAATCGCAAGCTATTTATATCACAAGTTCAGACTGACTCTTTTCGTATTTTTAGAGAGGGTACAGTTGTACAGGGAATAAAATAATATGAATACGAAAGTATCGACTCGTTCCATCCTCTCATCCGCCGTAGTGCTGGCTTTGGTCGGTTGTACGTCGACCAGTGAGCCTATCGCATTTACACAAGAGCAACTCAATGATCCAACAGGGAGCCCAGATCCGGTTTGGACCATGATTTGGAATGATGAATTTCAAGGCGATGAAATTGATAAATCTAAATGGAGTCATGAAGAGAACTGTTGGGGCGGCGGCAATAATGAACAGCAGTGTTACACCAAGCGCAGCGTAAACTCTTTCGTCGACAATGGTGTGCTCCATATTGTCGCAAAAGAAGGCAGCTTTACGGGTGCTAATAATAATACCGGAGACATGCGTTCGAAAGCGACGCTGCCGTTTACTTCGGCGCGTTTACGCACTCTGAATAAAGGTGACTGGAAGTATGGTCGCTTCGAAATTCGAGCGATGTTGCCACACGGTCAAGGGACTTGGCCAGCGATTTGGATGCTGCCGACAGACCAGAAGTATGGAACATGGGCGGCGTCAGGTGAAATTGACATCATGGAAGCCGTAAACCTGCAAGTTCAAACGGATATCGAAGATGCGCCAAAGGGCGAGTTAGAAAGTCGGGTCTATGGCACCTTGCACTATGGTCGTCAGTGGCCAGAAAATGTCAGCTCCGGAACCGATTACCACCTACCAGATAATATTAACCCAGCGGATGGCTTCCATACTTACGCTGTTGAATGGGAGGAAGGCGAAATTCGATGGTATGTAGATAACCATCACTTTGCTACACAACGAAAAGAAGGGTGGTATAGCCAATATAAAAAGAACGGCACATTGATGACTGCCGATGAAAGCGCCCCTTTCAATGAACGTTTTCATCTGTTGTTAAACCTAGCGGTGGGTGGGTCTTGGTCTGCAAATCGAAATGAAGGCGGAATTGATAGCGATATCTTTCCACAGACACTTGCCGTGGATTATGTACGAGTCTTTGAATGCAGCCTTGATAGAGAAACTGGCAAAGGTTGTGCAACGGTCTCACCAGAAGCAAAGTTAGTAAAAGGTAACGCCGCCCCCGCTATTATTATTGCCGATAAAGATTATGGCAAAGGCAAAGAACTGACCATCTTTGATGATGCACTCAATAAACACCTTGTCGCGAGTGGATACGATCCTGATGGGAGAGTCAGTGTTACATACCTTGATGAACCTGGGCGTGGAAAAGTCATTGAACTCACAAAGAAAGGTAAGGTGGGCAATGCGTATTTCATTACTCCTGAGTTGGATTTAAGTGGATGGGCAAGCGACGGTGAATTGGTGTTTGACATGAAGACCGTTGATATTAAAGAAGACTCTCAGTTACTGATTAAAATGGACAGTGGTTGGCCTCTCGCCGGAGATTATGAGGTGCCGCTAAGTGCTGCCACAGGTTGGCAGGAAATCCGAATCCCACTGTCTGAGATTGTCAGCAACGGTAACCGTTTTTCTAAAGGCAGCACTGTCGACCTTTCTAAAATAAAGAACATCCTCGTATTGGAGCCTCAAGCATCACTTACTGTGCAATTAGATAACATTCGACTCGTTCGATAGTGAGATTGAAATTGCTTTGGGTACATTACGAACTTACAAAATGATATTTGGTTAGTTTTACATAGCAGTGGTAGAGCGTTTTAACAATATTATTAGCAACTCTAAAGAAAGCGCTTACAAAATAAATGGAGTTACATTTACATGAAAGTATCAAAATTAGCATTAGGTGTTGTCGCCGCATTAAGTATGCAGTCTGGGGTTTTCGCGCAAGAAACAGAAGGATTTGAATTTCACGGTTATTTTCGAACGGGTGTGATTACCAGTGCCGAGAACGACTTCAAACGTTCTAACTATGCGGGGCAAAAGGAAACATTGGGGCGTCTAGGGATTGAAGCCGACAATGATTACAAAGCCAACTTCGCAAGTACATGGGCGTTTGAAGATGATCGAAGTTTCAAAATTCACTTTGGGATTGGCAAGTCTGGGAAGGAATCTGCGTTAACATCTAGCTCGGATGCGATTGATGCGGGTATTTCCAATGCGTTTATCGAACTTAACGGTATTACGCCATCGGGCACATTTTGGGCTGGTCGAAGGGAGTACGGCAAGGCGGATAACTACATCTTCATGACGGACTTTTTCTACACCGATATGTCTGGTACGGGTATTGGCATTCAAGGCTACGAATTAGGTGATTCGATGGTCGATTTAGCCTATATCGCGAGTGACCGGGTCAATGAAGATGTTGATCGCTGGGCGACGGCACCTGCGGAAATCGGCAACAATGCGACTAACCTAAACAACCTTATGCACGCATTAAATATTTCATCTACTTTCGGCAATTTAAAATTGTCCGCTTTGCTTAAAGCCATGCCAGATAACTGGGATGTTCAAGGCAAAGAATGGGCAGAAACAGGTTACGACCTGACCGCAACTTATAACCTTAATAGCTTCTTTGCGATTCCTGGTAATGGCTTTTCAAAAATCATTGTACAAGGTGGTAAAGGATTGGGAGCCGGAAACTTACTTGGTGGAACCATTACGGACTACAACGCTTATCATCCTGGCTCACTCGCGCAGGGTCAACATAATGACTGGGGACCAGCAGGAGAAGCATCATACTTAGTCACTCAATTAGAGGATGACGATACCTCGGCTCGCGTTTTAATGTGGGGTGGGTATACCTTTGAAAACGGGGTGAGTTTATTCCCTTCAATACAAGCGCAATACAATGATATGGCTACCGGTGATGCTCGTACTGAAGGCGGTTATAATTACTGGGCGTCGGCGATGGTTAGACCAACCATTCCAGTCAGTCAGCACTTCTATATGCAAGGTGAAGTAGGCTATGTTTATAACAATTGGAATGGTAACTCGTGGAAACAGTCTAAATTCACCATTGCCCCTACGTTCATTCTACCCACCTCATTGGGTGTCGCACCGGAAATCAGGTTGCTGGCCACGTATTTACCAGAATCATGGACAAATTTGGATGGGCAAGGCAATGCGGATAAAGATTTTATTGTGGGTTTCCAAGCTGATGTTTGGTGGTAATGTAGGAAAAGTGCGCCGAAAATAGCGCTTTACACTGTCTAAAAAACAATCAAAAAGGCTGCATTTAGTGGTCTTTTTGTGATCTTAATTCAAAAAATGTGGCCTACATATCAAAACTAAACTTTCGCTTTAGTAAACCTGCGTTTATACAGGAAAAATTACAAACTAGGGTTTAAACTCTAGCATTCAATATATTCAACACCATGCATTTATAAAAGCGAGTATATGCTAGAGCTCATACTATCAACTCACCAAGGTTCACCAGAGGAGTTATTAGGCTTATCAGAAGTCTTTGACGCTGTTGACGCGTATATATTTATTAAAGATAGCAATGGGCATTACCAGTACGTGAATAAAAAAGCTGTCGAGACGTTTGGCGTTGGATTAGACGGTATTCGTGGCAAGTCGGATTGGCAGCTGTTTGACTATAATACCGCTAAGTTGATGAGAGCCAGCGACAAGCGAGTCATTACGACCAGTAAACCGACACAGCATAAAATCCCTTTTGCCATTGATGGGCAAGAGTTGTATCACCTTATGGTCTCTTCACCGATAGTCAAAAATGGTAAGGTGCTTGGTGTCATTGGATTCGCTGTCGATATATCCAAAGATATGGAAGAAAGGCAGATACTGCTCGAAGAAGCCAATACTGATGGTTTGACTGGGTGTTATAACCGTCGATATTTGCACTTAGCACTAGAAGAGCAACACAATAGGTACATAGAAGACGGGACTCAGTACTCGGTGCTCATTATTGATGTTGACCGCTTTAAGCCTATTAATGACAAGTATGGTCATTCGATTGGTGATCGAGTGTTGGTCGATATCGTGAAGACGATCAATCGAAGTACTCGAGAAGAAGATTTATTGTGTCGTTACGGTGGTGACGAGTTTGTGTTGATTTTACCCGGTGGTCATATTCAAAAAGCGTATTCGTTGGCGTCTCGCCTTGCTAAAAAGATCGAGGCATTGACCTTTACCAGTAGCAGTAGCAAGAAGTTTAGTGTGTCTTGTTCGATCGGTGTTGCCACCCATTCAGCGCGAGAAGGTAGTATTATTGAGCGAGCAGATAAAGCGCTTTATGTCTCCAAAAAAGGCTGCAGTGGGCGTGTCCATGTTTATTGCTCAGATGCTCCGGGTATCCTCACTTGTGACTTATGCGAACAAGAATCCAGCAGCGTGGCTGGGTTGTAGCAAACTTTAACGTTAATTATTCCAACAATCCCCTCGAACCCTTGAAAACCCTGTCAAATACAGCTATTTATAACAGTATAAGCAAATTTAAATAATTGTCAGATTACTAGGAAAAGGACGCCTCAAGACGCCCTTTTTCTATTTTTAGGGAGAAAGGGATGACAGCAATGAGAAAAGTTTCATTCGGTCTTAAGCTTGGCTTGTTAGCCGTAACGGTGTTCAGTATCAATACGGTGACGGCTAAAACCATAGAGAGCACAACACTCGTTGGCTTTGGCACTGCCAAATATCCTGAAAATTTTACTCACTTTGATTATGTCAATCCAGACGCCCCTAAATACGGCAAGGTAACCTACGGTCAAAATGGTACCTACGACAACTTTAACCGTTTTGCCTCTCGCGGTGTCGCGGCGGCGGCCTCAGGTACCCTTTATGACACCTTAATGTTTTCTCCTAGTGACGAAATTAACGCCTACTACCCATTAATTACAGAGCGTGTCAGGTACTCTGATGATTATTCGTGGATGGAAATCGACATCAACCCTAAAGCTCGATTCAATGATGGGGTGCCTATTACGGCAAAAGATGTCGAGTTTACGTTTGATAAGTTCATGACAGAAGGGGTGCCGCAGTATCGTGCTTATTACAAAGACGTAAAGTCAGTAAAAGCGATCAGCGAACTGACGGTTAGAATTGAAATGGAAACGCCAAACAAAGAGAAACTGTTTGGGCTAGCGCAAAGCACTCGTGTACTCCCTAAACACTTTTGGAAAGACAAAGACTTTGCGGAGCCCCTCACCGAGCCGCCGGTTGGTAGTGGGGCATACAAGATCTCCAGTTTCAAGCTAGGTCAAAGCGTGACCTATAAGCTCGATGAGAATTATTGGGCGAAGGACTTACCTGTTAACGTTGGTCGTAATAATTTCGCAACCGTTCAATACGATTATTATCGTGATGATACTGTGATGCTTGAAGCTTTCAAAGCGGGTGAGTTTGACTTCAGGCAAGAATCTAGTGCGAAATTTTGGGCGAGCTCATACACGGGTGTGAACTTTGACAAGGGATTCATCAAGAAAGAAGAGATTGAACACCACAAGCCGATGGCGACGCAAGCTTTCGTATTTAACATCCAACAGCCTGTATTTAGTGACCCTAAAGTACGAGAAGCTCTGAATTACGCGATGGATTTTGAGTGGATGAACAAGAACATGTTCTATAACCAATACACTCGAACACGCAGTTATTTTCAAAATACAGACTACGAAGCGAAAGGGTTGCCAAGCGATGCTGAGTTAGAAGTGCTAAACAAGTACAAAGATCAGATACCTGCTCGAATTTTTACTGAGGAGTACAATCCTCCTGTTACCGATGGCTCAGGCCGAATTCGCCCGCAAATGCGTAAAGCCTTTGCACTATTTAAAGAAGCCGGATGGGAACTTAAGAATAAAGCGATGACGAATGTCAAAACGGGTGAAAAAATGAGCTTTGAGCTGCTTATTTACAGCCCGACGACAGAGCGATACGCCATTCCAATCCAAAAGAATATGCGTGCCATGGGCATTGATATGCGAATTCGTACTATCGACACAACGCAGTATACTAAGCGACTTAGGGATCGTGACTTTGACATGGTGTCCTCGTCTTACTTTGCAAACCCTTACCCAAATTCAGACCTGAAAATAGTCTGGAACTCTAAATTTATTGATTCTACCTATAATACTGCCGGTGTGATGAACCCAGTGATTGATGCGTTGACGGATGAAATTGCCGACAATCAAGACAATCCCGAAAAGCTACTTGCACTCGGCCGATCTCTCGATCGCGTGCTTCAGTGGAATTATTTTGCTATTCCTCAGTGGTACATCAAAAAATATCGGGTGGCGACGTGGGATAAATTTGAACGCCCTGATGTCTTACCTACCTATGACCTAGGTATTGATACCTGGTGGGTGTCTAAAGAGAAAGCGCAGAAGCTTCCTGTAAAACGTCGATAAGAGGGATTAATGGCGGCTTATATATTCCGGCGATTATTGCTGGTCATCCCAACACTTTGGGCAATTATTACCATTAACTTCTTTATCATTCAGGTTGCACCTGGTGGTCCTGTTGAGCAAGCGATTGCTCAAATGCAAGGGCTTAACTCCGGTGTGATGGAGCGTTTTAGCGGTGGTGGAAAAGAAGTAGAGCTCGATACGAGCTCAGATGATGTATCAACGGGTTATAAGGGCTCTCGTGGACTTGATCCTGAGGTCGTGGAAGCCATTCGAAAACAGTTTGGCTTTGATAAACCTATCCATGAACGTTACTTCGACATGCTCAAGAATTACGCCATGTTTAATTTTGGCGAAAGTTTGTTTCGAGGTGGCAATGTCATAGACCTGATCAAGGAACGGTTACCGGTCTCGATCTCACTGGGTCTGTGGAGCACATTGATCATCTATCTTATCTCTATTCCTCTAGGGATATTCAAAGCAATCCATCATGGCTCTCGCTTCGATATCTGGTCGAGTGCGATGATTATCATCGGTTATGCGATTCCCGGATTCTTGTTCGCCATTATTCTGATCATCTTGTTTGCTAGCGGTAATTATTTTAGTTGGTTCCCGTTGCGCGGGTTGGTGTCGAGTAATTTCGACCAGCTGACTTGGTATCAGCAGATCATTGATTACTTTTGGCATTTAACCCTGCCAATACTGGCCATGGTAATTGGCGGTTTTGCCACCTTGAGTATGCTGACAAAGAACTCGTTTTTAGATGAAATTAACAAACAGTATGTGGTGACGGCGCGTGCCAAGGGGTTAGACGAAAACAATATCCTTTACAAACATGTGTTTCGAAATGCCATGTTAATTATTATCGCCGGATTTCCGAGTGCCTTTATCAGTATATTCTTTACCGGTTCTATGCTGATTGAAGTGATGTTCTCTTTGGAAGGGATCGGGCTTTTGGGTTTTGAGTCTACCATTCAACGAGACTATCCCGTTGTATTTAGTTCTTTGTATATCATGACGTTACTAGGTTTAGTCTTGAGTATTATTTCTGATTTGACGTATATGTGGGTTGATCCGCGTATCGATTTTGAGGCGCGATAGATGGCGACGAACCCGCTTACTCACGCGCGATGGCAGCGCTTTAAGGCCAATAAACGAGGCTTTTGGTCAACGTGGATATTTTGTCTCTTATTCTTTTTAAGTTTGTTTGCGGAGTTTATCGCCAACGACAAGCCGCTATTAGTGGAATACGACTCTCAATGGTATTACCCAATTTTCTCGCAATATGCAGAAACAGAGTTTGGCGGAGAGTTTGAGACGGAGGCTGATTACACGGATCCATATGTCAGTGACCTTATCGAAGAAAATGGCTACATTATTTGGCCCCTTATTCGATTTAGCTACGATACGATTAATTATGACATTGTCGCGTCAGTCCCTTCTGCTCCGGACTCTGCGAATTGGTTAGGTACCGATGATAAGGGGCGAGATGTTTTAGCTCGAATTATTTATGGCTTTCGTATTTCCGTGTTATTTGGTGTGATTTTAACGATCGTATCGAGCATTGTTGGGGTTGCGGTAGGGGCTACACAAGGTTACTACGGTGGCTGGATTGACCTTATTGGCCAACGCTTTATTGAAGTGTGGTCCGGTATGCCGACATTATTTTTGCTGATCATCTTGTCGAGTTTCGTAGAACCAAACTTTTGGTGGTTATTAGGCATTATGGTGCTCTTTAGCTGGATGAGCCTCGTTGGTGTTGTGAGGGCTGAATTTCTACGTTGTCGTAATTTTGATTACGTGAAAGCGGCGCATGCGATGGGTGTCAGCGACAAGCGCATCATGTTAAGGCATATGCTTCCTAATGCGATGGTGGCTTCCTTAACGATGATGCCTTTCATCCTGTCTGGCTCGGTAACGACATTAACGTCATTGGATTTTCTAGGGTTTGGGTTACCGGCGGGTTCACCGTCATTAGGTGAACTGCTTGCCCAAGGTAAGGCTAACCTGCAAGCCCCATGGCTAGGCTTGTCGGCGTTTGCAGTGCTTTCCATCATGCTGACTCTGCTGGTTTTTGCAGGTGAGGCGGTTCGAGATGCGTTTGACCCGCACCAACAAGGTTGATATTGAGAGATGGCAATGATGCAACAGTCAGTGACGCAACAGACAAAACAGGAACGTCAAAAAGACGATAGCGTGAATAAGGTGCTTAGCATCGACAACCTATCGGTTGGATTTGGTCGCGGAGACAATATCGAAACGGTGACGCACGAGGTCAGTCTAAGCATTGAAAAGGGCGAAACGCTCGCGCTTGTAGGGGAAAGTGGTTCTGGTAAATCAGTGACAGCTAACTCTGTGCTGAAATTACTGCCGAAAGGATCAAGCCATTATTTGAACGGCAAGATCACCTTTGATGGTATCGATATGCTGTCATGCAGTAACAGACAACTGCGAGGCATTCGAGGCGGTCGCATTGGTATGATTTTCCAAGAGCCGATGGTATCGCTCAACCCGCTACATAAAGTAGGCAGACAGCTCGTTGAAACCTTAGCCATTCATCGCGGCATGCGCAGCAACAAAGCGGAACAATTGGCAATTTCTTGGTTAAAAAAAGTCGGTATTCGTTCACCGGAACAAAAAATAACCGCGTATCCACATGAATTATCAGGGGGAGAAAGGCAACGCGTTATGATTGCAATGGCGCTGATTAATGAACCAGAGCTCTTGATTGCCGATGAGCCGACTACCGCCCTCGACGTTTCAGTACAAGCTCAAATTTTGGATCTGCTGAAAGCGTTACAACAAGAACTTGGTATGGCAATGTTGTTTATTACCCATGATCTCAGTATCGTGCGCCGCATTGCGGATCGTGTGGCAGTAATGAAACAAGGTGAGCTTGTTGAAATCGGTCAATGCCAACAAGTCTTTAGCAACCCTTCTCATCCTTACACTAAAAAGCTAATCGACTCTGACCCTCGTGGCTTACCTGTTGACGTTGAAGAGAACGCCAAGGCATTGCTGACTGTAAATGATCTCAAAGTCTGGTTTCCAATTAAAGGCGGGATCTTTAAAAAGGTGGTTGATCACGTCAAAGCCGTAACAAAAATGCAGTTTCAACTAAAACGCGGGCACTCCATAGGGCTGGTGGGAGAAAGTGGGTCAGGTAAATCCACAACAGGAATGGCTATTCTCAAATTGGTTCAAAGCGAAGGCTTAATTGAGTTCGATGGTCATGATATTCAAACCTTAGATAGGAAAGGTATGCTGCCATATCGTAGTCGTATGCAGGTTGTATTCCAAGACCCCTTTTCTGCGTTGAATCCAAGAATGTCGGTGGCTCAGGTGATTGGTGAGGGACTACAGGTCCACTTTGCACATGATGACGACACATTAGATAAGATGATTTGTGAGGTGATGACAGAGGTCGATCTTGACCCTGACACTCGGCATCGTTACCCCAATGAATTTTCTGGTGGTCAACGTCAGCGTATTGCGATTGCGCGGGCATTGATTTTAAAACCCGAGTTTATTCTACTAGATGAACCCACGTCATCACTAGATCGGACAGTACAAGCGCAGGTCCTCGACTTGCTCAAGTCACTGCAAACGAAACATGCGTTGACGTATCTCTTCATCAGCCATGATCTTAACGTGGTGAAATCGTTGTGTCATTACACGATAGTAATGCGCAATGGGGAGATTGTAGAGCAAGGGAACACACAGGAGATGTTTGCCTCTCCGCAACATGACTATACAAAGACGTTAGTGTCGTTATCTTCGTTTTAATAATACCTTAGTGTTTAAAAAACCCTCTAGCCAAAGAAGTGCTAGAGGGGGAGAGTACCCAATGAAACTCGGGGAAATCAACTCACTAGAATCAGTAATTCGGCAAGTACTAAAGTAAAAACGGTTAAAATGAATATGTTGATAATCAAGTGAATACTTCTACTTAAAATTTAAATTAAATCCAAACTCGTAAGTCCCTTCGGTGGTCCGAGGCTCACCGGGACGGACTCTGTGCTGTCCATAACGATATTTCACGTAAGGTTCGACGTATCTTGGTTTGAAGGTCAGGGTAAAATCAGCATGCAAGATATTAGGTTCTAAGTCTGTGTATGACATAATTCTTTCATGATTAAGTGAATAGCTAAAGTTCAGCCAGTCCATCGGGGTATAGCTGGTTCCTAGGCTGGTTTTCCACTCCTGATGAGGGGATGCGTCTGTCTCTAGGATTTTCCCAATTACATTTCTTCGCCATTCATAGGATGTAGAACCAAAAATCAACACATCATCGGTCAACATTCTTCCAGCAAATACGCCAACGTTATAAATATCGACAATATCGGCGCGGCCATAGCTAACGAAAGCCTCGGTATAGGTTTCACCAAGTAGCATGCCGTAACCTGCGCCAAGCTCAAGATAGCCAGTAGAGTCCAGCTCAAAGCCTAAATTGACTTCTTCAGTCGCTTGTACGGTTCCGGAAACCGTACCGACCCATGAATCGCCAACTTTTGATGTTTGCAAGCTCATAGACGGTTCGTAATAAGCTAGTTCATGATGGTTCGCATGAACAAAGAAAGGGAAAAATAACAGGGTAAGTAGTTTTTTCATCATCGTTACTCAAACAAAAAGGAGCCGATGAAATCGGCTCCTTTGATTCTTTTGTGATTATTATGTGTCTGATTTATGAACGATTAACTCGGTCTTTTACCGTCTGTTTGATTTGCTGACGTTGCTCTTGAGATAAGTTGCGTAATGACTCTGCAAAGCTGTCTCTAAGTTCATTTTCTGTTGGGTTCTTTATTGGTGTAATGCCTCTGTCAATGCTTGCATCAGTTTCGATAATACGGAGCCCATTATTACTGTCGTAAGAAGCAACGGTTTTACCGTCACTATTGGCGATTACATAGCCAGTGTTTGTTTTGTTAACTTTGCCAATTACTTCACTTGTGTTTGTGTCGTATATGTTTCCATTTTTTCCTACAACAGCGCTATTACCCGCATCACCTTGTATGAGATAGCCCGACTTAGTTTCAGTAATTGTAACGTTGTAACCATCAAAAATTGGATGCTCGATAGGTACAATACCTCGATCAATATCTTCGTCTCGGTCTATGAATGTTAAGCCATTTGATTTATCCCAGGTTGCAACTGATTGACCATTATTATCGACGAGAACAAATCCAGTTTTTATTTGGTATACGGAGCCAATGATCTCACTAGTATTGGTATCATAAATATTCCCATCCTTTCCAACGAATGCACTGTTGCCTGCTTTCCCTTGAATGATATACCCAGATTTAGTTTCTGTAATCGTGTAGTCATGGTCATCAAAAATTGGGTGTGCAGGTAGTATTGGAAGTTCAGGGCGAGGTGGCTGGTATCCTGAAATAACGAGGCGACCGTCAACATTCGTCAGAGTAATCTCACCACCGTTGTTACCATGGAAGATGTAGCCGCCATCTTGGCCTTGAACACTGCCCACAGCATCGCCATTCTTGTCGGTGACATCACCGTTATCAACGAAGTAGGTCTCACCATTTAGGTGGATGTAACCACTTCCTTCGTTATCAACGGCGACAAATGCATTATGCTCACCTTCATCACCTTGAATAAGTGCTGCGTTAAAAATGTCACCTTCATAGGTTGTGACCTCAGCAATGCCATCTTGTGGGGCTGGTCCAGTGTCACCATCGTTGCTAGAACCATTCGATGAACAACCTGCTAAAAAAGACGCGGCGATAAGTGTGCTGATAAGTTTAAGTTTCATGCTTTTCTCTCAAAAGTGTGTTGGAACTAAAAGTGTGCTTCATGCTTGTGAAGTGGCGTTCCTAGCCGATGAGAGAAGTATAGGGACTGAGAAGAACGCGCTCTAATGAAACGGTTTTATCATACAAATAACACTAAGTTATTAATAAAAAAGAGGAATGGGCTTGATAACCGCTGGTTATCAAGCATGAACACGATAAGGTTTTGAGGGGAGTATGAGGGGCTTATTCTAATTCTAGGCTTAGACGAAGTTTCTTTCTCAACCATTGAGTGGTCGCATTGTTTCTGTTTTTGTAGTGATAATAACTGTTAATGTCGGTGTTAATGGCAGAGTTCCCAAATTGAATGTTAATTGAACGCAATCCAGGATGGGCGTCAAGGTTCAGATACATGGAGCCTGGAAAGATAATGTCGGAGTTTTTAACTACATCGATAACTGCCGATGGCAACTCGGATCGGAATACAACGTTGGGTTCGATCCCCTTAACTTTTAGAACTTTTTCTGTGTTAGATAAGTTTGAGTTCCAATCTGCAGCGATTAATGTCGCCACTTCAAAATTCCCAGCATCTTGCATCTGAATGACATCTTTGTCGTAAGGGTGACCTTTTCTAACATAAGCTTTAAAAGTATCGGTAGTTAGGCGCGTTTGAACCAACTCTTTGGGGGCGTGTGCGATTGAATAGTTGAGACCGAGTTGAACATCATCATTAACGATATCTTGTAGCGTTGTTTTACCCCAGTTTAATAGCTGAATCTGTGTGTTCGGCGCTTCTTCTCTTATTGAGCGAAACAATTTACTTGCGGTGCTAGATAAGAAAAACGGTGACATTGCAATCTTGATGGTGCCATCTAATGCACTTGGATCAAATTCTGATGAATGATTCACGGCATTGGATAGCTCATCTAATATAGGGGAGAGAGACTCTGCGAGAATGTTGGCTTTCTCTGTCGCTCTTAAGCCATGATGAGTTTTGACAAAGAGTTCATCATCAAAGTGGTCTCTTAAGCGCTGTAAGGCTTTACTCACTGCCGGTTGAGAGACAAACAAGCGTTCGGAGGCTTTTCTCATATTGCGTTCTTGATTCAAAATAAGAAACGTACGCAATAAATTGAGGTCGAGATTAGAAAAGAGATCTTTAGCCATACGGTATCCTTAACGACAAGTGACCTATTCATAGTAAGAATAAATGTTATGGGACGTAAAGGGTAATTAACATAAATTACAATAAATTATGTAGATTTTGTTACGCTTGCCGATATAGTGACTGAGGTTAAAGGATTTATAAAAGGATTTAAGAATGACGCTTTCGATATCGGGTAAGCTCAGGATGAGTTTTCTAGCGCTTGGTGTACTGTTTATCGTCTCTTCGTTATTTGTTTATCGAAGTATTACGCAGGTACAAGACCAAACTCGCTCTTTGTTGCAGTATGATCTCCCAACGGTTGATGCGAGCCGTCAAGTTGGACAATCTCTTCAGGCTACGGTGTCTCTATTACGAGGTTACATGCTACTAAATAGTTCTGAAGCAGAACGTGAAAGTGGCCAGCAACTCGTATTAAATGCCTTTGATACGACCGATATTCAACTGATCAGTTTAGAGTCATTAATTTCAGTTCCGCATTATAACGGGCTCGATGAGTCTTGGAGTGAGATAAAAAGTACGGCTCAAGAAATTCTAACGTTGAGCCACAGTGACGACAACCTTCCTGCTCACTCTATGTTCATGAACGAAGCCGCTCCGATTGCCGAAGTTGCCCTCGATCAGTTGCAAGGTTTGATTAACGATGAAGCGGGTCGATCTGAGGGTGGCGAGCGAAAACGCTTGTTTAAGCTGTATGCTGACGGATATACCTCGCTTGCTAATGCGTTAGCAGCATTGCGTGATTACTTGCAGTATGGACAGCAAGACTATCTTGAAAAGTACAATGATTTGATGAAATACCATAAACAGGTTGTGAAAGAAATCGCGAGCAAAACAGCGTTGCTTAGTGCGAGTGACCAAAGTTTGTGGTCGTTGTTTAATGAGATGAAAGCTCTCTATTTTCCACTTGCAGACCAGGTGATCAAAATTCGTCAATCTTCTGATTGGGACCAAGCGAGTTATTTGATGACCGCCTCATTAATTCCTACTGTCGATAACATGCAAACTCGCTTAGATACCATTGTGTCTGAACAACAAACTAATGCGTCCAATACGGAACGAAACATTGCAACTAGCATTGCGACCGTTGTGGTTATCCTGATGGCGAGTTGTGGTATCGCGCTGTTATCTGCATTGGTTGTCTCTAGTGTGATGGGACAACATATAGGGGCGCGTATTCGAACCATCGCCGGTCGAGCACAACAAATCGCGGCAGGGGATGTGTCAAATCCAGCTCTGGTCATTAGAGGGAGTGATGAATTGTCAGAGTTGACTCGCTCGGTAAACACAATGAACCTGTCCTTGGCGAATCTTGTCGGCGGCGTGACTGACAATGCCACATCAGTGCAAGAAAGAATGACACAGTTGATACAATCGAGTCAGGACGGTTTGCAACGTATGGAGCGTCAATCACAGCACGTAGATGAGATTGGGCATTCATTGTCAGAAGTCGCCGTTGGCGCAGAGCAAACTGCGCAACAAGTCCAAGATTCATCAACGACCTTATTTAACTCCAAGGCCGAGCTTAAAAATGGTGAGGTCGCACTAAGGGCTAATCAAGACAGTATGATTTCGTTATCTGAAGCCATAGAGAAAACACAACGATTGGTTGAAACCTTGAGCCAAGAGAGTCAAGCGATCGGTAAAGTAACCGAGGTGATTGAAGGGTTGGCCGAGCAGACCAATCTTCTGGCGTTAAATGCCGCGATTGAGGCCGCAAGAGCCGGAGAGCAAGGGCGTGGTTTTGCTGTCGTCGCCGATGAGGTTCGACTTCTGGCGAGTAGGACGACGGAATCAACCGGTGAGATTAATGGCATCATTCAAGCGATACAGTCGTCAACAGGGAAAGTAGCGGAGCAGATCTGCATTGGTACTCACATCGCAAATCAAGCGGTTGAGCATACTAATAACGCTGCTCAAAGAATTAAGTCGACAGGTGAGCAAGTTGAAAACGTCAATGATCAGATGAGCGCACTTGCGACCACCGCTGAGCAGCAAGCTTCAGCTACACAGTCAATATCTATCTTGGTCAATGAAATCAATGAATCACTGAAAGTGGTGGCTCAACAATCACGCGATGCTAACACTGTGACCGATGATGTAACAGCACGGGTCAAACAGCTCAATGAGCAGGTTGCCCAATTTAAATGCTAGTAGTTCGACCACGCTTTATATTTGAATGAAAACTAGGCGCTCATGAATGAGCGCCTAGTTTTTTGGTCATACTGAAATCGTCAATTGACGGTTGTTTTTCTGCTTTACTGGCGATTATCCTGATAATTAGATAGATTTTAATATTACTTTTAAGATCTTGTTGAAAATCGCCATGAATATTGAACATTTGAAACTACTGGTTCGCATTGCCTCTACTCATAATATTAGTTTGGCCGGCCAGGAGCTGGGCTTATCGCCTGCAGTGGCAAGTGCGCATATCAGTAAACTAGAGCAGAGTTTAGGTGTACGCTTGGTTCATCGCACAACGCGCAAAGTATCCCTTACAGAAGAGGGCGAATCGTTTTTACCCCATGCTGAAGAAGTGCTTGCGAGTGTTGAGGCGGCTCGTGGTTCTGTCGGCGCAGGTCATACCTCACCGTCAGGGACATTACGAATTACTGCCCCCGCGTCGTTTGGGCGTATGCACCTTATCCCCGCCTTGAAAGGTTTTTTGCAGCAGTATCCCGATTTGACGATGGACCTTCGTTTCTCCGATACCATGATTGATTTGGTAGAAGGGGGATTTGACATTGCTATCCGTAACGCCGAGTTGAAAAACTCAACGCTGGTGGCGCGAAAGCTTGCGCCTGATCACCGGATCGTCTGTGCCTCACCAGACTATCTTGAGCAATACGGAGAACCACAAACGCCCCAAGATTTAGTGAAGCACCGATGCATTAACCTTGCAGGATTAGACTCGTGGAATTTTAGTACATCGAGTGGGATGGTCACGGTAAAGACACGTGGGTGCATACGTACAGATAATGGTGATGCGATACGTGAAGCAACAATCGACGGGTTAGGGATCTCAATAAACTCAACGTGGAGTGCGTATCAGGGATTAGCAAGCGGTCAACTGGTTGAAATTTTACAAGATTCGCCTCTCGTGCAAGAAACGGCACTTTGGGCTGTTTACCCAAGCTCGCGACTTATCGCGCCAAAAGTTCGCGCATTTATTGATTACTTTGCCGACTACTTTGGGCAACCGCCCTATTGGGATGTGCTACAACAAGGAAACCAATAGGGCTGATTAGATCGTATATACGTGATCATGATTGCCACGTGATACCTGAAGTTTAATTAGTTAATTAGTTAATTAGTCAATTCGGTTCACGAGACGTTAGCGACCTGCCCAAAAGATATCAAGTGCGTCTATCACCTCTTGGGCCTTCGTATCGTCAAGCGCATCACGATGTGGCGGTGCGAAGGCTTCGATGTCATTATCATAATATTGACCGTGTGCTTGAGCGAATTCTTCAGAAAGTGATGCTCGCACTAAGATATCTGCACCGACGCTTAAATCACTGCCAGCAATCCCATAGGCATCTTGTACCATTTTACTCCCCAGTAGCGATTTTGGGTTAACGGATACAATCATTGGCCCTTGCACCTTATTACGCAGTCCTAATACACGTGACCACATTGTTAGTGCGAGCTTGCTTTGCGCATACGCTTCGCCATGTGATAGCGACTTGTTGCCAGCAAGTGCGTCAAGGTTGACGGTGGATTGGGCAGCTGAAGACAGATTGACGATACGTCCTGATGGTGCCATTAATGGTATCAATTTTGATGTCAGTATATAAGGGGCGAGAGTGTTCACTGCAAAGCGTACATCAAGATTGTTAGCGGTAATGGTTGATACCGTGTTGAATACCCCCGCATTATTGATTAGAACATCAAGGGAAGAAAATCTGTTCGATACCTCTGTAACCATCGTGTCGATGGACGACATTACCGATAAATCTGCAACGATGGTATCGACACGCGCTGAAGAATCGAGTGCGATGAGTTGTTCCTTTACGTGCTGTACTTTGTCTGCACTGCGGCCATGGACGATGACATGATGCCCCTTTGTAACAAGCATCTTAACGGTTTCCAAACCGATACCATCGGTCGCGCCTGTTACTAGAATAGATTTTTGCATGTTAGAGCTCTCTTATTGAAAAAACGGGTTCATCTTGGAAAAGTCTACATCCCTTATAATTAATCCGTAATCCGTAATCTATTATTCACGGACTACTATTTAGTGTAGTCAGTAATACGACGGTGATGACGCTTCCGGCCGACATAGTTAAGCCTAACACCATTGATTGAAAAAATAATATTGGTAAAGAGCGAATCAGTTTTTAGTTTCTATTGATAATGAGCGGCTTTCGTTGTTAGGACATAACAAAGCTCACTTCTTTTAGTTCGTCACAGCGTGAGATTTGAAACCGATTTATTTAGCGTTAAACGGGTGCAACCGACAATTTAAATTATGGCAACCGAAATGTATGGGTAAACCAAGTAATTAGAGCGATGGATGATTGGCGTTGATACTTGCATTGAATAGCAGGCCTTTGCCCTAACTTTGCGTCAGAAAAAAGACCTGGGCTTGATTACGCCTTCAGGCGATTATTCTTATCGCGACTGCTCTTAATTCGCTCAGCATGATCAATAGCTTGAGTCGATTTGGCCAATCGATCATAAAGCAAGACATTTACCGTAGCGGCAAGATTCATGCAACCGATAGTGGGCACATAGACCACATGACTCGCTTTATCGACAATCTCTTGTGGTATTGAGCCATCTTCTGGCCCGAAGACATACATAGCATTTTCTGGGTGAATAAACTCAGGAAGCGGGGTAGCACCTTCCGCCAATTCAACACATACAATCTCGCTATTAGGCGCTAAGTTACCAATAAGATCTTGTGCAGCCACAAGAGGAATCGTTTGGTGAACATTTTTCGTGTCGGTTTGAAATTTAGCAGCACGAGCAAATCGTTCACCATTATAACGAACTTCCGATGCTTGATAACAACCAGCCGCGCGCATAACCGCCCCTACGTTGGTAGGGCTCTTTGGGTTCACTAGACCAATAACAACAGACATTTCATTTGCCACAAACGGATTCCTCTAAACAGTTAGGCTCAGGAGTATACCGAGAAATTGATGATTGGTAAGGGTAGATTGGAAAATAATACGAAGTAACAAGTAATGTTAGGTAGATAAAGACGAGCGTTTGTAGACAATGGCGTTAGTTCTTTTTTATAGCTAAACATTGGGCTCCATTTCAGGTGCACATTCTCATTCTTTATCCGTTGTAACTAGCCCTAAGAGGCTAGAAATCATAACCCTTATAAGAAAGCGTTTTCTTTGGTGTTGTTAGAATAAAAAGGTGATGGTTGTGAAATGATAATTAGAAAACCCATGCACTACCAACATTAAAATCAATATAATATTCATTACATTACGATGAATTAACTGGTTTTAATAGTTAGAAAGCTATCCCGCCACAATGAATTTATGATGATGCTTCAGTCAGTGTAAACTTAAGGTGATCAAGTTTTTTATTAGTAGGTAATTATAAGTTACCTTGCATAATACGTTGAATGTCAGCCCCAAAAACCTAGATTTATTGCTTGATTTGTTGGACATTTTTTAGATATTGACTAATTAAATGACCCCAGAAAAAGACAGTATGCAATAATAGTCATTCCAGAAAGCATAGGTTCTAGATGAACGGGTACATTGGTTAAATGTCTGATTATATAAAATTTCATTGACTCAAAGGTGGTGGTGAGGTTAATTCCTGTTTTACAATGGCTTAATACGTATCGTGTACACGTCGGTTTCGAATTTAGCAAAAGATGACCGACATGTTATCGCAGGTATTTGATTGTGCTCTTACGTAACTAATGACTACTTGACACAGCTTGGCAGTCATAAAGGTTAGTGACAAGGATCTCATTATCATAAGAAAGCGCTTTCGATTAAGAGATGCTCATCAGATTTTTCATGCGATGCTTTATTAAGCTATATACAGGGAAAAATAAATGGTGTTTATTAGTATACAAAGGATTGAAGGCTAACTTCCTTCTCGCGTGTTGTCTATATTAAAGTGAGTTTTTAATAATAGCAGTCAAACCAAAAAGAAAGCGCTTACATTGATGAGTGTGAGTCTGGTCGACTTCATACCGGTTGCAAACAAAAATAAGGATATATTGAATGAGAGTAACGAATGGAAGTTTTCGCCTAGCTAACGCAGCATTATTGTCTGCTGTTACGCTTGCTTTGTTTGGCTGTGGTAGCGACAGCCTGAGTGAGGGCGTTCAAACATCTGGTGACAATGAGGGTGATCAAATAGTGGTGTCGGTTACTCCTGATTATAAATTAGATCTTACTGCACCTGTGGATTTTGGGGGGACGTTGACAGAAGAAACAGCCATTAACCCAGACATAGCAGCTTTTGCGAGCGGGGCAGCGCCATTATCTTCGAGACCAATGGGTACTGTTCTTAAGACGACTAAACCAGCCGGCGCTGAAGTATGGGCGGGAACGACGCTCTCTGATACCAAGGCTCTGGATTTGAGCGAAGAGCTAAGCCAAATCACAATTTGGGTGTATTCACCAGAAGCGGGTATTCCAGTCCTGCTTAAAGTAGAAAATGTGAACAATAGTGCTAATAGTGCTGAATTTGCTCAAGTGCTAGTTAATACGACTCAGGCAAATCAGTGGGAGATGTTGACATTTGACTTCACAAACCTCAATGATGGGGAGTTAAATCCAGAGTTCATTTACAATAAGAAGAGTATCTTTTTTGACTTCAATAACCAGGGTAGTGGGAAGGTCTTCTACTGGGACAATGTTCGTCACGAGGGTAAAGGTTTACTTGAGCAGCCACAACCAGAAAGCTTTCCAGTGTCAGATTCTGGTGAACCGCTTTTAGGTAACCCTAACTATCAGGCGATATCATACGGTGCTTGGCGAACTAAAGAGCGCATGTCTGGCGAGACTGTGCCGAGTATTGCTGACCAAATGGAGGACATGAAAGTTCTTAATGCCATGGGTATTAAGATGATTCGAACTTATAATACTCAGGGGTTTATAGGTCTTGACGATGAAAGCAATACAGAGAATTTACTTGCCGCCATTCATCAGCTTAAAACAGAAGATCCTGACTTTGAAATGTACGTAATGTTAGGTGTATGGATTAGCGCCTTTAACTCAGGAGTCGATGGAGCGACCATGGACTCGGGAACCGATTCACCAGATAACGTATTAGAACTAACTAAAGCGAAAGAACTGGCGCTTGAATATCCAGACATTGTTAAAGTGATTGCGGTAGGCAACGAGGCCATGGTGGATTGGGCGGAAGCTTATAAAGTACACCCTTCCATTATTCTAAACCACGTAAATGAGTTACAAAGTTGGAAGTTAGAAAGTGATGATACTAAAGATATTTGGGTGACCACCTCTGACAACTGGGCCGTTTGGGCGGGACAAGACGCAAATGGTAACCTCAACGAACAACAAGACTTAAAAGCACTAATTCAGGCTGTTGATTATGTGTCATTGCACACTTACGCCCATCATGATACCCACTATCATCCAACATTCAGCGAAGAATGGAAAGTTCCAGAATCAGACCAGGACCTAACCAAAGAAGAACAGATTTCAACGTCAATGGATAAAGCTTTTGTTCATTCTCTAGAGCAATATGCAGCCGCTCAACAGTTTGTACATGCAGTAGATCCTAGCAAACCCATACACATTGGAGAGACGGGTTGGTCAACAGTTTCAACTGACCTCTATGGTGAAGGTGGAACGCAGGCAGCCGATGAATATAAGCAGAAGTTATTCCATGATGATATGCGTGATTTTTCTCAGGACGAAGGGGTATCTTTATTCTTCTTCCAAGCATTCGACGAACCATGGAAAGGAGACGCAAGTAATGATGGTCATTCAGAGCAGCATTTTGGTCTTATTGACATAGATTGCAATATCAAATATTTGGCTTGGGATAAAGTTGATACACTTAATGAGCTTGGCCTCACTCGTGATTGTGCGTTTACTGCCAGCTATGGTGGCAACTTGGAAGCACTAGTAGCGGATATATTACCACCACCATTTGTTACAGAGGAAAAACCTGTGGTCGGTGATGAGCTCGACTATATCTTCTCTGCAAGCGAGCTGAGTCCGTTCTCCTTTTTATATTGGGGTGACACCTGGGGTTCCGGTGCTACATTTGAGGTTTTAGAGACGGATAGCAGCTATGATAAAGTCATTGAGTTGGTTAGTGGAAATGTTTGGGGGGCTGATGTAGGGGCTATTGCTTGGGGCAACGAAGATATCGCCGATGCAGTAGATACGTCAAACTATTCTCATATTCGTTTTCAGGTTAAATCCGATGGTTTCGATTCCGTCAAAGTCAGCATGCAGAGCTTTGAGGGAGCAGGAGAAACGCATGAACCAATTTACTCGATTACAACAGATGGCACACTACTTGATAATGGCTGGTATCAGATAGACGCTACCTTACCAACGTCAACAAAACTACAGTGGATAGGGTTGGTGTTTGAAACCTCTTCCGGTAGCAGTTCAACAGTGCGAATCAGCGATATATCATTGGTCTTGAAGTAATTGCAATAGTCTATAACTTAGAGTGGTTTGATGATGGCTCTTTAGACTGCACTAATATTCATCGCGATTCACGCTGATGGAATATAAAGCGACACGAAAATAAGCAAATCACTGTTAATAAAAGGCTCAGTTAATATTTTTTGACTGAGCCTTCAAGATCTACAGATTCACTGAAAAATTGGATGATTTTCAGCGACCTGCGTATTTACGTGCCACGTTAGTCAGTAAACCAATACCCTTTGTTCACCAGTTCAGTAAGGAACGAAACCGCACTGGTTGAAGGGTTAGGAAGCTGAATTACGCTGCTATGACAAAGCGCGCTAACTAAAGGCGCGAGGTCTTCTGGAACCTTTAGGGTTTCGCCGTTGACGTAAAGCATCGTAGGTTCGTCTTCGTGGTGCAGGGCACGTAAACCCGACACTTTAAACAATTCACCGCCACTAGTTAAGTGTTGAGCCATCTCTTCTTGTGTCCATTTAGGATCAGGTGTAATGATGTTTAAATGATGACGGGATTGGCTGAGCATGGCGGCCATGAAATCTTTTACAATGAGCGGATCGTCAAGTTTTGATTTCAACATTTGTGTCAGTGATTCGAGATCTGATGCACTGATTGCGCCGTGGTTCTCTTGAGTGGTGAGTTCAGGCTTATGCAGATGTACGTCTCCATAATCGTGTGCCAAAACATAATCGGCAAAGTTACTCACGAGTTCTTGTTCTTTTGGAGAGCGGAAGCCAACCGAGTAACTCATTGATGGTTCAAGTGCGTAGCCATCGTGTGGGAAACCGGGTGGGATGTAGAGAATGTCGCCTGGCTCTAATACTTGGTCAATCTCAGCATCAAATGATTCAATCTGACGCAGTGCCTCGTGGCGACAAGTTTCTTTATATTGACCGACATCTTTTGCACCGACACGCCAGTGACGTTTGCCCATACCTTGAATAATAAAGACATCATATTGATCAATATGAGGACCCACTCCGCCGTCTTTCACGGAATAACTGATCATTAAATCATCGAACAACCATTGCGGCATGCCTTTGAACGGCTTAACCAGTTGCGCGGCGTCATCATGCCAATGGTTGGCGGCTTGAACAATGAATGACCAATTACTTTCACCGAGTGAAGCAAACTTCTCATCGTCAAATGGACCATGTTCCGCTTGCCATTCATCATTGAGATTAGAGACAAATCGAGAGTCGACCTCCTCTTCCATGGTCAGTCCAGCCAGCTCTTCTGGAGAAATTGGATCCTGAAAGTTGGCAAAACCACCTTTAATGATGGTTGGTTTTTTTTGCCAGTATGTGGCAAGAAATTCTTGAAGCGAGAAAGTTAATTGATACATGTTTGGGTTCTACTCTAATAATAGCTGCGCGCATTCTAACAAGAACTCGGCAAGAGTCACAAAATAGTCGCATTATTTAAAAAATTGTTTGGACAGAGCGGCTGAAGAACAAATCTTACCAATGTTTTGGGTGTTAAATGGCATTGGTATAGAACAGTTCTATAATCAAAGTAAGCATGAATATTTGTTTGTAAAGATGTTGAATAGTAACCGGATTTACTAAGCGAGCTTTGATATCAGCAGCTAACGACACCGACCGTCTAAGTACAAGCATAAGATTCATCGTGAGTATTTAAACAACGAATAATCAAACAACGAGTAATCAAACAAGAATGGGTGGCTGATGAAGATAGGGATTTTAACGTGCGGACAAGTAAATTTGCCACTGTCTGAGGTGTATGGACAGTATGCCGACATGATCAAACGGTCATTATCAGAAGTCAACAGTGCCTGTGAGTTCGTGAACTTTGACGTGCGGCAAGGCGAGCGGCCATGTATCGATGAATTTCACGGTTTTATTGTGACGGGGAGCGTCCACAATGCTTACGATGATCTTCCTTGGATTCTCGATCTAATGGATTGGATTCGTGCTTGTGAGGCGAGACGAAAACCTTTAGTGGGTATTTGTTTCGGGCATCAAGTGATTGCTCGTGCATTAGGCGGTACCGTAGAGAAATCGCCCAAAGGGTGGGGCATAGGCAGTTATGATGTGCATGTGACGGCTCAAAAGAAATGGATGAACCTTTCTATGGATTCCATTCGTCTTCTAGTGAGTCATCAAGATCAAGTAACCATTGTCCCTAAAGGAATGAAAGTGGTTGCTAGCAATGCGTTTTGCCCCAACTTTATGCTGGTAAAAGATAACCATGTATTGACCGTTCAAGGGCACCCCGAATTCAGCGGTGAGTTTACGACTGAGCTCCTAGAGAATAGAAAGCACTTAATCACACCTCAACATTATAAAGATGCTTTTAAGCAAATAGATAAGCCGCAAGACTCTGTCCTCGTGTTGCACTGGATCGACGCATTCTTTGTGTTAGGTAGCCAGAAGCGTCAGGCCGATCCTATCGATGAAATGACGAGTTAATAAGTTATCGCTGATGACTATAGCGGAATGATGACTGCAACGGAGTGATGATTATTGCGGAGTACTCACTATAAGCGAGTACTGACGCGAGTGGATAGAGCAAATGAGATAAGGGAGAGATGAGTACAAACTCAGTGTTGTGATTTACACGGTGTTTGTACTCACGCCAAGCGCATAACTTTATAACGTTATAACTTTACAGCTATGCGAATTCTTTTTGCAGGTAGTTGACGATATCTCCTGATTCGTACATCCATTCCACTTGGCCATTTTTTTCAATTTTTAGACAAGGTACTTTTACTCGACCGCCACCTTCTAAAAGTTGTTCACGCGCGACATCGTCATTTTTCGCATCTTTCAGAGTAATATTGACAGACTGGCGCTTCATCTCACGGCGCACTTTCACGCAAAAAGGGCAAGCCTCAAATTGGTATAATGAAAGCGTTTTGGCTTTCTCGTTGGCCTGATTTTGTGCTTCGGCTGTGCGTTTTACACCACGTGGGCTAAATACGAAATTAAGTACGAGAATGATTTTTCCAAGAATTATACGAATGAACTTCATAACGACCTTATTTGAGCAATTTTTTATTGTGACCTGGATGTTAACATTTTATTTACGCCTCAGACATCTCTTTACCGCGTTTACAACACGTTAATCTCGGTTGATTTGTGGATTTTTCGATACGGTAATACCTAAGCGTTTCGCTAGTCGAATGAGGTTCGCACGATCAGTTTTTAGTACTCGGCTTGCTTGAGCCCAGTTGTAATCGGCTTGAATTAACGCATCGGAGATAATACTGCGTTGAAATTCTTCAGTGACTTCCCGAAGCCCGCGATTGAGCTCAATATTTAAAGGGGCTGTTGACGCGGATGCGATTGTCCTTGGTGCGGGCTCATCATCAAATTGTCCGCAGTCTTCGATGCTCACCGCAATCACTTTTTTGTCAAACATGCGTGCTTTTGCTTTTAGAGTTGCCCTATTAATCACATGCTCGAGCTCGCGTACATTGCCCGGCCAGTTGTAACGATTTAGGTAAGCACTCACGTTTGGACTCAGCTTCAACTGAGCAATCCCAAGTTTTCGACGTGCCTGTTCAAGGAAGAAACCCGTCAATAATTCAATATCACCATTTCGTTCACGTAATGGGGGAACGAAAATGGGGTAAACGGTTAATCGATGATATAGATCGGCCCTAAACTTGCCTTGCTCCACTTCTTCTTTTAATTCTCGATTGGTGGCGGCTAACACGCGTACATTGATTTTTTGTATTTCATCGCGCCCAACGGGTTGGATTTCATTGTTTTGCAATGCTCGTAATAATTTACTTTGCGCGGCTAAAGGCAACTCGCCGATTTCATCTAGAAACAGTGTACCGCCGTCGGCTAAAGCAAATTTGCCCATACGATTGCGATCAGCTCCCGTAAAAGCCCCTTTAATATGACCAAATAACTCACTTTCAATGAGGTTTTCTGGGATGGCAGCGCAGTTCACATACACTAATGGGTTCTGCCTGCGGGTGGATTGATGATGCAGGGTACGAGCAACGAGCTCTTTTCCTACGCCCGTTTCGCCGTGGATCAATATATTAAAATCGGAAGGCGCGACAATCTCGATATCGGATTTCATCGCTTGCATTGGTGCGCTATTACCAATCATCTCCCCACCATCACGCTCCCATGACTCAACGTTTAGCTCTTCGAGTAACTGCTTGGACTGCTTGGCTTGGTATTCGAGCTGTGAGAATGTCATGGCCATTTTTAATGTGGAAGCAGCGATCGCGGATAATACCTCTAGGCTTCGTTGTGGAATATCGTTAAAAGCTTTGGTAGATAAACTATCCAATGTTAAGACGCCTAGCATTTTGTCGCCAAATATTAATGGCAGCCCCATACAAGAGTGCATTGGAAGATCGCCGTGATGATCCATAAGAAGCCCATCAAATGGGTCGGGCAAGTCACTGTCCGCGTCGAATATGACTGGAGAGAGTGACGAACAAATTTGAGAAAAACGTGGATGTTCGGCGATAACAAAGCGTCGGCCCATGGTGTCGCGTGCCAACCCTTGCATTGCTAAAGGGACTAATGTGTTGCCTTGCTGTGAGAGTAACGCTACAGAATCACAGTGGACAGTTTTGCGTATGGTATTAAGCAAAGTATCAAAACGCTGTTGATCATTGCTGCTGCTCGCAAGCCCTATCGTTAGTTCAACGAGATTGGAAGGAGAAAAATCTTGCATGGGGCGTTCGCCTAAAGAGAGTACAAATCGCATTATAGAGTCTAATTGACTTGTTTGGAAGTAGTCATTTAGACATAATAAATAAGTAAATAGCGTTAAGAATCATGATATAGCAAGCAATTGACGAATTGGCATGGTCTGTGCTTTACCTATAATAGCCGAAAGACAAATACGTATGATTCTCAACTCATAACCGTCATCGTTCGGTGACAGTGACACACATAATTATAAACAGTACTGGTGCCTGAATTGTCTATTTTGATTCACTCAGAGGACACAGTCAAAAACTCAATATGTAAAGTAAGTTCATCATTTTAAGTAAGCCATTATCGCCTTTAAGGGAGCTCATATGCTAACCAACCAACACATTGACATCGTTAAAAGCACTATTCCACTACTAGAATCTGCGGGTCCCGCGCTTACACAACATTTTTACCAAAGAATGTTTTCTCACAACCCTGAACTCAAAGATATTTTCAATATGACTCACCAACAAACAGGCCGTCAAAGTGTCGCCTTGTTTGAAGCCATTGCCGCGTATGCGAAAAACATTGAAAACTTAGCGGCGTTAAGTTCCGCGGTGGAGCGTATCGCTCATAAACACACTAGTTTTAATATTAAAGCAGAACACTATCAAATTGTTGGTCTACACCTGATCGAAACACTGAGAGAATTGGCACCCGATGCGTTTACTCCAGATGTGGAAGAAGCGTGGACGGCCGCTTATCTATTCTTAGCACAGATATTTATCGACCGCGAATCGGCACTGTACTCTGCAAGCGAAGCAGCCGTAGGTGGTTGGGCTGGCGCACGTTCGTTTATTGTGTCTGATAAAGTGAAGCAATCAGACATCGTAACGAGCTTCGTGTTAACGCCAGAAGACGGTCAGCCGGTTATCGGATACAACGCTGGTCAATACTTAGGTATCGAGGTGACACCGTCTAAAGGCGAGAATCTAGAGATTCGTCAGTACTCATTATCACAAGCACCAAACGGTGAAAATTATCGTATTTCAGTGAAAAAAGAAGGCAGCGCCTCTCAACTTGGTTTAGTTTCGCATTATTTACACGATGAAGTGAGCATTGGTGACAAAGTGAACCTTATGCCACCGGCAGGCGATTTCTTTTATGTAGAAAAGCAAAAACCTGTTGTGTTGATCTCTGCTGGTGTAGGGTGCACACCAATGCAAGCTATACTGCAGCAGCTCTCTAAAGCAGGAAAAAAAGAGCACGTAACCTATCTACACGCCTGTGAAAATCACGCGCAACATTCATTCTTAGACGAGACGGATACGTTGGTGGCAGGCAATGGTTGGGCTAGCCAGATATGGTACAACAAGCCAACACTTGCGCTTAACAATACCAGCGACCATGAAGGGCTGATGGATCTCAACAACATTGCAGAGCAACTGCCTCTTGATGATGGCGATTTCTATATTTGTGGGCCAGTGGTGTTCATGGAAAGCGTCGTTAAACAGCTGGAAGCACTTGGCGTAGCGCGTGATAACATCCACTACGAAGTCTTTGGACCTCATGCTTATCTTTAGTTAAGCAGCGCGTTAAAATTCGTTAAGCGACGCGTTAATTAGTTAAGCAACGCGTCAATTAAGTAATGCGTTCGATGGCTTCATTAAAGCGATAGAGCGGAAATATAATGACGATTGGCATCTGGTGCTGTCTTACTTGATGCCAATTTACTTGATGATCGAGCGCAAGCCTTAGTTAAACCATTTTTCAAACCACCGCTTCCATCCGGTTGCTGGTGGTTTGTTTGCTTCAAAATAGCGAAAGCCTAGGTAGTAACTTTTAGTGAATGCGATACGGGTTTCATCGACATTGTTACCGTTAAACCCTGCAATTACCTGGCTAGTCTGGTCTGCGTGGTCATTGGCTAAGCTGTAATCCATGCCCAAGCAGCCTTGTATGTATAACCAGACGTGGGTCACCAGCACGAGTTCTTCAAGTACAGGCAGCTTAAACACTTGTGCTTCATCTTTGCCCAGTTCATCTTCAAAGCTTTTTCGCATCGCGAGGACTTGACTTGAATACGTTTGCAATGACGCAATCGACTCAACATTGAGCTTGGTGAACAACCCTAATAGAAGACCGAGTATTGGTGTGTCAGGTTTGTTGGTTTGAGCACGCTCGAATAGCGCATTTTCCCGAGCGCAAAGCTCAGAAAAAAGCGCAGCTTGATCGGCAACGACAGACATCTGTGCAACGTTGAAGGTTTGCAGATGCGTCTCTAGCGTACTCATTTCTCTTGCAGTTCCTCTACTAGTACTTCTACAGAGCCACTTTCACCGTCCACGAACAACGATGTCCCCGTAATCATGACAGAGAGATCCATTGTACGAGCGACAAGTCCGGTCAGTGCTTCAATGGATTCATTATTGAAGCGATAAACACTGGCATTGAGAAAGCCAAACTTACCTTGGTTTTGTTTCCACCATACATCGCTCTTAGTATTGAAGCTGTAGACCTTGGTCGCTTTAGACAAACGAGTGGCTTTCTTCACTCTTTCGACGTCAGGCTCACCGATCTCTATCCACATTTCAGTTTGGTCATCGAGAGACTTTTGCCAAATGTCAGGCTCTTCAACATCGGATAGACCTTTAGTGAACTGGAGCTCAGGTGACGCATTCAAGCAAAATGCCATCAGGCGCGCCATCATTCTTAAATGAGTTTCCGATGGATGCAGTGCAACGGTTAGATTCAATGAATCATAATAGTCACGATTCATGTCAGTCAGGGCAACACGGAATTTGTAGATGGTTGGTTTGATAGCCATAGGTAGGTTACAACGCAGTAAATTAGAAGACAGGGTATCTTACGTAGCTTAACGGCAAATTGGTACAGAATTGGTAAGTTAATGGATTAAATGGCAAAAAAATAGCCAGCTTACGCTGGCTAATAGTATCTGGAGTATCAACAGTAATTAAACTGGCATGATCTCTTCAGCTTGAGGGCCTTTTTGACCTTGAGTTACTTTAAACTCAACTTTTTGGCCTTCTGCTAAAGTGCGGAAACCGTCTGCTTTGATGTTGCTGAAGTGAGCGAACACGTCAGGACCATTTTCTTGTTGAATGAAGCCAAAGCCTTTAGTTTCGTTAAACCATTTAACGGTGCCAGTTACTGTGTTAGACATAATGTAATCCTAAAATTCAATATTTTCTTTTTTGTTTTGCCGATTCGGCAGCTATAGCGCGAAAACGTAAATTGCTATTGCGTACAACACGACAAAGAATTGAGTAAATTCGGTAAATGTCTTTTGTAAACAAAGTAACTTCATTTCAAGCTAGAAATTAATATAAGCCACTGCGAAGTTAAGTCAACGATTCTCAGTAAAGCTTGTGTAGAATATTTGAACTTAAGCTCGTTTTTTGATTTCAATTACATGACATTTCATTTCTCTGACAATCTGGCTAATTAGAAAGTATGTAGCAGATAAGAAACAAATATTTAACCTTCTGATATAAAAGAATAATTTTTAAACTAAAATTAAT
>NZ_JBFROV010000033.1:0-14856 GCF_041471725.1 Vibrio sp. 10N.261.51.F12 | reverse complement strand
CTTTTTTATGTCTGTTATTTATATTTAACGGCTTATTTTTCTTCGAATTTTTCCTTCTCTTTTTTCTCGACACTGGATAAGCGAGGTAGCTTTAGCCCCATGTCTTTGCCTTTTAGTCGGGCATAGAGTGTATTGCTGATAAATGCCAATGTGGTCAGTATGAGTTCAACGGCGGCTAGCCATCGCTCACCCTCGTCGGTATACAGCAGCGTAAAAGCGTGCAGAAAATACAGCATGAGCACAAAGTTTGCCCAAGCGTGTGTATAAGGCTTGCCCGCCAAAATACCGGGTAACGGCAACAAAAGAGGTATCGCCCAAGCGATGGTAATGGTTAGAGCGCTGATGTGTGGATGCGGTGAGAGTGTGCTGTGCCATAAGATAACCCAGGTTAGTAGGGCTAGGTTTGAAAGTAGGGCAAAGTATCGAGCGTACTGAGTATTCGGTTGCAAGCGAGTCATATCCATTATGATTGTTTGAGTTGTTGTGCCGTCTTTGCCAATCGCTTTCCAAGTGTCATGGCAAGAGCGGCCTCGTCAGGGGTTAATTGATTACTGTCGTTGGCAACGTGCGATGCGCCATAAGGCGTTCCCCCTGACGTAGTCGTATGCAGCGCTGGTTCGCTATAAGGAATACCCATCACCATCATGCCATGGTGAAGCAGCGGTAACATCATTGACTGTTGTACGGTTTCTTGCCCCCCGTGAAGGCTTGATGATGAGGTAAATACGCAAGCGGGTTTATCGATCAGTGAGCCATTAATCCACAATCCTGTGGTTTGATCCCAAAAGTGCTTAAGTGGCGCTGCCATATTACCAAACCAAACCGGACTGCCCATGGCAAGTCCGTCGCAGTTTTTTAAGTCCGTTAATGTTGCATAAGCGTCAGAGGACTCGGCTGCAAGTGGGTCTAATTCAGCGACGGTTCTTAATACGGCCTCACAACCCTGAACGCTCTCGATACCACGGGCGATTGATCTTGCCAGGTTTTGAGTACTGCCGTGACGGCTGTAATACAGCACTAAAATTTTGCACGTCACTACAAAATCTCGAGAACTTGTTCTGGCGGACGACCATGTTTTGCTTTGCCATTACTGACGACAATTGGTCGCTCAATCAGTTTTGGATTGTCGAACATGGCTTGGAATAGGTGGTCGTCAGTCAATGCCGGATCTGCCAGGTTTAGTGTTTTGTAGATGTCCTCTTTGGTGCGCATCATCGCACGCACGCTTTCAACCTCAAGTTGTGTGAACAACGTTTTGAGTGTCTCCTTGCTAGGCGGCGTATCCAAGTATTTAACCACATCCACTTCGATGCCTTGTTCTTCCAATAGGGCGAGAGTCTGGCGGCTTTTAGAGCAGCGTGGGTTATGGTAGATAGTGACTGACATATTAATTCCTTATTATTGTAGCGCCATGAACCGATCACGCTGAACCAACAGTTGATCAATTCGTGCGTCATAGCGGGCTTGTTTTAAACTTCCTAAGGTGGCGAGCTGGCTGGCTTGTGAATACAGCTGAATCGATTTATCCCATTGAGCATTGAGCGCCATGATCTCAGCTCTTGCGGCAAGGTCACCATCGCTGTTACTGAGCTTGATATTCGCCTCAGATAGTAAGTGCCACCCATTAGTATCATCCGGGTGTTCGTGCGTATAGCGCTGTAGAACCTGAACCGTTTTATCAAGTTGCTGGCTTGCCAATAATGCGTTGGCATAGTTGAGGGTAATCACAGGGTTATTTGGCTTAGTTTTTAATGCTTTTTCCATTAACTGCACCGCTTTTTCTGGTTTCCCTTGGGCGATGTAAAGATCTGAGGTTGCATCAAGATAAAAATTATCATTGGGTCTAGAGCGAAGAAGCTTGGTTAAAATCGCTTCAGACTTGTCGAGTTGATTATTGTCCAAATAAACCAACGCCTTCCCGTATTCAAAGGAATCTTTAATCGCGGGATCGGCTTTCTTAGCTGTGCGCTGGAACCAATCTAGTGCCGAGTTCTGTTTGATATTGGCATAGCGAGCGACGACTCTTGCTCTTGCTAAGTGGTAGTCAATCGAAGGCAGTACGCGTAATGGTGGATAGTTTTGAGCGCGTGCGCGAGTGTCCGTGATACGGTCTTCTGGTAATGGGTGAGTCAGCAGCATTGGTGGCGGTTTACTTGCGTAGCGATAATCATCGGCAAGTCGGCCAAAGAAACGAGGCATGTCATTCACATCAAACTTGGCTCGGGCCAAGGTGGCAATACCAAATCGGTCGGCTTCTTTTTCGTTACTTCGTGTGTAGTTAATCGATGCCTGCATTGAACCCGCAGTGGTTGCTGTCAACGCCGCCATTCCGGCTTGTGGCGCGGCAATGGCCAGCAGCAATGACCCGACGAGCGCTGCCACGGTTGCAGGTGAGCGTCGTGCTTCGTCTTCCATTCGACGTGCCAAGTGTCGTTGGGTGACGTGGGCAATTTCGTGAGCCATAACGGAGGCAAGTTCACTCTCACTGTGAGCGTGAAGAAATAATCCGGTATGTAAGGCAACATGACCGCCAAAGAAAGCAAAAGCGTTAATATTGCGATCGCGAATCATAAAGAAGGTGAACGGTGTCTTTACATCATTGGCACTCGAAACCAGTCGGTGGCCGATAGAATCAACATACTCATTCATCACCGGGTCATTGACGACAGGCGAACTTGCTCGAATCATTCGCATATAAGCATCACCATAGATAATCTCTTGATCTATGGTTAGAGTTGCGCCTGCTGCCGTCCCGATTTCAGGAAGATCAGCTTCGGCAATAGCAATGTTCGGCACGCTTAGCGCGGTGGCGACACATAGGCAAATTAGAGAACGAGCGCGTTTTATCATACTGACTAAGGTAACTCCTGTGATTTGGTAGTTTTGACCATGGTTATCAAGCTTGGTTTCCTACCTTATTCCATATTTGTTTTATTTTTGCATACGATCTACGGATAAGAAAGTACTTAGGTGGTTCGAACAACGTAACTTTGGACTGCGACAGCAATGTATTAGGCGTCTATCGCTTGTAACACATACTGTTTGGGAAAGAAATGAAAAGCAATGTACAATAGCGCGCTAGACTTAAGGTGTTACTATAGACGCACCTTATTGAAACGCTTAGTAAATGAATGTCGATAAAAAGCTTAGATCTAACACAAGAGCGTTGCCCAATGTCTCTTTTACGAGTGAAACGCTCTTATATGCCATTGGTAAGCGGTGAACAATTATGCATCCAGTTAACCGATGAGAGTTCAGTGAGAGATATTCTTAATTACCTTAAGGTACAAAACGCAAACGTTCATTGCCAGACGGCAGCAGGCGTTACCACACTTACGATCAGTAAACAGGAAGATTAGTAGATGCTAGATATGATTCGTCATTGGTACAAACGGCGCTTTTCTGACCCAGAGGCGGTTAGCCTTGTCGTGATATTGTTGTTTGGATTCATCACTATCTACTTCTTTGGTTATTTGATCGCTCCCTTACTGGTTGCGATTGTGCTCGCTTATTTGCTTGAGTGGCCCGTCAGCCAGTTATGCCGGATGGGACTCCCACGATCGGTGTCAGTGATTGGCGTGATCTTGTTGTTTATTAGCCTGATGTTGATGGCTATTTTTGGTTTAGTCCCGACCATTTGGAACCAAGTTGGCAACCTGATCAACGACATACCTAATATGTATGCGGGGATGCAAAACTTCATCGTCGATATCCCTAAGCGTTATCCAGACCTTGCTGAAATCCACCTTGTTGAGTCCGTAATGGTTAACCTTAAGAATAAGGTATTGCTGTTGGGTGAGAATGTTGTGAAGGGGTCGCTTGCATCATTAGTCAGCCTGGCGGCACTTGCTGTTTATCTTATCCTCGTGCCGCTTTTAGTGTTCTTCTTACTGAAAGACAAAGAAGAGATGGTCGATATGGCGAGCGGTGTTTTGCCACGTAATCGTCGCCTAGCGAATGAAGTATGGCTCGAGATGAATCAACAGATTTCAAATTATATTCGAGGCAAGGTACTGGAAATACTCATTGTTGGTACCGTGAGTTACATTACATTCGCGATCTTGGATTTGCGCTACGCCGTCTTGCTTGCGGTATTGGTTGGTTTTTCTGTGCTTATTCCTTACATCGGAGCTGCCGCGGTGACGGTGCCCGTTGCGATGGTGGGATTATTTCAGTGGGGGCTTGCCCCACCGTTTTATTGGTTGCTACTTGCCTACGGAATTATCCAGGCATTGGATGGCAACGTATTAGTGCCGGTGTTGTTTTCAGAAGCGGTGAATTTACACCCCGTTGCCATTATTGTGGCAGTGCTTGTTTTTGGTGGGCTCTGGGGCTTTTGGGGGGTATTTTTCGCTATCCCACTTGCAACATTAGTCAAAGCTGTGTGGAATGCGCTTCCAAGTAAAGAAGAGCCTAATCAAGCCGCTTAGCAATGCTTACCTAGCAATGCTTACTTGGATATTGAGTATTAAAAAAGCCTCGCATAGCGAGGCTTTATTTTGTTGGTGTGACCCGCTCTAAATACGGTCGATGCTATTTTAGCGTCGAGAGTGAGCCTTAAGCATTTTCTTCTAGGTACGCCAAAACCACGTCATGATGGGTCTTTGTTTTGAACTTGTTGAAGACATGCTCAATAACACCGTTTTCATCAATCAAGAAACTGATGCGATGCAAGCCGTCGTAGACCTTACCCATGAACTTCTTTTCTCCCCAGACGCCAAACTGGTCTGCAGCGACATGCTCTTCATCGGATAATAGGGTGAAGTTTAGGTTATCGCGTTCAATAAATTTACCTAAACGTTTTACTGGGTCGATGCTAGCGCCAAGCACAACGACATTGTGTTCCGCGAGTTGAGATTGGATGTCACGCAAGCCTTGTGCTTGAACGGTACAGCCAGGGGTCATTGCCTTAGGGTAGAAGTAAAAGAGAATTTTCTTACCCTTAAAATCGCCTAATGAAACAGTTTTTCCGTCTTGATCGAGTAAACTGAAGTTGGGTGCTGGTGAGCCAGCTGTCAACGTATTCATGTTGATTCCTTTGAAGTGATGGTTTCTATTTATTAGTGATGAGCTTTTGTCAGTGGTGAACTTTTTACATACGGTGAATTCTATTTTATGACCAATTAGCGTAACCGTATCGCTGATTAAGCAGCCTTGTGAGCACAGGCGCTGTGAGCATTGATACGGTGAGTAAGAGGTGTATATATGCGTTTCGTATTCATCGAGTTTGTGGCTACTCAACGCATTATTTTAGACCAATCGATTGAGCGCTTTATTGTTTATTGGTGCTAATGAAGTTGAGTGAGCCTTTTACTGAAAGGGTTTGGCATAGCGCTTCAAATTCTTCTTGTAATTGCATTAAATTGCAGTTTTCTTCAACATTGGCACTGAGTGCGATTTGGAACTGATCAATGTCGGTGCCAGCACGTTCTTTGACAATCGTTTGTGCACTCAATGAAGCGAGGCCGATATCCTTGTCTGCAAAAAACTGTGTGAATTGCTCTGTAAGGCCGACACGGTCTTCCGATTCAACAAAGACCTCAACAGTGTATTGATTGGTCAGGTGGTCATGTCTTGACGTGCGTTTCATCATGGTGATGAGGTCGTGTTCTTGACCAAGCAGCGGTAGTGTTGTCTCGACACGTGTAATATAGCTACTCGTACCAGAAATCAGCATAATGAGGGTGAATTCATTACCGAACATGGCGATACGACTATCAACAATGTTGCATCCTGATTGAGTGACAAGGTGCACAAGTTCATTGCATATCCCTGGCCGATCGGTACCAACGGCGGTAATCACTAAATATTGATTCATAACGTCACTTCTATTCCCTGTTTGTTGATATGGTAGCACAACTCAAATTAAAGCTCTTGTAGTAGCCGTGATGGAATTGGCGTAAATCTTTCAATATCGACGTGTTTTGCGTGACATATTTGACGATTGTTTGACACCAAATTATACCAAAAGCGCATCTTACACGTGCCTCATATCTGAAATCTGAAATTAATCATTCACTTCTTTGTGGGAACTGTTTTTAATCTCTTGTGTTTATCAATATCATTACAGTACCATGCAAGAAGTATCAATTTAGGGAGATAGCCATGTTTTCAGGAAGTATTGTTGCATTAATAACCCCATTCACTCCAGATGGTGAAGTGGACTTTGTTAGCTTAAAGAAGCTAGTCGACTTTCACGTTGACGCAGGTACCGACGGTATCGTTGCGGTTGGTACCACGGGTGAGTCTGCAACATTAACTGTAGAAGAACATGTCAAGGTTGTCGCTAAGACGGTTGAATTCGCCGCGGGTCGAGTCCCTATCATTGCTGGTACGGGAGCAAACGCGACACATGAAGCCATCACGTTTAGCCGCTTGCTAAATAACGTGGGTATTGCAGGTTGTTTGAGTGTTACGCCGTATTACAATAAGCCGACTCAAGAAGGTCTATACCAGCATTACAAAGCGATTGCTGAAGAAAGTGACATTCCACAGATTCTCTACAACGTCCCAGGGCGTACTGGTGTCGATCTTTTGCCTGAAACGGTAGCAAGATTATCTAAGATCCCAGGCATTGTTGCATTGAAGGATGCGACAGGTGATTTATCTCGTATTCAAATTCATCGTGAACTTTGTGGCGAAGATTTTATCTTACTAAGTGGTGATGATTCGTCAGGGTTGGATTTTGTCCAACAAGGCGGTAAAGGGGTTATCTCTGTCACTAATAACATTGCAGCGGCTGACATGGCTAAAATGATGAAACTCGCCTTAGCGGGTCAGTTTGAAGAAGCGCATCAGATTAACCAGCGCCTAATGACACTGCATAAAAACTTGTTTGTAGAATCGAGCCCTATCCCAGTTAAATGGGCTGCTCATAAAATGGGTTTAATTGAAGAAGGCAATCTGCGTCTGCCGTTAACGGAGTTGTCAGAGCAAGCCAAACCTATTGTTGCCCAAGCAATGTCGGAAGCTTGCATCTACTAAAATAGAATAAATAAGAGGAGCGTAAGGTTCCTCTTTTAAGGGAGTCTCAATGAAATTTTCTCGTCAGCTAACAGTGTCTTCGTTAGCTGTTATGGTATTAGCCGCTTGTTCAAGCGATCCTAACACTCGCCGTGAAGCTAAAGATGATTTCAATTATCTAGATGCGCCAGCGCTTCAAAGCTGGCAGCTTGCCGAAGGCGCAACCCCTCAGTTTTATCCCAATTATGAAATCCCTAAAGGTGACTATAAAGGTGGGGTTGGACGCGAGGTTGATATTCGTCCACCACAGCAAGTATTGGAACTGATCCCTGGAGCTCGTGTTGAACGTCAAGGCTCTGAAGTGACCCTTTGGCTCTTAAAGCAAGATGAGATGGATAAGGTCTGGGCAACGGTTCAAAAAATGCTGACCGAGATCGATGTGAAACCACTCAAAGAAACCGATGACCTTATCGAAACGGATTGGGTGACATGGGTGTCGGCGGATGAAGATGTTGAAATAGGCAGTCGCTATGAAATCACACGCTTTGAAGCCAATCGTCGCTTTGGATTCAAAATGAAGCTCATTGACTGGCGGGAAGCGAATACGGTTAAACCGGTGACGCGTACGAACGAGGAGCGCTATAACACGCTAATGACCAATCTCGTCACGGCTCGCTACGATCGCGACTTAAGAGAAGAAGCCGCCCTAAAAGCGCAACAACTGGTCAAGTCGATCCCGATTAGTATGGGGACAGATAGAAGCGGTTTACCGGTTATTATTGCGCGTACGCCTTACAACGTGATGTGGCAAGAAGTGCCAGAATTGCTTCCAAGAATGGGCTTTACCATTGATTCAAGAAATCAATCACAAGGTACCGCAAAAGCTAAATATGCATCACCTGATGATGATTTTTGGAACGATGTGGGTCTGAAACCGATTGACTTGGAGCCTGGGGAATACACATTCCTGTTCGGGGATTTAGGGAACCGTACCTCAATCAATGTTACCGATAAAGATGGTAAGCCGGTCAATGAAAATCTTCTGCGATCACTTGAGCCATTGATATCAACGGTGATACAACAAGGTAAAAACAACAAATAATTAAAAAGGACCTTTATGGTCCTTTTTACTTTTTCTTTGTCTCGTCATATTTTTTCTTGTCCAGTTCATTCAACCTGTCCAGCTCATACTTTCGTTTCTTAGCGGGGTTTTGTTGTTGGTCGAATTTCATATGGGCCGTGTATTTCAAGGCTGCAATGTTGCCAAATACCACGGCGAGTACAACAATAATGATGACCCAAGGATTAAATAGCCACTCAATCATATTTTGTTCTCACTTGCTGATGTTAAGGATGTATTGATTGTAGATGTTATTCAGCTCGGAGAGTATGGTATTTCGTCCCAAAATCGCGGATTGCTCTATTGCGCGATGCAGTTGTTCAAGGCTTAATGCGGCGAGCATGCTTTGAGAAGCTTTTTGGTGACTGATATGCCAAGGCTCAAAGGCAACCCCGTTTACTAAATCTTGTTGATAAGGTAAGAAGAAGCCTGATGCGGGAAGGTGTGCTTTAAGCCACTGATAGAATGCTGATTGATGGCCGTCTATATACTCCCATGGCTCTAGCTTTAAAGGGGTATTTTCAGGAAGGGAGTTACCCGCATATACGTCGAAATCTGTCCCCCAATGGTGGCGACTCGCGCCTGGGAGTGCGCTCCATTTCAATATGGCATATACCTTTTCTTTCTCTGTTAATTGTTCTGAAATGAGAGGAATGCCATGACTGTCCAGAATTGGTTGCTTACCCGTCATTTTATTGTTCCAAATAGTCAGTTGACGTTCGAAACTTCGGTAGCCACTGGCAATGTATAAAACAAAGCCAGCGTCTGATGCCGCTTGTGTTAATCCGTTTAAGTCTTCTTGGACATTCGGGTGGACTTGAAAAAAGTGTTGCCCAATTTGTAACTCAGTTAACACCGTTTCATCTTGTCCCACAAGCGACAGGTTTGTCATAACTACTTACCTAATAAGTTGATGAGGGTATGCTCATACATATCCGTTAGCTTTTCTAAATCCGCGACATTGACACACTCATTGACCTTATGGATGGTGGCGTTAACAGGACCTAGTTCAACAACTTGTGCCCCCATTTTGGCAATGAATCGTCCATCGGATGTCCCACCAGTCGTCAGCAGTTGTGGTTTTTGTTCATTGACTGTGGCAACAGCATCGACAACCGCCGTTAACAAGTTACCGGTATCGGTAAGGAATGGCTGCCCGCTTAATGTCCATTGTAAATCGTAGTCTAGCCCATGTAGGTCAAGAGTAGAGTGGACGCGTCGTTTGATATCGTCATCGGTAAGCTCTGTGCTAAAGCGGAAATTAAATTGCACATTAAACTCCCCTGGTATCACATTACTTGCACCAGTTCCCGCATGGAGATTGGGGATCTGGAAGCTAGTCGGAGGGAAGTAGTCATTACCATCATCCCATTTTGTCGCCGCCAGTTCAGCAAGTGCTGTTAGCGACTGGTGAATGGGGTTACGTGCAAGTTGTGGATAGGCCACATGCCCTTGGATACCTTTGATGCAGAGATCGCCAGTAATCGAGCCTCTACGCCCATTCTTGACCACATCACCGACATGATCGGTACTGGATGGCTCACCCACGATACACATGTCAATAATTTCATTACGTGCCATCAAGGTATCAACGACGCGAGTCGTACCATTGATAAATGGGCCCTCTTCATCTGATGTAATGAGAAAGGCAATCGAACCATCATGGTTAGGATTATTTTTAACAAATCGCTCCACTGCCACGACCATGCAGGCCAGTGAGCCTTTCATGTCGGCTGCACCGCGACCATGCAGGTGTCCATCTATAATGGTCGGTTCGAACGGGGGCGTATGCCATTGTTCAATAGGGCCTGCAGGTACTACGTCGGTATGACCAGCAAAAGCAAATAATGGGGCATTGTTGCCACGGCGAGCCCAAAAGTTGGTAGTGTCATCAAATACCATGATTTCAATTTCAAACCCGAGTGCTTCGAGTCTCTCAATCATTACTTTTTGGCAATCTGCGTCTTCTGGTGTTACTGATTGGCGGCTAATTAAGTCTTTTGCTAGTGCCAAAACGGGGCTGTCTGTCATCCTTGAGGATCCTTGTCTCTTAATTTTAAAATTGAATCGATTTAAAGATTGAAAATCTGTTGGTATTGTTCGGCTTTAAAACCAATGTGATACTGCCCATCGATACTAAGAATAGGGCGTTTAATCATGGCTGGCTGTTCAACAAGAAGCGCAACCACATTGTCTGCATTAAGCTGTTCTTTTTGCTCTGCAGATAACTGGCGGTAGGTGGTACCGCGCTTGTTGAGGACTAACTCCCAACCAAGTTGCTCACAGAAGTCGTTGATAAGTTCTGGTGTCACGCCTTGTTTTCGATAGTCATGAAAACTGAATTCAAGGTTGTTGGCGTCCAGCCATTTCTTGGCTTTCTTAATCGTGTCGCAATTTGGAATGCCAAACATAGTTATCGACATAGTGTTTTCCTTTGAGCGCTGAGGATCCCTCTGAGGGGATTAATGTTATGGTTCCCAGCATCCTACCAAGAAGTCTCTTGAGAGACAAAGCCTGTCAATAGCCATTGAAGACTTCCGCTTGTTCGCCACCTGAATACGAGTACAAATCAACGCATATCGGAGCGAAGTTCTAAAGACTCGTTACAAATTCAAGATCATTGAAACAGAAAGGATTATCGAGAACTTGATCAAGCGCAACACGATTGTGGTGAAATTCAATATATTGGATATGCACATAAATAGGAGGTGTCAATGGAACTGAGTCCTGTATTTGCACGTCGTCTCTATCTTGCTCTGCTCGTTGAAAGCTTAGACAGACCGAATGTGCCAAAACTGATTGAACGAACGGGCTGGCCTCGTCGCACCATACAAGATGTTATTAAAGCGCTACCCGGTATCGGTATTGAACTGATGTTTGTTCAAGATGGGCGCAGACACAACGATGGTTATTACCAGTTATCTGACTGGGGACCGTTTGATAGCCAATGGGTTGTACAACGTAAAATGGATATTGAATCTACTTTGGGCGTGTAACCATTTATTGGCGATTGAATGCGAATGAAATATCAATTGTGTATGAGTGAATAAAAATACAGCCAGGGTGTAGACTCTGGCTTTATTTTTGACAGTAATAAGCGGAACCGTACAAGGTTACTGATGTCTGAAAGTCAACCGGGGAGAGGAGCATCACCGTATTCGCGCCGATGATGGAGGCGTTACTTTTCATGTCATTCATCGCCCCTCTGACCATGGCGCTATTGGTGAAAAACAAAAAGCTGTACCAATGCCCCTCCGATCCGGTTACTTCGCCTTTCCATTCGCAGTGCTCCATGTCAAGGCCGTGATCAAAACGTAACACCACACTTTCAGATTGTGCGGATAGGTGATGAGTGGGTGCCACACACCCCGCTAAGGCACTCATTGTAAGAACCGCACCGACTATTAATAGTGGCCTATAGATAGAAAGCATACGCCAAGAAACCTATCCAACTGATGGCAAGTAAACCCCAAGGCAGCATTGAGCTGGTGGAAGAGGTTTGAGTGTGCGTAACTGAGGGTTCGTTGTTAGCGTCAAGCTCTGTCAGAACCGGCTTGAGTTTTTCTCTTCTTTGTTTCTTTTGGGCTTTGTCTGCTTGTCGTTTTTTTTCTTTTTGCTGCTTTTTGTAGAGAGCAATCCCTTTTTCAATACCTTGCGCGACGATGCGGGTTTGCTCTTTGGTTTGCCCTGGCTTTTGTGTCGATTTTGCAATTCGCATTGCTTCTTGTTGAGTTTCTATCGAAGGGGTGGGTTGTGGGTTTTTCATAACTTACTCGCCAATACGTTTTCTTTATTTTATCACAATGTTGTGCTGGATCTTGAATACTCCTGTAGTCAGCTCAATATATTGTGATAAGCACCCAGCAGAGAAATAAATATGCGTTATGCATTAGAACGATACGACAAAGACGGCTTTTTGAAAGCCCCCGTTTGGTTATGGCTAGGATGGTTTTTTCTGACTCGAGCATGGGTGGTATTTATTGTCGCTGGCGCAAGCCGAAATGACGGGGTCACGATTTTGGAGTATGTCTACCCGGATCAAAAAATGCTCTATCTAGGGTTGGCTATGGGGCTGCCCATTGTTGTATCTATGTGGTTAATTGGTTTAAGAAAACCAGAGACAAAAAAAATTAATCGCATGGTCAATTACTGTAAGCCAATCACGCTCATTGTCGTTATTGGGCAGTTGATACAAACCATTTACCTTGTTAATTTACAACACTGGGGATTTAGCTGGGCCAATGCGATTACGTTGGTGTTACTACTCTGGTTTGCCATTTATTTAGCCAGCAGCCGCAGTGTCGTCGATTGTTTGGCAATCCCCGTTGATATCCGTCCCGTTACTGATCAGAATCATAACTCCGCTGACTAGTTGAAAATACACTGAGAAAAAATAGAGGAACTCGCATGTCTTTACCACAAAGTGCCATTATTCCAGAGGCGGAACCTTTCGCGCTGTATACACAATTGAAAGTGAACCAACACCCGCAACAGGTGCTTACCGCATTACAATCGCTACCTCAACTAGTGGACGACGTAAATCAATCGCAACCCGATGCAGCATTGACATTGTCGTTGGCGTTTAGCCATCAATTTTGGACGGGACTGACACAAGCGATGCCCAGTGAACTCAAAGTTTTTCCTGAGTTAGGGGAGGGTGAAGTTCATGCGCCATCTAGCGACGTGGATGTATTAATTCACTGTCATTCTAAGCGTCACGATTTGCATTTCTATGTCCTACGTAAACTGATGTCTCAAATTGCAGATTCAGTCACCATTGTCGACGAGACGCAAGGGTTTCGTTTTATGGATTCAAGAGATATGACGGACTTTATTGATGGGACGGAAAACCCTAAAAATGAAAAACGTACAGAGGTTGCCATCATTAACGATGGTGAGCTTGCTGGTGGTAGTTATGTCATGGTGCAACGCTTTGAGCACAACGTACCCGCTTGGAATCGTCTCAACGTGTCTGCACAAGAAAAAGTGATAGGCCGAACGAAGCTTGACTCCATTGAGCTAGACGATGTTCCAGCGGCTTCTCACGTTGGTCGCGTTGATCTTAAAGAAGACGGCGTTGGTTTGAAAATTGTTCGCCATAGCTTGCCATACGGCAGTGTCAGTGGTGCACACGGGCTGCTATTTATTGCATACTGCAACACGGTCCATAATTTCGACGCTATGTTAGAAAGTATGTACGGCGTCACTGATGGTAAAACGGATCAGCTGTTGCGTTTCACCAAAGCGGTGACGGGGGCGTACTTCTTTGCACCATCACAGGCGATGCTTGCGACGCTAAGCATTAAATAACGAGCTCACCTATTAATACTGGGTTTCTTGTGAAGCAATATTATTGACAGCAAGAAACCTACATTGCCCCCTCCTCCCGCCTCACTCTTTCTCTTAAGTTTTTTTCAAGCTTGCCGATAGGTTTAATAATCACCTTATCTGTGGATAGCTATGTCGATTACTGTCAATACCAATGTGAGTGCAATGATGGCGCAGAATCAGCTCCATAAAGCGACTCAATCCTTAAACCAATCCCTAGAAAGGTTGGCATCAGGCAGTCGTATTAACAGCGCTAAAGATGATGCCGCGGGCCTACAGATTTCCAATCGATTAGAAGCACAGATCTCTGGATTAGGTGTGGCACAGCGCAATGCCAATGATGGTATTTCTATTATGCAGACTGCAGAAGGCGCGATGAACGAGACATCTCAGCTCTTGCAGCGCATGCGTGATTTGTCATTGCAATCCTCGAACGGCGCTAACTCACCCGATGACAGGCGTGCCTTACAAGAGGAGTTTACTGCACTTAATGATGAACTCAACCGCATCGCGGAAACGACCTCTTTTGGTGGTAGAAAGCTACTGAACGGTCAGTTTGGCAGTTCATCATTTCAAATTGGATCGGGGGCAGGAGAAGCACTGCAAATTGAACTGAAAAGTATGCGCACTGATCAGCTACAAATGGGGGGCGTCGCCTACCAAGCTGCCAAAGGTGCGCCGGATACGTGGCGTGTTGATCCAAATCAGCAAACTTTTAGCTTTAGTTATCAAGATTCAATTGGACGAGACATCACCCAAACTATTGAGGCAAAACCCGGCGATGATATTGAACAGGTAGCGACGTATATTAACGGCCAAACCCAAGTGTTATCCGCATCAGTCAATGAGCATGGTCAGCTACAACTGTTTGCTGATTCAGATCGTGTTACTAGTGAAGTCACTTTTTCGGGGGCGTTGGCAGAAGAACTCAACGTTGAGACTCGCGGCCGATTGACCGTCGACGATCTGTCGATTGGTTCTGTCGGAGGGGCGCAAATGTCCGTATCGGTAATAGACAAGGCTATAAAATTTGTTGATAGCCACCGTGCGGAATTGGGCGCGAATCAGAATCGCCTTGGGCATACTATTAATAACCTAGCTAATATGGAAGAAAACTTATCGGTATCACAAGGGCGGATTCGTGATACTGATTATGCCAAAGAAACGACACAGATGATTAAGCAACAAATTCTGCAACAGGTCAGTACAACGATATTGGCACAGGCGAAGCAATCGCCCAGCCTCGCCATGACATTACTCCAATCATAGGTCGGGCATTCGACCTAACGCTAAAGAACTTTAGGCTTTTTTAGTAAAAACTTCTGCTTTTCCTTACTTCATCACACTCCATGTTGTTAGCCATTAAAAAACGTAATTATCTTAAAAAAAAACTCAAGTAATTGCTTTGTAAGACGATAAAGAAAGTAACTTTGAGAGAACTACTT
>NZ_JBFROV010000032.1:0-18048 GCF_041471725.1 Vibrio sp. 10N.261.51.F12 | reverse complement strand
TAGATATTAGATATTAGATAGGAAACCTTAAACACGCGTAAAAACATGGAGGTACGATGAATATTGGTATTTATATCTACGACGACGCCGAGGTCCTTGATTTCTCTGGCCCCTTTGAGGTGTTTAGCACTGCCAAACGATTGGATGCAGCACGATGGAATGTGTTTTTGGTGTCTGAGACCTTGGAGCCAGTCTCGGCGCGGGGTGGTTTCAATATCCTGCCTCACTATTCCATCCATAACCATCCGGCTATTGACCTATTAATAGTGGTTGGCGGTGTACATACTAAAGAGATGAGCAAGTCACATATACTAAGTTGGTTGAGCACCGTCGATACGCGAGCAGAGCGCGTGGTTTCCGTGTGTACGGGGGCGTTTCTATTGGCCAATGCTGGGTTGCTCAATGGCCTAACTGTCACGACGCATTGGGAAGACATCCCGGATTTAAAACAAGCTTTTCCTGAACTGCTTGTTATTGATGACAAACGCTGGGTGACGTCTGGCAAGTACACGACCTCAGGTGGTATTTCGGCAGGTATTGATATGAGTTTATATTTGGTCTCGGAACTGCGGAGTCAGGATCTTGCGGAGCGGGTGGCGCGTCAAATGGATTACCACTGGCAACCGTGTCAATAATGATCAGTCGATATAGCCGACATGTTTTGTGTTATTCCAGTTCTGGTTTTAGTGTCGACGCCCGCAACCATGGCTTTAGGTTGCATTACACCATCGGTTGAGAGACGATTCTGTCATCAAAAACATTGTCGTAATAGGGAATAAAATGAAGCAAAACATTGTCCATATTGCGCTTGTCGTCAAAGACTACGACGAGGCGATAGATTTCTATGTCAACAAACTAAAATTTGAACTGATTGAGGATACGTATCAACCAGAACAAGACAAGCGTTGGGTTGTGGTGGCGCCGCCAAATTCACAGGGTGTCACGTTATTGCTCGCTAAGGCCTCTAAACCTGAACAGCACGACTTTATTGGTAATCAAGCGGGTGGACGGGTATTTATTTTCTTAAATACAGACGATTTTTGGCGCGACTATGAACATATGAAGTCCATTGGCATTAACTTCGTCCGCGAGCCAAAGGAGCAAGATTACGGCACTGTGGCGGTGTTTGAGGATTTGTATGGAAACCTTTGGGACCTCCTTCAGCTAAACCCTGAGCATCCAATGGCTAAAAGATAGCAAGGCCACGTCGTAGTGACATTGATGAATACAAACCGTCATCAATGTTACTGCATTTTAGTGTTTGTCGTGCCCTTCAGCGGGTTGGAACCTGTTTATGGAAATAACATTTAGATCAATATCAGAAGCCGATTTTGATTCTATATTCAGCACCGTGAAAAATGGATTATTTCACCATGTGGACGCGGTATTTGGGTGGGACGACCACTTTCAACGTCGGCGATTAGAAACAGAATACCAGCATGATTGGTTCTATTGGATCGAAGTGGGTGACCAGCAAGTCGGATTAGTGTGTTTTAAACCCTATGATAATTCGCTTCATGTACACCTACTTATTATTGATGCACGGTATCGCGGCAACGGGATAGGTAGTAAAGCTATGCACGCGATACATGCTATTGCTTTATCTCAGCACAGAAAGAATGTCACACTTTCAAGTTTTAGAGGCAATGGAAGCGCGTTGTCATTTTATCAAAACCTGGGTTATCGGATTATTGATAATAGTGAGAAAAACTTTGTTTCATTGTCCATTGACTTAGCGCTATAACACTATGTAGACACAACGCTATGTCTAAATGGGTAGCTAACCGTTTAAACATACTTTCTATATTACGTTGATGAGCGTTATAAATTCATTCCAATCCATATAAGGATGTATTTTGAGCCATAAAAAAGTAGTCATTATTACCGGTGCTGGCAGAGGAATTGGAGCGGCCACCGCGGCATTATTCGCGCGTAAAGGTTATGCGGTGTGTATTAACTATAAATCTAATGCGAAATCAGCGAATGAATTAGCCGCCAAGATAACCGCCGATGGCGGGAAGTGCATTACCGTTCAAGCGGATGTATCTAATGAAAACGATGTCACTCGGCTGTTCTCTACCGTGGATAAAGCGCTAGGGCCGCTTTCTGTTTTGGTGAACAATGCGGGTATATTGAAACCGCAATCACGCCTAGAGGAGATGACAGCAGACAGAATTAATTCAATCCTGGCAAATAATGTTACTAGCTATTTTTTATGTTGTAGGGAAGCAGTAAAACGGATGTCTACTCGTTATGGTGGTGTAGGAGGCGGTATTATTAATGTCTCTTCTGGTGCATCACGCTCTGGCTCTCCCAATGAGTATATTGATTACGCAGCGTCAAAAGGCGCGGTCGATACCTTAACTAAAGGATTATCATTAGAAGTTGCAGGTGAGGGCATTCGAGTGAACTGTGTACGTCCTGGGTTGATCCATACGGAGATGCACGCTGATGGCGGAGAGCCTGAGCGAGTCGCCAGACTCTCCAGTAGTATTCCGCTCAAGCGAGGCGGTCAGCCAGAGGAAGTCGCCGAAGCTATTTATTGGCTTGCGTCGGACAAGTCTACTTTTGCAACTGGAAACTTTTTAGATTTAACCGGCGGTTTGTGATTGAAAGTCAACCAGTCGAGAGATGGCTCTTTGACTTTCCTGCTTGATGGGACTGACCGCTTAATGGGACTGACGGCTTATGGGGCATGTTGGCGTGTCCTCTTTTTAGACCGTTATATTGCTTTGTATTAAGGAGGACAAGTTGGTTCATTTACTTAAAAACATCATATTAATAAATGGTTGTGCGGCATTAGTCGTACTGTGTTTGTCTCAATACATCCCATTTTTTCAAACCACAGAGATCGTTGATTTCTTATTCTTTGTTGTTATCGTCATTTGGATACTGGCAAAGCTTATGTGGGAGGGGGGCGTGCACGGTAAAACAGCTCTAGTGGACGACCCTATCTCAGACAAGGTGTTTAAAATGATCAAACAACATGATTATAAGCAAGAACAACAGACGCATTATCGACAAAATTATCAAACAGGCTTAGTGTTTTTTATTGCGGGAGTGCCAGCGTTCATTAGCTGTCTGGTGATACAGTTTTTATAACGGCGGTAACAACGGTATGTATGACCAGTTATTGGGCGAGTACATCACTGTAAGATTGTGAGCGACGTAAACATATAAACATAAAACAATGACCAGGAGTCAATAATGAAACCAGCACCGATTAAGGAGTTAATCACGTTTGAAGACTTTGCTAAGTTGGATATTCGAGTGGGAACCATTACAAAAGTTTCTGACGTGGCTAAATCCGACAAGCTTATGAAACTTACCGTTGATTTTGGCGACCACACTCGTTCAATCTTGTCAGGTATAAAGCAAGAACGAGATAACCCAGCTGAAATTGAAGGAAAGCAAGCGTTGTTTGTTGTGAACCTACCGGACAGAAAAATGGCCGGAGAGATATCACAAGGTATGCTATTTGATATTGGCTATGAAGATAAAATAAACCCGTGTCTTGCCATGCCGGAGCGCGACGTACCAAACGGCAGTCGTGCAGGGTAGACGCATTATGGCAGTCGAGCATTCGTACTTTCGTGCCTTTCAAAGCGACGTTGATCACCTTATAATGCCGTTGAATTTAATGAAAGCTAAGTATTTATGAACAACAATCGAGAAATCATCGCAATGTTGCGTGAGCGCGTGCCATCGTTCGAGTGTACGCCTGGCTGTCACGACTGTTGCGGACCAGTGACGACATCGTCAGAAGAAATGTCTCGCTTACCACGTAAAACCGACGCGGAGCATGATGAAGCACTAAACAACTTCGACTGTGTACACTTAGGACCGAAAGGATGCACTGTATATGATGAGCGCCCTTTGATCTGCAGACTGTTTGGCACCACGCCGAATATGCCGTGTCCAAACGGCTGTCGACCAGAAGAAATGATTGACTCAAAAACTGAGCGTCAAATCCATCACTTCATCAAAAATACTCGTCAAGTACTGGTATAAGGCAGCGGTTAACTACTTTTGGGATGACGTTACAAGACAAGTGACAGAGGCCATACAGGATGTTTTCAGCGATCGTTGGCTTCAGTTAGGCGTTAAAGATTAGGTAGTACATGCGTAAAAATGATAAGAAAATCGACAATCAACTGAGAGTGATGTTGACGGAAATTTGTGAGACGGAGCTTGATCGCACTGATGGATTTGCGTGGTTAACGCACACCGCTAATTACTCCAACTTTCCTAGTAGTTTAAAGATTGCTTGTGTTTTTGATACGAATGATGAGTTATCTCAGTTTACTTCTAGTCAGAGTGCGAGCGCGTTGACCTCGTTAATTCAAAAAAGATGTGAGGCGTTGGGGATTCAGTTTAAACGTGCCTCTGAGCATATTATTTATGATTCAGAAGAGCGCTGTAATTCTCAACACCAAGGTAACTGGTCAAAGCGATTGAAGAGTCTGTGACATCAGCAGGTATGGTATCTGGCCCCATGCTTTAGTTTGCTTGGGCATCGTTGATAGACTAGGTTTATGAATGTTAGGTTTGGGTGCTAGGTGCTAGGTGCTAGGTGCTAGGTGCTAGTTAACGGCCAAGACTTAAAACTTGGATGTAATGCTGCTGTACTGATTTAATGATGAGATGAGCCATTTACGTTTGCTTCAGGATATTTAAGGATGAATAAATGAAAAAAATTGTGATGTTACTACTAACCACCGTTTTTCTTAGCGGTTGTGCAGGTGTTGCAACGGTGGGGGCAATTGTGTATTACAAAAGCCAAAATCATGAAGTCGCTTCGGTTGATATTCAAGCTCCAGCAGACAAGGTGTATCAAGTCGCGATTGATACGGTCAGTAACAATCCGGCGGTCTCTATTATTCAACAAGATGACACAATGCGAATGCTTGATTTACGTCAAAGCGAGAACAGCGGAAGCTTAAAGGTTGCTGCAGTGAGTGCAACGTTGTCGAAGTTAACGATCACCTCTGATATAACGGAAACGGATGGGGCGAATCCTTTATCTGGCGTATTGAAAATCTGTGAAGAGTTACAGGTGAAGTGTGAACTAAGCGAGTAGTATTAACGCTGCCTTTGAGAGCTATTGAGGATGACTCACTAAGGCCTAGTGTAGTGTGGTCAATGGAGTGGTTTTGACTGTGCCTATTTAGGGAAGTAATGAGCAACATTATTCAGCTTATCAAGCAAGATGCCTTGAGGTCTAAAGCACTACACTGTGTTTTTCAGCTTAACCTTCCACAGTGTTATCTATCAGCCGGTTTTGTGAGAAATTTGGTCTGGGACCATTTACACTCAAAACAGCATCCGACAGTATTGAATGACGTTGATGTCATCTATTTCGATCCTAATGAACATACCGCCAACAGATATCAAGCGGCTAACAAACATCAAGAGTATGAAGAGCAACTTCGTTGCATGATGCCAGAGCTCAATTGGCAGGTGAGAAACCAAGCGTTAATGCATGTACGCAATGGTGACATGCCTTATCTCAGTACGGTTGATGCTATGAGTTATTGGCCAGAAAAAGAAACTGCCGTTGGGATCAGGCAGGTTGGGGCGAATAAGTTTGAATGTATCTCAGCATTTGGGTTTGATTCACTGTTTAATCTTCAAATAACGCCTAACCCTAAGCGATCAAGAGACGTTTTTGAGCAGCGCATCCATACCAAAAACTGGCTAACGATTTGGCCAATGTTACGAGTAGTGGGCGGGCCTGCTGTATCTCATCAGGAAATCTAATCTTTTTTGGGCTTGTTTTGGATTGCCTAAATCAACGACTTCAATCATCTCACACTCGTCACGAACCATTTCATCGATTAAGCTCGGATAATGCCGGCAATCTTCGGGTCGATCTAAATAGATACTGCATAGGTACCTGTCTGGCTCTTGAGGAGACGGTTTGGCCGCAACACTGAGGAAAGGACAACGATCCAGTTTCTGGCCAGATTCAGGATCAAACCATATCTCGTTGTTTTTCACGTATTCGAAGATATCGGGATTAAACAATTCCCATAGGTCAATCTCATCTTGATTAGCTGCTAAGTCACCGCCGCCGTATTTGATGCAACATTTACCGCATTGATTACATTCTTTCATCGTTGGCCAATTAGTTGGATGAGCGCTTTTTCATTGTAGCATTGATGTTGCTTGGGCCGTTGATTAGGTTTGTGAGCTTAAAACCACGGGCACCTTGAAAAGGCGGCAAACTCAATGTTTGGACCGTGTGTTCAGGTTGTTTGCTCAATACCGCATCCTCAGAGTGGATTTCTGGCGTGAGACCTTGAGCATTGGGCGTATATTGTCTAAGATACGGCACTTTTGTTTTCTATAGGTCACCAATATGAACGATTCTAAATCTCAACCAACTCTACCGGATCGCTTAGCAGGTAATCCTCGCAGCCCTCACCATGTGGCAGAAATCTTCGAATATGCGATTGGTATTCGACTTAACGGCAAAGAGCGTTTTGATGTAGAAGAGTACTGCATCAGTGAAGGTTGGGTAAAAATCCCTTCACCGAAAGCGCTTGATCGTTGGGGTCAGCCAATGTTAATTACGCTAAAAGGCACAGTAGAAGCTTTTTATAAGTAACGCGTATTGATGAAACAACGCTAGCTTGTCAGTGAACCGTCGCTGTCAGGTTGGCGTTATTACGTTGTCATCATGCTTTTCTTGTCCATTGTCTTTTAGCTCTACCTATCTATCTCTCTTTATATATCTATTTCTATCTATCGCTCTATACCCCGCGGTTAGTGTGCCTCCTCGAAACTTTAAAAGCCTAACGTCAAAAGCCATTTTTACCTTGAAGATAAATGTTTACCTCGAAGATAAATGTTTCCCTCGACTATAATTGTCTCTCTCGGCGATAAATATTTACCGCCAAGATAAGTATTTACGGCCAAGAAAAATGCTCACGGCTAAGGTGAACGTTCGCACCTAGGTGATAGTTAACGTCCTAGTTTTATTGCCGCATTTTAAAGAACAGTGTAGCCTTTGCTCTTTGATAATTAATGGGTTTGCTGGCGACAAGGGTTTATATGCAAGTACATAAATATGACGCCGTAGAATGGCTATCCACGCTCCCCGATACAAGTGTTGATCTCCTCATCACCGACCCACCTTATGAGTCATTGGAAAAGCACCGTAAGATAGGGACAACGACTCGGTTAAAAGTCAGTAAGTCGTCGAGCAATCAGTGGTTTGAGATCTTTGAGAATGAACGCTTTGAGAGTTTAATTGCGCAGATCTATCGCGTTCTTAAGAAAAACGCCCACTTTTACTTATTCTGCGACCAGGAAACCATGTTCCTAATCAAGCCACTGGCCGAGCAAGCGGGGTTTAAATTTTGGAAGCCGATTATTTGGGATAAAGTGAGTATCGGTATGGGGTATCACTATCGTGCTCGCCATGAGTACATTCTTTTCTTTGAAAAAGGGAAACGAAAGCTTAACGACCTCGGTATCCCAGATATTCTGACCCATAAGCGTGTATATCGGGGTTACCCAACCGAAAAGCCAGTCCCTTTGATGGAGACGCTCATCTCTCAAAGTTCGAATGAAAACGAGTTGGTGGTGGATCCCTTTTTTGGCTCAGGGGCGACGCTTATTGCCGCTAACAATCTAAAGCGAAAGGCGTATGGAAATGATATTTCCGACTCGGCTCATGAGCATTTTCTTAACCGAGTCGCAATGCAAGATGCTTAGTCATAGGATAAGAGTGAAGTCATGATTCAATGGCCGTGCCTATTAAAACTAGAGGGTGATGATGAGCTGATTTATCTCGCTTCTGAGCCACATTTTTTTATGGAGAGTCGCGATCTTATTTGGAGCGATGATGATGTGGTTGTCGATTCAGTGGGAGCGTGTTTCACGTTGTGCGCATCGAATTCTAACTCTAGCCCAGATTCTGTTGCGCTTCAAAAGTGCAATCAAACGGTATCGTTGGAAGAGGTGACCCAGCTCATTCAGGCTCATGAGTTTTGTCTTGCAGAGATGTGTCTAACAAAAATTCAGTTTCCATCGATTTTTGATGCTATCACCTCATTGTCATTTGAGCGCTAAAGCAATAAGAAAGCTCACCGTGCCAGTACACTTAAAGGCGAGCTCTCTTTTACATTAAATGTGCAGGTACATTAGAAGTGCAGGGTTAGCATTTCAATTAGTTCGTGCTCAGTAGATGGTACCTTAGAGAGTTCAACGCCACAGGATGCACCTCCTTTCAGCATATAAGCTTGAGTGGTGCAGTGGTCGTAGTGAAACCACTTTCCGTTGACGCATACATCCGTGTAACATCTGGTGTCTTTTTTTAATTCCATTTTATCTACCTCTCAAGCCTTTGGTTAACATTAACTTAACGTAAAAGTGACATAAGTAAACATGATGTAGATCAATCTAGGTGGTTTTATTCCCCATAAGTAGTATGGGATTATGGTCAAAAATGAGAGCTGAGTCGTCTTATGAGTGTACGCTGGTGATGATATGGCGTTAGCAGCCCGTACGTATTGTTAACCTTAGTGCGTATTTTTAATCCGAGTGGGTGTTTTTAATCCGAGCAGGAGTTGTTAATCGCCAGTCCGCTGATGCCCATCGCGTTAATTCGCTATTTAAGGTGCATAGTATATTCATGGCTGCAAATTATGCTCGTGGTTACAAATTAGACAGAGGGAATAAATGAACAACATGATTGATAAATTAGCTTGGGTGTATATTCAAGATGGAAAATTACTAACGGTTCGCTCAAAAGGTAAACATTTGTTTTATCTGCCCGGTGGTAAACGTGAACAAGGAGAAACGGACGAGCAAGCCCTGATTCGCGAAATCCAAGAAGAACTCTCGGTGGAATTAACCCCGCAATCGTTAAGTTATGCTGGGACGTTTAGTGCCCAAGCGGATGGGAAAGCGAAGGGGGTAACAGTGCAGCTGACCTGTTATTACTCTGACTTTACTGGCGCATTGCAACCGGCAATGGAAATTGAAGAGTTTCGATATGTTGATATAACGGATAAAGCCATTTGTTCACTGGCTACCATGGTTACGTTGGAGTGGTTGGTCACGAAAGGTCTGATACCAAAAGAACGGCCATAGTCTCTCATTGCCGTCGACAGCGTAGTCGACGGCGATTTTCGCAAGTCCGGTACGTAAAGATTCATCGCCTTGCGTTAGCTTTTCGTACTAAAACTATTTAATTTGATCGACAGAGTACTCGAGTTTAGAGAACTCAGCGTGACTCTCTCCATTAGAAAACTGGTTGTAAACTCCAGCTTTATAATAGCTTAGTAGGGGCTTCCAGTATGATATGTCATGGTCTACTTGTTGTTTACCATCAACGTTAATAACGAGTTTTTGATTACCAACGATTACATCAAATGCGGTGTCATTTTCCTCGCTTGCGATCCCTAAATCATAATGCTTGTAAGCTTTTTGTGGTTTGCATGCGTCTTTGCCAATGTTGTCGGCGCCTCTTTCTCCCTTACAAATCAGACTATTTGCTTTGATGATGGCCCAGTAATGTCCCATGACACCATTTGCATCTTGTTTCCAAACGACGCGGAGTAGTGGGTGGGGAATACCACCGTCGCCATTGTCATTCATACCTTTGTTGTGTACTTGCAAATACGTGATTTCATTTTGTGTAATATCAGAATCTTTCATCGACTCTTGTGGAGCAACAGGTTTGAAGCTCGCGCTTAGGCGATAAAATGTGTTTGGCAGATCACTGCGAAAATTTTCATGAACTCTAAGCTCTGCTCGGCGATGATCACCAAACATTTTAAATACGAACGCTTCACTTTCTTTATCAACGTAGAAATATTGATTAACTATGTTCGAAAAGTTGCTGTCTTCTGCGACTTGAATCTGATTGCCTTTTTTACCATGAGGCTCGGATATTTGTAATTTAGATACGGCTAGGATTGATTGAAATTGCGAGTACTCGGCAGGGATGCCTCGATTTTCTGATGCATCATTCATGTCTAGCTGCGCGTAAGCATTCCCCGCGATACAAATAGAGCCGATAAGGCCGAGTGTCGTTGATTTCTTAATGGTCATTTCAGTTATACCCTTGTGTTTTTTCGAGAGTATATGTCAATTGCCATACAATAAGTCAATAATAATATAATCAAGACAAAGCTGATATTTAGCTTGGCTCACAGTCTGACAGTAACCAACATTCTTGCATGAATTATGACTTACCTATTTGCTGGTTTTATGCTTTTCAGAATAGACGAATAAAAATACAAATTAATGTGAACAATAACGAAAGGAGGATCGTAAAAGTAGGGTGTATAGCCATCAAGATGATATATAACTTTGTTTGTGAGGTCTATAAAGTAATGAACAATAAGATTAATCCCAAGAAATTATTGCATAGTAAATGGACTGCATTGAATCCAATCAACCGAGAAAAGCACTTTATGGTGACTGAACTAGAAGTTGAAGAAGGGGTCGTGGTGCACTGCGCCATCGAAGCGGTGATGACGAAAAGGTTAGCTTCGATTGATTGGCGAGAATTGAAAGATCAGGACTCTTGGATGTTGGGTTGGAAGTAAACAGTATGCTGGGTTGGGTATAAAAAAAATGCTGGTCTTGTATTAGTGATTAATGCGGAACGGTTCGGTTAAGGATCATACTGATATTGATATATTAGGGAAAGAGGGATAAAGATGAACATTTTTGTTCTAGACGAAAACGTCAGCCGGTGTGCTCGCTATCATTGCGATCAGCATGTCATTAAAATGATTTTAGAAAGTGTACAAATCCTGTGTACTGCTTTAAATAAGAAAGGCTTTGAGACGCCGTACAAGTCGACTCACGTTAAACATCCCAGTGTACTGTGGGTTGAGGCTTCTTATGACAACTTCTTATGGTTGAAATCACTGACCGTTGCACTGAATGATGAGTATCGATTCCGGTACAATAAAGATGTGGACCATAAGTCGATGAGTGTGTTGAGCCAAATATCGGCATTCTCTTTCCCTGCTGTTGGGTTAACCCCTTTTCCTCAAGCGATGCCTGATGCTTACAAGGTGATTGATGATCCCGTACAAGCGTATCGTAATTTTTATTTGGGAGATAAGGCGAGATTTGCAAAGTGGACAAAACGTACGCCACCTCAATGGTTTCTTGGGGAGTGAATATATGCGAATTTGTCGGAGGACAATAACGTTTGTTTGGTTCCAGTAAAGATTGATCGTTTTAGCGCTGTATCAAGTTAAGCGGGCAGGTGATCTAGACTGTTTTTCCCCTTTCGGTGTTGCTTACCGCTCTTCAAACCATCCAAATTAGGCCGTCATCCTTGTGCAAACGAGGATCTTCATCAGCGTGTGACTGACTTAAATACCAATGAATGACACCAAAATTGGTTCATAATACGACCAGCCCTGATTAATGATGCGCTAGCCGACAGATAACGTGCCCTAACCATTGAATCGTAGGGTCAGTTGTTTGACGAGTAAACCTGCACGCCTACAGTAATCGTTGATTTTAATCTTGTTACTACTTACAAGTAACAACAATGTTAGAATCATTGAAAATACATCTGCTCTAGGAGTGACTAACCAAACCTTGCTAGTGTATTGCCGTTGGGTCATTTCGAAATTGCCGTGGGCTTATTCCAGTTTTTGCTTTGAACAGTTTTGAGAAATTTTGTGGGTACTCAAATCCCAACTCATAGGCTATTTGAGTAATACTGTCGCTGGTATCTAAAATCTGGCTCTTTGCTCGCTCTATTAAAAATAGGTGTATATGCTCTAAAGCTGTCTTTCCGGTTTCTTTTTTTAGTAGATCACTTAAGTAATAAGGGGACAAACCAATCTCTTTACCACAGTACTGAACGGTTGGAATGCCTTGCTCAAAAGGCTTATCTCCTTGGTAATATGAGTCTAAGAACTGATTAAAACGCCTCATGTAATCGTGATTAAAATCCCCACGCACGATGAATTGGCGATCATAAAATCTTGAACAATATTTCAACAGCAACTCTATGCTAGAGCATATTAACGATTGGGTATGCTTATCCATATTCATTTCAGTTTCATTACCGATGCTAGAAGCAATATCAGTGACCATCACACGCTCACGCTCAGATAGATGCAACGCTTCATTATTTTGATATTCGAAGAAGGTAAATTGTGACATTTTACTGCCAAGGTCTGACCTTTTAATCAGTTGAGGATGAAAAGCAATAGTCCAACCTAAGGAGTCTTCTACCGGCTCCGTTGCTTCTATAGTCACTTCCTGCCCTGGAGCAAGAAAGGTCATCGTCCCAATATCAAAGTCATAGGTTGTATGACCATAGCCAACCGTGCAATGAGCAGAATCTTTTAAAGAAATCAGATAGAGATCAAAACAGATTTTGACGGTCTCTGTAATTCCTTGCTTAACTTGGGATGGATGGAAAAAGCTCACCTGCGGGTGAGCGGGTGCATCCAGCCCTAATGCAGCATGCAGCTCCGAAATAGTAGTGATATGCAGTGTATTGGTCATTTTTCTACTCTCTAATATTTATCTAATCGAGCTATAGGGCGATAGTTTTCATCGTCTTTTCCAATTCGGCGTAATAAGGGTTCCAAGTTAGACGAGCATGAATACGGTCAGCTTCTTTGTAACCCCATGCTGAAAACCAAGTTTGCTCACCTTGAGTGCACGCTTCTACATCAGAAGTGCTCATACTATTTTCGCAGATTATCTTCTCCCCATACTGTCCATAGTAGCTGTTATCGGGGGCAAATAAAGGGCTCATGTGAGAGGCAGTACTAATTCTAAGGTCATCTCTTTGCATCGAGTAATTTTCTACTTTAGCTGGCAGAGTAAAGTCTCGGTTCTGGCCATACCAAACCAGTTTACTTTTTGAGTGAGTAAAATGACGGTCAAAGTATTTATTTAGAGCATTCGCATCAATCACACTATCAGCCTCTGATATGACTAACAAAACGGGAATATCCAGTTTTTGATCAGCGACTTTTTCGCGAAACACCTTAGCACTTTCTGAGTAGGCTAATGCACTGACAAGAAGGCCAGAGTTATACTTGGCAAGGTTACTCTCTTCAGTGAACCAACCTTCAGTAAAGATTGCTGCTAATGGGGTTAATTTTTCTAGTATTGGTGTTGTCGTTTTAAACCCTGGCGAAAATAACATTAAGCCATTAACGCCCTGTTTTTCTAATGCATGAATAGAAACTAAGTTACCACCCGTAGAGAAACCTCCAAGCCAAACTTCTTCGTATTGTTGTTTTAACTGCTGGGCATAATGATCAATCAATATTTGCCAATCTTGATATTTCACCATTTCCATGTGTCTAGGGTTACTGCCGTGACCTGGCAATAACACAACTTGCACATAGAACCCTTGCTCAGCTAGAGAATCTGAAATATCAGTGAAACTAAAAGGCGAGTCACCAAGACCATGTGCAAGCAAGATCGCTTTATTCGAGTTTGGATCACCCTTTGTGTAAGGTGCGTTCATCGCTAACTCAGTTGTTTGTTGCTCATGCTCAGTGATAAAAGTTCTATTTTCCTTTAACCACTCTGTTGTCGTTTCCACATATTGGTCAAAAGTCGGCTGCAAGTAGTTGTAGTACTGCTTTGATTCATACAGTGGCTCACGGGAGATATCGTGGCTGGAACAGCCACCGATAATCATGAATAAAGTCGCTAAAAGTAAAGTCAATGAAGACTTAATGATTTTCATCGCTAGGTGATCCTCTGTTGTTCCTAGTTACAACGCATAAAGGAATTCTAAGTGAAACGACCAATCAAAACTTATTCATATCCCAACAAGTTATGAGTCTTGAAATCGCAGGAAAATCACTAAAGCTTTGATTAAATGGAACTTACAAGCCACTTATAACAATTGTGGAAATGTATAAGTTTATGAAAGGGTGACAGGCTACACTTTGGACATATTTACAGCAGCCTTAAGTATTAGGTTGATACTGAGGGGCTAAATAATGAAGAAGTACATTTTATCCATAGGAGTCTGCATGGTTTCCGCATCAGTTTCATTAGCTAACGACATGAATCAAGAGTTACATCAACTAGAAGATACGGTTCAAGATGTTGAAGGTAATATCTACCGTACTGTCATCATTGGTGATCAAACTTGGCTAGCAGAAGGTCTTAGGAGTACCACATTTCAAGACGGTTCTGCTGTAGGAACCGGGGTTATCCCTAAAGATGAACCAGATAACTTATTGAAATATGGCAGGCTGTACGATTGGCATGATGTTTCTGATCAGCGAAACCTGTGCCCTGTTGGTTGGCGTGTAGCAACCGATGATGATTGGAAGCAATTAGAGCGTAATATAGGCATGTCCGAAGAAGAAATTAACCAAGATGGTTGGCGTGGCGGTAAGCAAAACCTTGGTGTTCAACTCAAAGAATCCCAAAACGATGGCCTATTTAAGAAGTTTGCCCCATCAATCGTAAATAAACACCGATTTTTTGCTCGACCTGCCGGAGTGAAGTGGAATGGGTTCTACATCACTCAAGGTGCTTACACTGAATTTTGGACAGCGAGCGCTTCAACTGACCAAAAAGCCATTATTCGAACCCTTGCTTACTCTTGGTGGAATGCACATAAAGGCGAAATCCGCCGAGCTACAAGTACCAAGGATTACATGTTTTCCGTTCGGTGCGTAAAGATATAAGGATAGTTTTCAAAACACATTAACGATTAATTCATGGCCTTGCGCCATTTTGACACTTTTAATTTTTGGTAAATACTATGAGCTATTCTTCCGTTTTAATAACAGGTGCAAACTCCGGACTTGGATTTGAAGCCGCACGACAATTGGCCGAAAAAGCCGGCATTTCGAGAATAATATTAGCATGCCGTGATAAAAGTCGTGCTGAAGAGGCGCTTCGCCAATTAGAAGACTCAACAGGTAAGAAGATTTTTGAGATCTTAATTGTTGATGTTGGAAACGTTGAGTCATGTCGTCAAGCTGCTGAGAGTCTTGATACCCCAGTAGATGCAATCATCTTAAACGCTGGAGGTGGTGGAGGAACGACGCCAACTCAACTCACTAAAGATGGTGTGATGTTTATTTTTGCGATCAATGTTTTAGGACATGTCCATTTTACTAATCACCTGATTAGAGACAATAAACTCTCCTCTGGTGGATCAGTTATGTATGTAGCAAGCTTTGCTGCGAGAGGAGCGCCTGAAGTCGGTGCTAGTCGACCACCCATTAAAGAAGGTTCGATTGAAGAGTGGACAAGCGTGATCAACGGTGAAAAGTTTGCTGAAAACAAAACCTATACGGACATTTATGGCGCTGTGAAACTCATGGGAGCATTATGGACAATGAGTATGGCACGGGAGCATACAGATAAAAGGTTTATTACTGTTGACCCCGGCATGGCACGTGGAACTTCTGGTACGGCGTCACTACCTTGGCATCAAAGATGGATCATGAATTCAGCAATGTGGGTTATGCAGAAGCTCGGTAAGGCACACTCTGTAGATGTGGGAGCTAAACGTTACGTTGATGTGCTGTTAAACAGCGATGAATTTAAGACAGGTGCTTGGTGGGGAAGTAAGAAAGGGTTGACAGGTCCACTGGCGAATCAGGTAGACCACTGGCCTGAAATTATAGGTAGCCAATCAGCACAAGACAACGCGAATACCGTCATCAATCAGTTTTTAAAAGAGTAGTGTCATTGTTTTCTTTGGTGTTGACCATGGCGTGAACACCGAAAGTATAAGGCCGAATAAAATCATTTGAATAGCGATCGACTTGATAGAGATTTTTTGGGCCGACATAGCACTATTAATGAGATAAATGAGTTGGTTCTGCTATTTGCCACTTATTAGTTTTTCTATATTAAAGAGACTTGGACATGATTTCTCGGGCTTGAAGCGTAACCATGATGGGGCAAGGCGAGTTACAACGCTCGCCAATACGTCTCTGGACAGAACGAGATTAATATTTTGCTGGCAGAGATAAGTGCTTAATTTGAATCACCTATACAAAGTTGTCATTTCGTTTGGGCTGTAGTGTCTAATGAAAGACCGCATAACAATAAATCCGTCGCTTCCACAGCATGCTGATTAATTTGCTCAGCGTTGAAAGTTGATAATCCTAGTAGTGCAGCTGATCGTGGTGCGAGTAACATTCCAATCCACAAGTGAATTTTGGAATCTGGTTGTGGTAAATCATACCGTTCAACAAAAAACTCTCGCAACACACGGTTAGTATTATCCGCCCCTGTCTTCATGAATATATCCACTACTTCAGGAGCTTGAGTCGACTCTGAGATTAATAGTCGCTGGGTGGCAATATGCTCTTTTGACAAATGAAATGTCATAAACTCTTTAGCGAACGCTATCAAAGCATCACGGCTATTTTCTAGGGATAAATGTTGTAGATATTTGTCACTAAAGTTCTCACCAATTTTCTCTAATGTTGCTTGAAACAACTCAAACTTAGATGGGTAGTAACGATAGAGAGTTTGCTTAGTCAATTTCGCCTCGGCCGCAATGGTATCCATGCTAGCAGCGGTATAGCCCTCTGATAAAAAATTCACTTTTGCAGCAACTAATATGGCTTGTTTCTTCTTTTCTCTGTTTTGTTCAATTTTGCTCATTATCTACTCCAAATAATGAAAGCATACTTGTGAGTATGATTTATGTTGACACTCTACCACTATAAAATCATACTATCGAGTATGATTTTATAGTGGTGTACATTTATGAGTCCTATAACACACTCTTTTTTTCAAGCAAATAATAGTCGAACGGCGGGTTTTACGATTGCAGTGCTCGGCGCTGTATTGATGAGTATTGATCCAATATTTATCCGGTTTTCTGGGGTAAGTGGTTACGACACGGCTTTTCTGTTTGGTCTATTCAGTGCGATATCAATGTCTATTCTACTGAAAGTAAAAGATAAGAGAGGTATTAAACAAGCCGTCAAACAAAGTGGATGGCCATTACTTGTTTCAAGCTTTTTAATGTTAGGTAGTGCTACAGGGTTAGTATTGAGCGTTAAAACCACGTCAATCACTAATACGTTCGTCATTCTTAGTGCATCGCCCGCTATTGCCGCCATTTTAAGTTGGCTATTGCTTCGGGAAAAGACCAATCGTTCAACCATTATCGCAATTATTGCCGTAATGATTGGTATTGGCATTGTGGTCTCGGGTTCATTGGGCTCAGGTCACTTAATCGGAGACCTGCTAGCCATGTTTTCTGTTGTCTGCCTTTCCCTCATGTTTACTTTATTGCGTAAGTATCAAGATGTCAGCAGATTAGCGAGTGTTGCTTTGGGAAGCCTCTTGCTAGCCATTGTCATGTTATTTCTTGCTGAACCAAGCAGTTACAGTGCGAGTACATGGTTGGTCATGGCTGCAATGGGGTTGTTTACCGCGCCATTAGGCAGAGTCATGTCTATGGTGGCTACCCGGTATATCACCGCCGCCGAGGTATCAATGACATTGATGTTAGAAACGGTACTAGCACCAGTGTGGGCGTTCTTAATCTTCGCTGAGACCCCCGCTTTGACAAGCTTGGTAGGTGGCGCTGTTATTCTTGTGGCCATTATCATCTATACATTTGTCACCATCAACAATGAAAATAATTAGGAGTATTTATGACACCGACACTGATCACCATTGGCAATATTCGAACGCCTTATACTTCGATTGATGAGTGCCCGCATAACATTCAATTTGACGGCCCAACTTGCCAAATAGTGCTATCTGACAATTACAAACAGGGGTTAAATGGGTTGGCAGTAGGAGAGTATATTCTTGTGCTCTATTGGTTAGAGGGCGCGCAGCGTGATTTACTGGTTCAAGCTGGAAAAAAAGGCATTAATAAAGGTACCTTTTCGCTGCGATCTCCCCATCGGCCTAATCCGATAGGTGCCGCCGTGCTGCCAATAGAGTCGATTCAAAATGGCATCATTACTGTGAAAGGACTCGATTGTTTAGACAATACAGCTCTGATTGATATTAAACCTGCAATCTACAGAGAAAACGTAAACTGACTCGTTTGTGGACAGAGGGCTTTTAGCTTATCGCTCTTCA
>NZ_JBFROV010000031.1:51216-97429 GCF_041471725.1 Vibrio sp. 10N.261.51.F12 | reverse complement strand
GCTTCGTAATCTTGCCCTGATTAAGCACGTACTCAAAATATGAGTCGAACTGCAAGGCGCATGGGTAAAATAACCAGTGCGATTTCAAAAAGCCTGCAGAAAATTTGTGAAGAGCTAGATGATGAGTTAATTGAACGTCAATCATCTGGATTCCAGCTGACTTAACTCAGTGTCTAGGTCTGCTGGTGCGGATCACAAATTGTTTAAATTTAGATCTCAGTCTCTTTTATCTGCCACACATTTCTGTTTTTATAGCGAATAAGCTTCTTATAAGAAAAGGAATTACGTCAATGCAGATTAACAAACTCATGCTTCCCATCGCGCTCCTTGCTGCGTTTTCTGCCCGCGCCAGTGCTGATGAATGTGGAGAGATCACCATTGCAGACATGAACTGGAACTCAGCAAGCCTTATTGCCCATGTTGACCAATTCATTTTGAATAACGGCTACGGTTGTGAAGCAGATTTAATCCCCGGCGATAGCGTCCCTACGGGCACATCAATGATAGAAAAAGGTCAACCTGATATTGCGCCAGAGCTTTGGACTAATGGCATCAAAGAAGCGTTAGATAAGGGGGTCGCGGATAAGCGTCTACGTTACGCGGGTAAGGCTTTAGTAAACGGTGGTGAAGAGGGTTTCTGGGTACCCAACTACCTTGTTGAACAGTATCCAGAGATGACGACAATAGAAGGTGTTATCAAACACGCTAAGTTATTCGAACACCCAGAAGACGATGAAAAGTTTGCATTCTATGGCTGCCCAGCAGGATGGACATGCCAGATAACCTCCGAACACTTATTTAATGCTATGGGTTTAGATAAACATGGGTTTGAAATGGTTGATCCGGGTTCAGGTGCTGCACTTGCAGGAACCATTGCAAAAGCTTACGAACGTGAAAAGCCATGGTTTGGTTACTATTGGTCACCAACACCTGTGTTAGGTAAATACGATATGGTTAAGGTTGATTTCGGAAGCGGTACAGACATTGAAGAGTTCCGTAACTGTACGACACAACCTGATTGTGAGTCCCCTAAAGTGACCATGTACCCACCAGCACCAGTCCACACAATCACTACAGAAGCCTTTGCTAATAATGAGCCTCTTGCTTACCAATACTTTGAAAAACGTGGTTTTACCAATAAAAAAATGAGCGAGTTACTGGCATGGATGGAAGACAACCAAGCCGACGCCGAAGAAGCCATGTATTACTTTCTAGAAACCTCACCACAGGTATGGAAGCCTTGGGTAGAAGCAAGTGTCGCCACCAAGGTAGAGCAAGCGCTTTAAGCCTTATTAAAGCTAAGACAGGTTATCCCAACAACGAATAAGTCTGGCCAAGCGCCAGACTTTCTATCTCTTGAACATTGTATGAAGAGAATTACCAGAAGCTATTGCTGAGATTTAAGCTTTGAAAAGTAATCTTGCCAGCTAACATGCTTGCGTCCTGCAGCTTGTTCGAAATGACTAGGGTTATCCGACTTACCTTCAAGGATACCTTGATAAATACCAGCGATAACCGTTCCAATAAAGTCACCTAATTCAGTGACTCTGTCTAAGCGATATTCTTCAACACTCATCGACGTGAATGTAAGATCGGTCCCAAACGCGTCATTCATGTAATCCGTGAGCTGTGCTTGGGTAATAGCATCACCGTGCAGATTGTAGGTATTGCCGTTATGCCTATCTTCAACGAGCATGCGCGCGTAAGCGTAACCCAACTCCTCGCGAGTTGTATAACCACACTTGCCTTCACCTGCGCAATTAAAGATGCTCCCCGCTTTCTTATAGCTCTCAATATATTCGATGTCAGGTTCGATATAGATACCGTTGCGGCCGTTCACCCATTCAAGTCCGCTCTCACGAACATCTTGCTCTGTTTGACGATTACTTTGAATGATAGGAGAAAATGCCGTGTTCTCCTCGGCGCCTTGCACACTGGTATAAACGATCTTTCTCACGCCTGCCTTTTTAGCGGCTTCAATCACATTGCGGTGCTGTCCAATACGCTTATCCGGAGCATCCATACCAGACACTAGCAAAACCACATCCACACCTTGTAATGATTGTTCGAGCTGCTGAGCATCCTCATAATCGCCCGGCCGCACTTCGACACCCAAGCCAAGAGCTCGCTCTGGGGTTCTTGCTAGAGCGATCACTTGATCTTTTGAGGTTAATTTGACGGTGGCTTCTACGATAGCAGAGCCCAACTTCCCACTTGCGGCAGTAACAGCAATCTTCATCTTTTGTCCCTCTTGGTCATCCAACAGTTATCTTCGCACATTCAGTAATATACTAGATCATTACAAAAACAGTGTACGTCTTCATAGCCGTTTTTGTTCGCGACCCGAATAAGGAAGCTCTCTAGAGTTTCATCGTTGTGTGGTTTTGGTCGCTGTAGAAACATAATTAAATTACAAGCTCATAACCCCCAAAGTATTAATTTAGCCGATTGAACTTTAAAAAACGGTTGATTTTGATTGTGTGCGTAGACTGTCCGCTCGAAAATAGAAACTGTGATGTGATTAGGTTTAGATAAGTATTTGCCCAAAAGCGTGCCAGTTCAGCTTCCGTTAGCGTGTCTTGGTCAATAAAGAATAGACTCTGTCATTTTACAGCTCCCACCAATGAAAACTAACCGTCATCCCCTTGAAAAAGGGGATCTTCGTCAGCGCGTTGTGGACCTATTTTAATGTCGTTCATTTCTATTTAAGTGAGTCATACGCTGATGAAGATCCTCGTCTGGACGAAGATGACGGCCTAATAGAGATGGTTTGAAGAGCGATAAGCTAAGTGGCCTCTGTCCAAAAGTGAGTTTGAGATAGGTGGCTCATTAACGAATATCGAACGTTAATATAAAATAATGAGTGCTAGAATAGTGTGAGAAGCTTTCTTACCGATAGCATTAAACTAATTTTATGATTTCGCAAAGATATCAACTTGGTTGGTTTACATAGAACCAAGATCTGGTTGTTTCAACGTTAAATTTGTTGACTGAGGGCCGCTTTTTAGCGGGTCTTTTTTTCCTGAAGATCGTCGATAACGAATTAAACCGTAAATGATTAAAATGGACGAGTTACCAGCACACCAGAAAATAATACCAAACATTATACGGTTTGTTGTTCTGTATAATGTTTGGTATCATAAACATTCCTTTAAAGCGATTTGGAATTAAAATGGAACGAGGTAATCTTTTTAGTGGTATCCCAGATGTCATTGCCAACGAACTTTTTGAAGATATTCAAAAGCACTCGAATATTCGAATAGAAAGGATTGTCTCTGACGGACATTCTAGTGCTGTTGACGATTGGTACAATCAAGATGAACACGAGTGGGTGTCTGTAATCCAAGGTGAGGGTGTGATTGAATACGCTGATGGGTGTGAAATAACGCTCAAGGCGGGCGATTATGTCAACATTCCAGCGAATACAAAACATCGGGTAAAATCGACGTCAAACAAAGAGAAAACCATTTGGTTGGCCGTGTTCTATCAATGCTCGACATTATCAAGTAAGAATTAATATGAATAAATGGATATTGGGCGTTTTGCTCACGGCGATGACAATGACGGGCTGTGCGCTTAAACCTTCTCCCGACAATGCGCGTTTCAAAAGTTACAATGATTTTCGAGCGGGGCCTGAGGGCGGCGTTGACCTCATTTGGTCTAGAGAAGACATCACCTCAAAAGATGAGTTGGAATCAATTTTAAAGCGTTATGATAGCGTGGTTCTGGATCGTATCTATGTCGTCGTTGAAGAGAGCGAACTATCGGATGATGAAATTACCTTACTTACAGAGCACTTGAAAACTAAGTTGTCAGAGAAGCTCTCTAGTTATAAACGTATTGTTGATACTCCATCTGATAGCACACTGCGAATCAGTATCGCTATTAGTAATATAGAGACACCAAACCCCGTGCTTGCGGTCACAAGCAGCATTTTGCCTGTTGGCTTGGGTATTTCGACGATATCTAAAATCACAACGGGAGAGCACACCAACGTCGGTAAGGCCACTATCGAGCTTATGGTCTCAGACTCAATAACAGATGACCCTATTATTGCCGTTATTGATCGTCGTTCAGGTAATAAAGACATGTCGACAATGATTGATTCCTTAGATGACGCCAAAGATGTGATAAATTGGTGGGTAGAGCGTTTAGGGGTGACATTAGAAAGCACTCAGTAACGTAGCCTGACTTCATTCACAAGAGTCCATAAAAGTCCCATGCTAAATAAAGAGAACCTGATAAAACTGGCGACAATGAAAATGCCCTTTGGGAAATATGCAGGGCGAGTGCTGATCGACCTGCCCGAAGAATACCTGCTTTGGTTCGATAAGAAGGGCTTTCCTGAGGGAGAAATTGGTTCGCTGCTCAAGTTGTGCTTGTGTCTAAAAATAGAAGGTTTAGAGAGTGTTGTGCAGCCCCTTAGGCGCATGTAAGCATTGGTTGACTTAATACGTTAGTTTTGGCGATTCGTGCCCACCTCAGTTCGGTGGGCATTTTTATCTCGGTCTTTTTATGAAGTTGAGAGAGCCAAACTGGGGTTAATGATAAACAGGGGTTGACTAAATATTATGCAATCCCCATGTTTGTGTTAATGCTGACATTAACATGGATTGGTAAATGGAATACTTTCTCACGGTCGTGCTCTTTGCGTTTTCTGCATCCGTCACGCCTGGCCCGAATAACATCATGGTGATGACTTCAGGCGTGAATTTTGGCGTTAAAAAAAGCTTACCGTTGCTGATAGGTATTTGTGTTGGTTTTGCCGTCATGTTATTGCTTGTTGGGCTGGGTTTTGCACAGCTTTTTGAGTTATTTCCTAGCTTACATCTCATTATTAAATGCATCGGTACGTTCTATTTATTGTATTTGGCTTGGTTGATTGCAAATTCATCCGGTTCAGTTCGAACATCATCTCAAGCTCGTCCTTTCTCATTTATTAAAGGAGCACTCTTTCAGTGGGTCAATGCTAAAGCTTGGGTGGTCGCAACGGGAGCCATTGCCGCGTTTACGACGTCTGGGTCCAACTTTTATAGCCAAAACCTGACGATAGCATTGACGTTTTTTGTGGTGTCTTTTCCTTGTGTTGGCATTTGGTTACTCTTTGGTTCAATGGTTAAGAAATGGCTAAATAGTGATAGAAATCGTGCATGGTTTAATTATGTTATGGCAGGTCTGCTGGTGGTGTCTGTGATACCTGTAGTCATTGATATTATTAGCCAACTTAGCCTAAATGGGTAAAGCAGGTTCGCCAATTCAAAAGGAGTAGCCATGATATCCCATATTGATCAGCTAGTGCTTACCGTGTCTAATATCGAAGAGTCTGTACGCTTTTATCAACGAGCGTTACTGATGGAGGCTGTGTCGTTTGCGAATGGGCGGCGGGCCGTTAAGTTTGGTCATCAAAAAATCAATTTTCAGTTACTTGGGCAAGAACCTCGAAACCATGCACGAGTTGGAGCTGGGGATTTATGCTTAATAACTTGTTGGACGTTAGCTGAGGTAGCTGCGCATTTAGTCAAAGAGAAAGTAAGGATAGTGGAAGGACCCGTTAAAAAGTCAGGCGCAAAGGGAGAGATCACTTCACTTTATTTCCTTGACCCGGATAGTAATCTGATTGAAATCAGCTGTTATTGATAATATTCATTGCATCGCTAGTTACTTACAAATAAATAGTCTATTAATCCACAGTGGGGCGACGTTGTTAGCGAAGTCGTTGGTTAGCTGTCGCTTTAGCGAGAAGTAGTTAGGCAGGCGGTATTGTTTAGCCGAAAATTAAAAGAGCATTGAGTTCAATGCTCTTTCGCTGATAGGTATCGCTATCGTTAATTTTTATCTTCTTTATTACGGTTTTCGTAGTAATCCCAAACCGTATATTTTTCATCATCCGAGATAATGCAATACGGTACGCGTTTGCCGTTTTCAGTGAAGCGAGCGAGTTTATTGCCTTGTTCAACACAATATACGTAAGCGGGATCACTAATGACGGTTATCTCATCGACATCGTATTTATCGGGCTCACTTGCACATCCAGCTAACATTCCAAGCGCGACTGTCGCCATAACCCACTGTACTTTCTTCATCTTTACTCCTATTTCACATCAGGCTTTCGCATAAGTGTAGGAGATTACGAAAGAAAAGTGTTCATGTTAGGTAAAAATTTTACTATTTAAGTCTTTGAAACGTATAAATTGAGAGTTGTGACTATTATTCTTACATTAAATGGTTTTGCCTTATTAATCTGACGACCAAATACGTTGCGTTTACGTCTGGGATTACACGGTGAATTCACGGTAGAAGTCATGAAGGGTATTGCGTAGAGACTATGATAGACTTACCGAAAATTACGACTATACAGAGTAAGACATGCGACATATAACCACTGCGATTCACCCGTCGATCGAGCATTTAGATGACAAGGTTATTTTTCAAAGAAAGGCGACGCGTGCGATTGCAATCGATGGCGAAAAAATCTTGTTATTGTTCACAGAGCGTTACCACGACTATTCTTTACCTGGTGGCGGATTGGACGAAGGGGAAGATATTATTGCTGGGATGGTGCGAGAATTGGAAGAAGAGACAGGGGCCCAAAATATTCATGGCATCAAACCGTACGGAATCTACGAAGAATTCCGACCATGGCATAAGGACAACGCCGATGTCGTACATATGGTCTCGTATTGTTACTCATGCAAAGTAGACAAAGTATTAGGTAAGACAGCTTATGAGGACTATGAAGTAAAAAATGGAATGAAGCCCGTTTGGATTGATATTCATGAAGCCATCGCATTTAATGAAAAAACCATCATTGAGAGTGATAAAAAAGGGATGAGTATTGAGCGTGAAACATATTTGTTGCATCTCATTGCCAAAGAAATGCTTTAGGAGGTATTAACGTGAAATTGGTGACAAAAGACGATAATTTCTTTTTCTTACTTGTGTCGTTGTTGGTTCTCTTTTTTTTAAGCGCGGTCGTGCACCAATTTAAAGACGAGGCACAATCTTATGTGCTTGCGCTATTGGTACTATGTATGTCTACATCAATTGTGGGTGTTCAACGAAAACAAACCTTTTATCGGTCATGGTACGCCGTGATGCTGTTAGTGATCGTTATATCTGGTTCGATTTCTTTGTTTGAAGACCATGACCTGTCATTGGTTACTATGTCCGCCATGTTGTTGTTTGTACTGGCACAAACGTATTCCGCGCTGAGACAAGTGGTCATGGCGAAAACAGTGACACTGAATCAGATTGTTGGCTCAATTTGTGTGTATTTGTTATTTGGATTGAGTTTTACGTTCATTTATCTCATTCAACTGGAAATTTTTGTCGACCCCTTTAATGGCCTCGCTCATAAACCTTGGCTCGACAACCTTTTTGAGGTCATTTATTTCAGTTTTATCACGCTTACTACGGTTGGCTATGGGGATATATCCCCAACATTGGCCATTCCCAAATTTTTTGTCTTTTTGGAATCTATCACGGGAAGTTTTTATCTGGCTATTATGGTAGCTAGCTTGGTCAGTAGCCACCTAGCACAAAAGAGTGACGGCTAGCGGTCTGGCGTAAATTCAACCGTCGTGCGTAAGGTTAAGAGCCTTACGTAAATAGAGAGAAGCGTTGAAGACAAAAGACTGAAAGAGGTTGGTCTTTCGTCTTCTGCGTTGAGGGAATAATTAAGCGAGCCCTTTACCGATTTAGATCTGCTATGATGCTAAAAAATCCGCTTAGGTTTGAATTATGGAAACAATTGCCGTACTGGTTGATGTACAAAATATCTATTATACAACACGTCAAGCTTTCAAAAGTCGCTTTGACTACAACGCTTTATGGCGCCAACTTTCTGAGCGATATCAAATTGATTCGGCCAACGCCTACGCCATTTCGTCGACGGATCCTAAGCAACGACAATTCCACCATATATTAAGAGGCATTGGGTTCAAGGTGCACCTCAAGCCTTTTATTCAACGTTCTGATGGTAGTGCAAAAGGCGATTGGGATGTAGGTATCGCGCTTGATGCTATAGAGTTGGCAGCTAATGTTGATAGAATCGTGTTGTTGTCTGGAGATGGTGACTTTCAGATTTTGGTTGAACGCATTCAGCAGCGGTTGGGCAAAAAGGTGACCGTCATAAGTGCACGTGCATTAACTGCGAACAACCTCATCGAGGTGGCCGATGACTATTTACCTATTGAAGACTCATTATTGATTTATTAAGAATGAAACTAATACCCTCGATATTGCTTTCTGACGAGCTAGCAACAGAGTTTAAAACGGTTCAGGCGATGGTTGCGATTTACTGTCGAGACCATCATCAGTCAGGTGGTCTCTGTGAATCATGCCAAGCGTTGCTCGATTATGCAGAGATGCGATTAGACCGCTGTCCTTACGGACAAACGAAACCTACCTGCAATAAATGCCCCATTCATTGTTATAAGCCGGAACCAAAATCGCAGATGCAAGTGGTTATGCGTTACGCGGGCCCTAGAATGCTGTTGCCTCATCCAATTTTATCGATTCGCCACCTGCTGCATGAAAGGCGGGCTGTGCCAGTCAAACCGCCAAATGGACTATCTAATCGTGCGAAAAGAAAGCGAGAGCTTGATGAGGGTAATCCAAAATAAATTTAACGATTTACAAAGAGTTGACGATCGACAAAGAGTTAACGATCTACTGAGCTTTCATGACGCAAATACCCAAACCTTGAGTGTTAAAAACACCAGAATACTGATGATGGTCGTGACCAATACGTTATTTGTCACTCGTGCGCAGGCTATGGCAAAGACTGCGCCTAAGCAATAAGGTAAATTATCGTTCCAATTGAGTTCACCATGCGGAAGAAATACGATAGGGCCCCAAATTGCGGTGAGCACCGCTGGGCTGGCGTAGCTGAGAAATCGCTTGGTGCTAGCACTAATTCTTAACGGTACTTTGGGTTCTAAAAAGAGATAGCGGCTGATAAAAACGATAGCAGTAAGCAGTAATATAACCCCAAATATCATGAGCGATACTTCCTATTACCTAGTCGACCTTCGCTAAAGTACCCCACACTCATGCCGACAACGCTGGCAATAACAAGTCCTAACTCAACATTCATAACCGCCAGTACAACCGAAGTCATTAACGCAGATACGACCGCTAATAGAGTTGGTATCGATTGAATATTGGGTACGACAATGGCAATAAACGTCGCGGCAACCGCAAATTCTAAGCCGTATTGTTGCAAGTCGGGTATTTGAGCACCAATGATGAGGCCCACTAGTGTTGCGACATTCCAGATAACATAGAAAGATATTCCAGCACCAAATGCAAACCAGCGGTCAAACTGTTGAGGTGTTTTGTGGCCACACAAAGCAAATAACTCGTCGGTGAGTAGAAAACCCAATCCTAATCGCCATCTTAATGGCAACGATGAAATGTGTTCTCTCATTGACAGGCTATAAAGAAAGTGACGAGAAGTGATGAAGAAAATAGTAATCACCATCGTCATAATAGTTACGCCGGATTTAATCATGCCCATCGCGACGAGTTGTGCTGCACCAGCAAATAAGACAGCGCTCATTGCTTGACCTTCCAGCGGTGTTAGACCCGACTCAATGGCAAAGGAACCGGCTAAAAATCCCCATGGGACAACCGCTAGGCTAAGGGGCATCATGGCCAAAACACCTTGCGAAAATAATCTTAATTTTGATGGTGTAGTCGACACTGTCACCTCCTTGTTATGAATGATGTTGTATCGATAGAGTGTATTTTCAACCCTTGTCTCATGCTAAATGGAAATTATTTTTGTTTTCATATGCTTGTTAGAATCACCGACCCATTTCTCGGTAGGTTTATTCATGTGAACACACAATATCTCTCTTCGTGGTTTAAGCGGTTATTATTGCTAGCCGTATCGCTATTACTCACTGCGTTAACGCTGCTTTTTAACAATATAGCGGATGCGGCGGATCGCAACATCTCAAGTGACGAAGATTACGGGCGTACTTTGCCATTTTATGGCGATCGTGTTCGAGATATGGGTATTAAGCTACCCAAGCCAGTAGGGATCTCGCTGTTTACTCACCAACAAGAAGATTTGATGAACCTTGGTGACTTTAAAATAGACGGCGAACCTGTTGATGACGTGTTACCAAGTGGTGGAAGCTCTACAACGAACACAACCAGTATCGTAGCCGTCAGAGCTGATGTATGGCTTTTACCATTTTGGGGATTTAACGCCATGGTTGGGAAGGCGGTGACATCATCAAATATCTCGATAGGGGTGGCAGGACTTGATAGCGACAACATAGCCCGCTTGGAAGCGAATGGCATGGCCACAACCTCAACCGTTACAGCGGTTGGGTCAACGTTGGCCTATGGACACAAAAACTACTTTGCTACGATTGATGCGCAGTATGTCTCTACGTCTGTTTCAGGAGTGGGGGTGAGCTTAGATGCGCTCGTAGTGACTCCGCTGGTGGGCTTGAATATTGGCGATAGTGGGTGGCGCATCGTTATAGGAGGGCAATATCAGGATTATCAAAAACAATTAAAAGGTCAATTGGCTGATATCAAATTCAGCGCAACACAATCGTCTAGTCGATGGTCAACCATGGTGGGACTACAAAAAGCCTTCGCTGAGAATTGGGAAGCATCATTGATGGCACAAAGCGGCAAGACGCGAGAGGGCGTTACGTTTATGCTCGGAAAGCGTTTCTAAAAGCCGGTGAGGCACTGTAATGTGCAGCGGCATATATGGTTAGTCACTGGGCCTCAACGTGTAGATATCAATAACTCGTGGTGGTGCTCAGTGTTAAACCACTTGTTTTAACCTAGGTTCGAGCGCCATTGGCATTGCTAGATGATAGCCTTGGTAAAAATCAAACCCGAGTGTTTTCATTATCTTAAGTTGTTCTTCTGTTTCTACCCCTTCGATAACCGTTTTTGCTCCGCTCGCTTTTGCTAACGCAATGCCTCGCATTAAATTAACAGTGTCACCATCGATGTAATCTAGCAGGAGTTGGCGGTCAAATTTGAGAATGTTAGGTCGAATGGATGCGACTCTTTCGGGGTTCGATTCCTTACAACCAAAATCATCAATCGCAATGAGGAAGCTGGCATCGCTCAAATGTCTGGCAGCAGAGGCCAATGTTTTTGGGCTAAATGACGTCAGCTCAACCAACTCAACAACAACACGTTTGCAGTCGATTTGAAGTGCTTTGAGACGTGACATTAATAATGATGAATGTAACCCTTCGGCGGCTAGTCGTTCACTAGAAATCGGTAAGAAGTTCAGAAATAGTAATCTCTCCCGGTAACTAGACATACTGAAATTTCGAATATGAATCACTCGACTTAATCGATCAACATTGAGTTGGTCTGAAAGAGGAATGTTTTCGTTTTGGAAAAATAAATTTGGCGGGATAGCGTGACCGTGATTATCGAATAAACGGACTAAGGCTTCCAATCCAATGACTCTTCCGGACGAACAAAAGATAGGTTGAAAAACACTTTTCATCACGTAGTTTTTATACATGGCGATGTAACAACCGGAGTCGTCAATTTTGATGCATTGAGTGAACTGGTGTTTGTCTTTGAGCAGCATGAGATAACATTTGTATTCGATATAGTTGGATAACTATGTCATGAGTTACAAATATGTCAAATTATCTCTATCAATGTGTTGGTATATATGCATTGGTATTTGCTATTTTTGTTAGCACTGAGACGTTCACTATGTCATTTTCATTGAATAACTGGTGAGTAGACTCTTGTTTTTTATTGTTTATATCGTATTTATTGATGGTCTTTATGGAAGGCGCAACAAAAACTGCTAAATCTATAAAAACAGGTGCTTACGTAAGCTTAAGAGTTTATTTTTGAGATCTCACCCGTATTTTCGTGATTTATTATTATCGATCGTCGAAATAATCCTTATTACGGATATATTTGCTCATCAAGTGATAAGAAAAAGGACGAATTAACCAAGAAATAAGCGAACGTCCAAATCGAACAAAAGACGGCGTGTTCTCATAGATCTTTCCATTATAAAGCCAAAGCATTTTTCCGACATGCCAGTACATTAATGGGAAGGGGGGAAGAAACGTGACGACGTCTAAATCACAACATATTCGGTAGGTTTTGTGCGCCAATTTGTAGCGTTGTTTGAATCGCCAACCGCCGATAGCCGGTTGACCAAATGTGACAATGCGTTTAATAGATTTTGGGTATCGTTGTTCAAGGACATCAGCAATGATACATCCAATGGCACCACCCGATGAATGCCCAGTTACGGTGATGCGTTTACCATTTTCAATAAGCTCACTTGCAATGGCGATAGTCCTTTCAAACAGAGATAGGCCAAGCACATCAGCCTTATGACTGGGTTGGCTTTCTTGGTTAAGTATGAAATGAAATCCGGCGTGAATAGAATAGTCTAAGCCAAATAATTGGCATGAGCGCTTCCACAACGCTAAATTCAACAACCAATCACTAGGGCTATGTGAGCCTTTGATGACAATAATGGCTTCTTCGTGCTCCTTGCTCCACAAAATACGAACCACAGTTTTACCATGACGATTTGTTATGGTTCTTTGACCGTTGGGGTCAAACCCATAACGTGTTTGCTTAAAAACTCGCGGGTAAGCAAGATTACATAACACGGCGTACTTTTCGTATTGGTATCGCTTCAGGCTTTTCATCAAAGAGGCATGCTATTAAGACGGAGATAACGCAAACATACAGATTACTGTGAAAAATTAGCGTTAAAGTTTCATGACAATCCGTAAATTCAACGTTCAGCTTTGGATAATGGCATAGAGCTGTACATATTTTTTGAGGGAATCTCGTTGCTGCGTGCGTTTAATAGGATGAGAGTAGTGAATGTAACGAGGGGTCAACCGATTTCGTGTTAATAGATTTTGGCGCAGGTAGTCGGTGCTTTCGGTCAGTTTTACGCCTTGTTGTGCATACAATTCACAATCTTCCGGGAGTTGGTGCGTCCACCAATGGATAATTTCCCGACTGAAAATGTTCCGGTTTATCCAGTGATCAGCAATTAAAACCAGTAAATCATGCGGTTGGATCGCGTAACTATATTCGAGTTGCCATTCTTGAATCTTTTCAAAAAGTAGGGCTCTACTCGATGGGCTGGCGTTAACAAAATGGTGAGTGAGTACCCAAACTGTTCCTTGAGATGACGACACGCGATAATGTTGTGGAGCATCCGATTGACGACGCATCTCTATAGGCGCGAACTCGCAATGTTGTTCGGTGCTTTGATTACTGACGAGCCTTTTGACAAAGGCAAGCCCTAGATGATGTTCTGTCATCCCTTTATTGTGCACCGCCGGGTAGTGGTGCGCACATAGGTTCAAACAGTCATCTTGAAATTGGTTTAAGCTGTGAACAACAACATCCAAAAGCACGGGGTTTTCCTTAACCTATTCTTATTGAGAGCTTCGCGGTATTGAGTGGTAATACTTTGTCTTTTGATCAGGACCTTCTAGACCAGGTTCCCCATCTGACAACCCCAATGATCTCGATCTCGTTATCTAATACTTGATGAATGGCATTTTTAGTTGTGTCGTCGCCATACCAAACGTGAATGACAGTGCCAATCTTTACTAAAGTGAAGAAGTCAGGGGTGGGGTTTCCTGGTAATCGAGCGAGCACGATATCGTCATTTAACCAGCTCTCACTTTGCTCAACTAAGGCAACACAATCCCATTTATACGATATTGAACCAGCAGCAGGATAGACCACTCCAAAACAATTACTATGTTCAGGTGGCACTGGAATCGCCCCCATAGATACAACGTTATCACCGAGGAGTAGAGGGGTGACTTGACTACGCTTGTATACTTTAACGGTCGTTGCACCAGCTTGCACAGCATTTGTTAATGTTTGGGCTTGTGTGTGTTTGTCACCAATACCAAAACATAACCAATGGGCTTGAACCTTAAAATAGTCAGCAATTAGTGTGAGGTCTTCAATTGAAGGGTAGGTTCGTGTCGCCCCTTTTGTTAGATATCGACCGATGGTGGCTTTTCCTTTACCGACTGCTTCAGCTAGCTCGTGATTGGTCACTTCGTGTTCTTTGATCAACGAAATGATACGTTCTTGATACCCTACGTCCATGTTTCCTCCATAAATTTGTGTACAGCATAGTAGTTTAGTTTCAAAAATGAAACAAAGAATCTATACCAATAGTAATTGTGAGAACTGGATAGACTTATTCTGGACTCTCAAAGACCTTAAAAGAATTGCGGTTTAAACTGTAAGTAATTATTAATACACAACACAAGCGAGATACCGATTATGTTTGAAAAACAACAAAGGCAACAAATTATACGTGACTTACAACACTATTTTTCTGACGAATTAGAGCATGAACTAGAACAATTTGATGCGGAGTTTTTGCTCGACTTTATAGTGAAGAAAATGGGCCCAGCCTTTTATAATAAGGGGTTGGACGATGCGAAACAGGTGTTTGAACGTCGCGTTTTGGATATTACGGACGAGTTATATGAAATAGAAATGCCGGTCGATTAACGAAGCCACTTACCTAACCAGGACATAACTCGTTCAAAAAATCTGAATGACTTCATCAACCTACGGATGTCGTCGAATTGTCAATTAAAGTAAATACTATATATCAATCGTTAAAGAGTCGTTAATATAGCGAATGATAATTGGTATCAATAAATGGAATTGGAAATGGCAACAAGCTCGACAAAAAATTACAATGCGTTATCACGTGCTCTACACTGGCTATCTGCGCTAGTGATTATTGGTATGTTTGCGGTAGGCACTTGGATGGTCGACTTGACTTACTACAGTGAGTGGTACAAAACCGCTCCCCATTGGCATAAGTCGGTCGGCATATTATTGGCTGCCGTTACGGTATTTAGGTTCGTCTGGAATAAGGTTTCACCCACGCCAAGCGTAGAGGGGAGTTCTATCGAAAAGCTCGGCGCTAAGATAGGGCATTTCCTGATGTACGTTGCATTGTTAGTTATTTTTGTGAGCGGTTATTTGATATCAACCTCTGATGGAAGAGGGATAGAAGTATTTGAATGGTTCACCGTACCAGCATTGGGTGAACTATTTCCAAATCAATCGGACATATCAGGTGAGGTTCACTTTTATGCGGCTTGGTTTGTTATTTTGACGGCAGCGGGACATGCGTTGGCCGCACTTAAGCATCACTTTATCAATAAAGATAATACCCTTCGAAAAATGTTAGGAGTTTCGAAATGAAAAAGACACTAATCGCAACAGGAATGGCAGTGGCAATGATGTTACCACTTGGTGCAAACGCGGCTGATTATACGATTGACACTAAAGGTGCCCATGCTTCGGTGAACTTTAAAGTGAGTCACTTGGGTTATAGCTTTATCCAAGGTCGATTTAATGACTTTTCAGGTCAGTTCAGTTTTGATCCTGCCAATATTGATGCGTCTTCTGTGGAAGTTAAGATTGATACAACCAGTCTTGATTCAAACCATGCAGAACGTGACAAGCACATTCGAAGCTCTGATTTTATTGATGCAAGTAAATTTTCTGAAGCCGTCTTCAAAAGCACTGGTGTAGAAGACAAGGGTGAAGGCGTTATGGACATTATGGGCGATTTGACGCTTCATGGTGTGACACAGCCAATCACAATCAACGCTGAATTTATTGGCCAAGGTCAAGACCCATGGGGTGGTGAACGTGCTGGATTTTACGGTACGACACGCCTAGAGCTTGCTGATTTTAAAATCCCGGTTATGGGTGCATCTAGCTATGTTGATATGGAACTGCATATTGAAGGTGTGAAGCAATAATTTGATGATTTTGCTTTCTGTGCGTAGGATTTAGCTGTGCTCAGTGACACTGGATTGAAAAAAACAAAGGCGACTATCTCTAGTCGCCTTTTATTATACAGCGCTTATACTCTGGCGCTTATTTACCATAAAAATTTCTATACATCATGTAAGTTTGATCTGCGGTTCGGCTAAGGTTCATAGCGCCTTGACCGCTAGTCTTAGGACATTTCTTTTTCTATTCAGGACTGACACCATTTAAATTGCGTCAGTACGTTTTCGTGCATGTATGAGTCACCGCAATACACAGAAGACGTGAATGGGTTAAAAATTAGATATGATGAGTGTAACGCTAACCTAATGGTTTGGTTTTTAACCACTTGAATCAAATGAGTTAAAATTACTATTGACTCAAAATCAGAATCACGTAAAGTACGCCTCGTCCTCACGGCAAATGTGAGGAGATGGTGTTTGCATGTGCCCTGGTGGTGGAATTGGTAGACACAAGGGATTTAAAATCCCTCGACGTTCGCGTTGTGCCGGTTCAAGTCCGGCCCGGGGCACCATCTTTCAGCAAACATCTCATAATGGCGCCTTGGCAGAGTGGCTATGCAGCGGATTGCAAATCCGTGGACCTCGGTTCGACTCCGGGAGGCGCCTCCATTAATTCTTCTGTTGTAAAAACACCTTCATTTGTTACTTCCCATGTCGCATTGACTTACTTAGTCTGTACCTCTGTACCTCTGTACCTCTGTACCTCTGTACCTCTGTACCTCTGTACCTCTGTACCTCTTGTTATTGTTTTGGTTTGACAAGTTAATTATCTAAGATAATTAAGTGGTGTACTAAAGTTGACAACACTCTCTAATTGAAGGCTGACCTCTAAGCCCTTACTTCTCATCCCTCGTTTCTACGCCTTTGAATTTTTAAAACAATAATGTGCGATTGCTCTCAGAGTGACCCATTCATAACGCGTTATTTTGTGAGGGTGAGCCAGCGTAGATGAAATTTTTTTCGATACATAAAGTTTACATACTTACATCTCATTATGTGGGCGCCACTGTTATTTAACATGTTTTTAGTAACTCATATACAAATAATAAGTAGGTTTGCTAAGTGGACAATAACAAATTTAAATTATCAGTAATCGCGAAAACACTCATCCCTTTACTCTCTGTTGCCGTTATTGCGGGTTGTAATGACAGCAATGACAACTCAGGTGGAGGTACAGGCGGTAATACGGGCGGAAACATCGAGGGCTTGTATGAAGCAGGCCAAAACGAAGTGGTGGTTTATTATAAACAAGACGTAGCGGCAACGTCTGGTTCAGCTTATGACGGGTGGGGTTTACATCTGTGGAACGGTGAAGGGTGTACCAGCACCGATCTCGAAGCAATGGGGCTTGCAGATGGTGGAACGTCTTGGGATGCACCTAAGGAAGCGGATGGTGTGAGTGAGACATATGGTGCCTATTACGTCTTGAACGTAAATCCAGATGCCTCTGACCCACATAATTGTATGAACTTTATCTTGCATAAAGGAGATGAGAAAGCATTCGGGAGCTCGAATTCAAAATTGCTTTTGAACAATCTGGATGACAGTAAAGGGCTATTTGGTTTCCACGGCAGTAGTGAGTTGTACTATAAGCCTATTGCAGAACGCCCAGTCGTTATTGATGGACAAAAAGCGCACTGGTTAGAGGCTGACACAATCGCTTGGGAAGCTGCGGCTAATGCCAACAAAATCAGTTTGTTTTATAGCGAAAGTGGCTCGATTACCATGGATGATGACAAAAATATCGTCGGTGGTGACTCGGTCGATATGAACGTTGAAGGCGATTTGTCAGAAGAGCTTAAGCTGCGGTTCAGACATTTAAGTGGCTTAAAGTCAGCTTCGCTGGATGTCAGTGATGAATTATTACGCGACATTTTGAAATCTCAGATAGTCGTTGCAGCTTACAACGGTGATGGTGAAGTAATAGCAGCAACAGAAGTTCAGAAACCAGGTGTTTTAGATGCGGTCTTCGTGGATAAAGCAACGGGTAATGCAATCAATGAGACGCTGGGAGCGCTGGTCTCCGGTAGTGATGCGACTTTTAAAGTTTGGGCTCCAACGGCGCAATCTGTCGCTTTAGAAATTTACGATGCCGACAAAAAACTAGAAGACACGGTTAGCATGACTGAAAACGCTGACAATGGTGTGTGGTCATCTGACGTTGTCAGTGGCGTTGTGACTAAATTCTATCGTTATAATGTGAAAGTTTATCATCCCACAACTCAAGTAGTTGAAGAGCGATTAGTGACCGACCCATATTCTGTCAGCCTTTCTGTTAATTCTCGTTATTCTCAAGTTATCGATTTAAATGACCCGAGCCTGATGCCTGAAGGTTGGGGGAGCGATGCGCATGATCGCCCGGAAGTAGTGAACGACGAAGATCACGTTTTGTATGAATCACATATTCGTGACTTCAGCTTTAGCGACACAATGGGTACCAGTGCTCTTAATGGGAAGTATCTAGCACTTACTGAGCCTTCTCGTGAATCAGTGAAACACCTCCAGGCTCTCAAAGATGCGGGGCTGACCACGCTTCATGTGTTGCCTGCTTTTGATATCGCAACGATTGACGAAGAAAACAGTGTCGACATTACGGATACTGTTGGTGACTTATGTAGCGCATCGCCCGCTGCGTCAGTTTGTTCAACGGCGGATTCCTCGCAGGTTATTGAGGACTTGCTAGAAAGCTATGACCCAAGTACAGGCAGCGCGCAAGCATTGATGAATGATCTTCGTATGTTGGATAGCTTCAACTGGGGTTATGACCCTTACCATTACACTGTGCCAGAGGGCAGCTATGCAACAGACGCAAAAGGGTCGGTTCGCATTAAAGAATTCCGTGAAATGGTGAAAGCTTCCCATGATATGGGGCTTAAGCTGGTAATGGACGTGGTTTATAACCATACCAATGCATCAGGCGTGAACGACAAATCAGTACTCGATAAAATTGTTCCTGGTTATTACCACCGCCTTAACGTGAATACGGGTGGCGTAGAGAACTCAACATGCTGTGATAACACCGCAACAGAAAACCTGATGATGGGTAAGTTGATGGTCGATTCATTAAAAGTGTGGGCTGACGATTATAAGGTCGACGGTTTCCGATTCGATTTGATGGGACATCAACCTAAGTCCTTGATGGTTCAGGCGCTGAAAGAAGTTCGAGTTATTGACCCTAATACCCTGTTCTATGGCGAAGGCTGGGACTTTGGTGAAGTGTCGAATAATGCGCGTTTTGATCAAGCTAACCAGCTAAATATGGCCGGCACAGAAATTGGCACCTTCTCCGATAGACTTCGTGATGCGGTACGCGGTGGAAGTCCTTTCGATGGTGGACAAAACAGTGATGGTAAGCACCCTTTGCGTTTCAACCAAGGGTTTGGTAACGCGGCTTATATCAATGAAGAAGTGACCAGCTCTCAAGAAACTACTGATGCTATGCTGCACAATCAAGATATCGTTCGTTTGGGGATGGCGGGTAACCTAGCCGATTATATCTTGGTGGATTTCACTGGTAGCACTAAAACCGGTAAGGATGTTGACTACAACGGCGCACCTGCGGGCTACACCAAGTTCCCATCAGAGAACATTTCTTATGTCTCTAAGCATGACAACCAAACACTTTGGGATAACAACGCCTATAAAATAGCGACAGGCACGTCTTCGGCCGACCGAGCACGTATGCAAACGCTCTCGCTTTCTACCGTTATGTTGGGGCAAGGTATACCATTTATCCATATGGGTTCTGAGTTGCTTCGTTCTAAGTCAATGCAGCGTGACTCTTATGATTCTGGCGATTGGTACAACCGCGTCCGTTTTGATGGTTCAGACAACAACTGGAACGTGGGTTTACCGAGAGAAGATAAAGATGGTTCAAATTGGAGCTTAATAAAAACGATTGTTGCTGATGCTTCCGCAGAGCCAAGTAGTGATGACATTGCGACGGCCAAGGCGCAGTTTTTAGAGCTATTGACGATTCGTAGCGAAAGCCCGTTGTTTAGACTAAACAGTGCGGCAGAGGTGATGAATCGAGTCGACTTCAGAAATGTTGGTATTGACCAAACTCAAGGTTTGATCGTAATGAGCATTGACGATGGCACATCGGCAGGGGCTGATTTAGATACTAACTATGACGCCATTGTTGTTGTGATTAACTCGACAGCGGAAACTCAAGACTTCACCATGACAGGTGTTGAGGGGTTTGAATTGCATAGTATCCAAAAAGCGTCGGCTGACGCCACGGTACAACGTGCTTCGTTCAACAACGAAACATTTTCAGTACCGGCGTTGACAACGGCTGTTTTCGTTCAGCCGCAAGAGGGGGCGCAAGGTGCTGGCTTACCGGTTGATATGTCAAACAAAGATATCACGATAATTCCCCCATTTGGTGATACGACGGTCTATGTTAAAGGCACGATGAATGATTGGTCTGACAGCGCTGATTGGGCGATGACGTTTGTCGGAAGCGGTCTATATCAATTATCGGCAACACTAGACGCTGGAACTCATGCGTTTAAATTTACTGATAGCAACGGGAGTGCGCCTAATATCGGTTGCGGCTCTGCTGATATCAGTGATAACTCACTCGACCTTGGCACTGGTGATAATTGTGAGTTGACGGTAGAGCAAACTGGCAAGTATAACTTCGTTTTTAATGCAGCTTATATACAAGATGATTCGATTGAAAAACCAGTCATCACCGTAACAAAATCTGATGATGCTCCGACATTTGGTGATACGGCTCTTTATCTTAGAGGCACGATTACCTCATGGGATACACCAAGTGAAGACTCTGCTGCAAAATTTGGCTACATTGCCAATGATGTTTATGCACTCTCATTTGACCTAACAGCGGGCAGTTATGAAATGAAAATTGCCGATGCAGGCTGGGGTGCGGCAACCAACTTTGGGGGAAATGGTCAGGTTGTTCTTGGAACAGAGATGACCATGGATGTTGGTTCGGATAGCGCGAACTTAGCGATTACCATTGAAGAGGATGGCAGTTATCAGTTCAAACTGAATACCGCATCGACATCCGCACCATTGCTAACAGTGACTAAACAGTAGGCGGTGAACGAATCAACCGTTAGCAATTGAAACTATAAAGAATGAGCTAAGCAATAAATGAACTAAGCGATCAGTAAATTAAGCCATTTGCGGTTCACTCAATAAGAAAAGGGCAGGAAAATTAATTTTTCCTGCCCTTTATTGATCAGAGCGTGTTGGTTTGAGGGTTAATCAACGACAACCGCTGTGCCACTAGCAGAAACCATTAGCATGCCATTTCCGGATCCAAGTACCTCGTAATCGAGGTCGACGCCGACAACGGCATTTGCGCCCATGTCTGCGGCTTTTTGTTCTAGTTCTTTCAGGGCGATTTCACGAGCTCGCTGCAGTTCTCTTTCGTATGTACCAGAGCGGCCTCCGACAATGTCTCTTAAGCCAGCAAACATGTCTTTAAAGACGTTAGCGCCAAGAATAGCCTCTCCAGCAATGACGCCTTTATAAGCGACAACTCTTTTACCTTCAATAGCTTGTGTAGTAGTAACAATCATAGATAGACCCTTATCGAAAAGTGACTTGCGTGTTAACACCATAACAGCTGGTAGTGAGATATAAAATGAAGGAAATGTATGAATTTGGTTTTGGTACGAACTAACGTTAAATTCACGCGTTCAAGTGATGAGTTACTCAAAGATAGGTAAAAAGGTAGGCCTTTGAAAGAGGGCTGATAGAGCGTGGTTGTTTGCGACTTATGAAAACACCAAGTCATTATCAAATAAACAACGCCGCTCAATTGAAATGAACGGCGTTAAAATATCGGCCTTAATTTATGGCGGCGATCTCGACGTTATTTTTTGATCGGCGTGTAACCATATTCTGCAATGAGTGCTTGTCCATTGTCAGACAAAACAAACTTGATGAACTTGTCGGCATCATCGTCGATTTCGTCTTTCTTGTGTAGCAACAAGAATGGACGCGCCAGTTTGTATTCGCCTTTTGCGATATTGGCTGTGCTGGCTTCAACCCCTTCAAATTGAATGGCTTTGATAGAGCGATCGACAGACCCTTCAGAAATAAACCCAATGGCATGAGGGTTATGGTTAACAATGGTTTTCACCATACTGTTGCTGTTAACCACGAGGTTGGTTGGATTGATATCGGACACCAAACGGTCATTAACAATGCGAGTCAAACCAAGCAAGCTTTCGAAGCTATATCTCGTACCAGACGATGCTTCGCGAGTGACAACTGCGATGTCTTTGTCTTCACCGCCGACTTGTTTCCAATTCGTGATTTTACCTTTGTAGATATCAAAGACTTGCTCACGTGAGAGATTCGGTACTGGGTTAGTGATGTTAACAACAATGGCCAAGCCATCGTAGGCAATTGGGAATACATCCAACGAATCACTACTTTCGCGTTCAGTTAAGTAGCGACTACTCATACCAATATCCGCGACGCCCTTATCAACCAGTGTAATGCCAGCCGTCGAGCCAATACCTTGAACCGCAATAAAGGTTTCTTTATGGTCGGTGTTGTAATGTTCGGCAAGAACATCCATGACTCTAGCGACTGACGTGGAGCCAGAAATATTGACTTCTTCAGCGTACGCAAATGACGTAGCTGACAGTGAAATAAGTGCAGCCATAGCGACACGTAGCATAGAATAACTCCATTAAAAGTAACGATTCGCCACATCATATGTCGTTTGTATGACACTTTTGTGATGAAGTTAAAGGTGGGTGCCACATAATGTCAAAAATTAAATGCTGCGGCTTCAAGCATCTAACAAATTCAACAAAAAACAGTTATATTAAATACACTAGTGAGGATAAGGTAGAAGTGTATGACACTAATTCAAATGTCTCAGTGTAGGTTAGAGCGTTGTGCCGAGATGGTATGCATGAACCGGAATAAAAGCATTCCAGTTGAACTAGGAAAGTCCTTATTCGAAACTATTCCCAACGGTGTGTTGTTCTCCAACGCGCATTATTTGCTTGATTCCACGTTTTCAGATTACACCAACCCTGTTGCGAAAGTAGAGTTTGATGATGCATTAAAGGTTTGGCACCTTTCTATACCTACGGAAGCTGACGACTCGCAATGGATCCCTTATCCTTTTTTATCACAAAGCGTTGATTTAACGGCTATTATGCGTGAAATAGAGAAAGATCCTAAATCGTATTTTTGGTGATGATGGTGGTTTTCGGTAATGTTTACTTCGCGTGGATATCTAGTTGTGTAATAAAAATGGGAGAGCTAATGCTCTCCCATTTTTTCACTCAATACTTATATTTATCGCGTTTAAGTGCGGTATCGCACAAGAACTTGACTTAAAGACCGTGTTGATTTGGCAAGGCTGTTAATAGAAACCTCACTTCGTTGAGCGACCTCTCTAATTGTCGCGGATTGCGAGCGGATGTCACTTAATTCACTCGCAATGCTCGATGCAACTGAACTTTGCTCCGATGCTGATGTGGAGATCTGAGTACTCATATCCATCACAGCACGAGCTGAGTCTGATATTGAGTTGATATCGTGGCCAATATCAGAAATCAGCGCACTACTTGACTGCGCTTGCTCGACCGTTTGTTGTGTAATCGCTGCTATGTTGTGGCTTTCAGATTGAAGCTTCTCAATCATACTTTGAATTTCAACGGTTGCGGCTTGCGTTCTGCTTGCAAGCGTACGGACTTCATCAGCCACCACTGCAAATCCTCGACCTTGCTCACCTGCACGAGCGGCTTCAATCGCGGCATTGAGTGCTAACAGGTTAGTTTGCTCTGAAATAGCATTGATGGTGGTAATAACATCATTAATCTGTGTTGTGTTTTCAGTTAACGCAGAAACTGAATGTGATGCTTCTTGGATGAAGTTGGATAATTGATTCACATCACCAATCGCTTGCTGGACACGTTGATAACTCTGTTCCACTTGCTTTGCGTCATCTTCTGCTTGCTGATTGGATTGTTGTGAAATGTTCGAGACTTCTTGAGAAGAGGCCGTCATTTCTTCCATGGCCGTCGCAACTGAGTCTAATGAGGAGTATTGGTTGCTGATTTGGCTATTACTTCGGGCCATTTCGGTGTGAAATTGAGTAGAGGTTTCTTCTAAGCTTGTTGCAGAGGCTTTCACTGTCACGACTAATTCAGTAAGTGTATCCATCGCCTTATCAAGCGCGACGCCAATCGTTCCAAATTCATCACGACCTGCAACGAAGTTTAATCGAGATGTAAGATCGCCATCTGCAATTTTTTTCGTGGTGGCATAGAGTGTCCAGAGCGCTCCACCAAGAAATGTCGCGAGCCAGTAAGAAAAAACCGCAAAAGGGATCAGCCATAGGTACGTGAGAGCAAGTGACGTTAGTGCACTCGATTTCGCTTCTTCGACAATCAATGATGCCGATTGATTTAAGCGATAGAACTTACCGTCGCTTCCGCGGACGACAGCTTGCACGTTATTGCCTTGAATCGAACTCGCTTGAGCGGATGTAGTCGAGACCCCTAATGCGCTTAGACTATCTTTATTCGTGGTTTCAAGGTATGCCGCTAATCGGGATTCTGCTGAGACGATAGCAAGTTGCTCTGCGCTATTGACGGTGTCTTGGTATCGGTTTATGGCTGTGAATGACAATGCAATGACAAATAGGGTGAAAAGCACCCACATTTTATCGCTGATCGACATTTTTATGAATATTGAGTCGATCTTTCTAAATTGAACTTCTCTCATAGAGACTCCGCTGCTTTCTTATGATTTCTTATGATTTCTTGAACTTATAATTGGTTTGAATAGACAAATGAACAGGAGGTTTTCAGATGAAAACCTCCTGTTCATTATCATATCGGCGTTTGATGCAATTACTTAACCGCTTTTCACGATTAATGTGATTTGAATCGCTAATCGCTATCAAAGACTTGGTAGGACGTTCATTGAAATCAGTACTTGTGAAGCGACAATGAGAAGTCCAACAATAAAAGAGAGGTTGAGGGCAGTTTGGCCACCGGCTACGACGTACAGGTTATTGCTCTTTGAGTCGCGTCTAATTTTCTTAATCATTGCTACTGGTAAGAAAATAGCGAGCGTCGCAAGTGCGATAGCGGCGTAACCCAAAGCCATAATAAAGCCTTGAGGATAAAACAATGCAAAACAAAGCGGGGGAGTAAACGTGACCAGTGCGGCAATCACTCTCTGCTTGGACGTGAGCGAACCTGTTTCTTTATCATTAGATGCTGTTGACGTGTTGTACCGACTACCAAGATCACGTAAGTACTCGAATAACCCTAAACTCACTCCTAAAAATGACGTCATTAAAGCTAAGTCTGCGAACACACCGATAACAGTGGCTAGCTTATCAACGTGAACCGTTTGTGCCAGTGAACTTATAAGGTTTGAAAGCCCTGCGTTTTCAAGCAATGTCGTCTGACTGACAACACCAAGAGTGACGATTTGCCAGAAAACATAGATAACCAAGGGCAAGCTTGAGCCAATGATGATGGCTTTACGCAATGAACCCGTATCGCCTTTTAAATAGTTCACAATAGCCGGAATACTGCCGTGAAAGCCAAATGATGTGAAAATCACGGGGATTGCGGCAAGAATTAACCCCTGTTGAACAGGCATGCTAAGCAAATAAGAATGGCTAACACTTGGTGCCAATAAAAATAGGACACCCCCCATGGCAAATAGCTTAATGGTAAAAAGTACACGGTTGAGTTTATCGACAGCGTGAGTGCCCAAGGTAACCGTTAGTGCAACAAGAAATGTGAATATTAACGTTGCTACGGTGTTGGATAGCTCGATCCCCAGAATCATTTGGACGCGTTCACGAAATTGCCCACCACCTCCGGCAATATACGCAGCACATAACGCGTAGAACAACACCAGCATCGCGATACTCGCAATGTATTGTCCTTTTTTGCCTAAAATTTGCTTTGCCAGTGTATGAAGCGTCGCTGAGTGATCAGCATGTTGATGCAGCTCAACCATTAAAAGAGCGGTATAGGCCATCAGAGCCCATAAACCCAACATAATGATAAGTGACGTACCAAAACCAATCCCAGCAGACGCGATGGGTAGGGCAAGCATACCAGCCCCAATAGTGGTACCAGCAATAATAAGAGTGCTTCCAAGAACTTTTGATTTCATGTACAAAATACTTTACGGTTTGGCTTTCTAAAGTGGTACTGACTAACAGTATCGAGAAATAGTAGCGCTTTAATCTGGATGTTTGATGATTATGTAGATAATTAATTGTCAAAACAAGTGAAATGTAAAAGTTTTCGTTATGTGGTGTAATGTTTTATGTACAGTGCCGTGGTTGTGCACGAAATATGGTCAACGCAATCGTTTAACAATGAGTTGGGTCAAAGATTGCGTGATAGAGCGTTGGGTTTCACAAATTAGTCATATAAATTAGTTATAACTCGATAAAGAGCAATGGAGCCGACTCTTTCGTTGGTCTCGGGAAAATAAGGAAAATACGATGGACACATCAACACACGAAGAAGCACTAGAATGGATCGACGCTATGGAAATTGGATTTAACTTGTCTGGTCTAAACGAAGTCGATCAACCAGAAGATAAAGAAGAATAAAGCAGAAAGAGGAGGACGCTTGTCCCCCATGAATTTGTCATCATTGACGTTATCTCGAATCTAAACTTGGTAACCAAATTAACTTTACCTCAGCCATTTTCATCCAGGCGATAGACGAGTTGTCCTATTGACGGATGTCTTGGCCAAAACAGTGGAAACTTCACCTCGTTAGCGACATTTCTCATTACCACTTTTCTTTACCGACACCTACACTGAACTTATTGTTGTTGTAAATCAGGTTGTCTTGCCTTTTCATGTGGTTATTGTTGTTATTTCTGCCAACTCTAGTGGGGGCTGGCGCTTTTTATGCAAAATCTAACTGGGTTCTTGAGAACGCAGCATCGTTCGCCATCTTGTTACCCGTTTTTTATACGTTCTGTGCGCTTGGCCTACTTATTTGTAAAAAGACTCGTGGCAGTATTTTCGCTTTTTTATTAGCGGGAGTTTGGGGGAGTGTATTAGGTCAAGTGGTGTACCGGAGTACACATTTTTATACCGACCATAGTGCTTGCACTGACGAGACCGTGAATATTGTTCAATATAATGTCTATTACGATAATCAGAATTTAGAGGCTTTTATCGAGTATGTCGCAGATACCCTACCAGATATCCTCGTTTTACAAGAAGTATCGCCAATTCATGGTGAACGTTTACAAGTACTTGAACCTCTCTACCCGTATAAATTCGGTGGACAGAGTCGAGTTGGTTATCCTAGTGGGCAAATGATCCTCAGTCGTAAGCCTTTATATGGAATGAACACGGTGTCATCGCGCTCAGGTCATAAAATATTAAAAGTAATCTGGCGGGCGACCGCCGATAAAGATGTGTATTTAATTGCTGCACATCCACCTTCGCCAAGAACCGAGCAACTGTGGGTAGAACGAAATGAAGTGATTCGGGATGTCGCGGTTGAGGCTCAGCGCTCACCATTGGATACCACACTTGTCGTCGGTGATTTTAACCTTGCGAGCACAACGTCGCGATTCACGAGTTTAATGTCAACATTTGATACGAAACCGGTCTTTAGTTGGCCAACGTTTGTAAAGCGTTGGGGGGTGGCATTCCAGCCTGTTGTCGCTATCGATCATCTTTGGATTCGAACGACACAAACCACTCAGCCAGTAATTTGTTATCGGCATACCGTCAACAGCATCGCAGGATCTGATCACCGACCAGTACGAACCTATTTGAATTTATAGCACCCATAAAAAAAGCGCCTAAGGCGCTTTTTTTATCATCTTTATGGTTATTTTTTACGACAATATTCGCAACGTAACCACATCGATTGCCCTTCAACTTTACCAGAGAAAAGCTCAGGGTCATCTTGTGCAAGGCCAATATTTCTGACCATAGTACCAATTTTAACCACCATTGAAGACCCTTTAACAGGGAGGTCTTTAATGATGGTGACAGTGTCACCTTTTTGCAAAGGAGCACCGTGGCAATCAACGTGCTTTAGACCGTCGTTTTCAAGACCCGTCTCAGCCCAAGTTTTGACTTCTTCTTCCATGTACATCATGTCGAGAAGATCTTGTGCCCAGCCTTCTGCTGACAGGCGGTGAAGTTGGCGAAATGCGACAACTTGAACAGGGGCAACTTGGCTCCACATGCTATCGTTAAGACAACGCCAGTGGTTCACATCCATAGACTCTGGGTTTTCAATTTGGCTTGAACATGTTTCACAAAGCATGATCGCGTGATCAACGGTAACGTGCGAGTGCGGCGCGACAACAAATGGAGATAGTGACGTTTCAGCGGCACAAAGTTCACATTTGTTTCCGCAGCGTTCAAGCATCGTTGCTTCAGTAGACATACTTAACCCTTATTTTGATGAGATCGGGCGAAAAGCCTCGTCCGATGGTTATTCTGTGGTACTTAAATTTTAGTATCACCGGATTGATAGCCGCGCATTATACATGGTTTTACTTAAAAGTGTGATACAGAAACGGAAAAGCACGGCGAGACGCCGTGCTTTGAACTTGAGTGGTCGTTGCGTTATTCCAAAACAGAGGACGAGTTGGAGATGACGGCGCTGCCGGTAGCAATGAAGCTTGTTACTTGACTTTGCATCTCGATATGGTGGGCAAGATCTTGATAAGTCGTCACGTCTTGCACCGAGATATAGCTGCTATGCTTGCCTATGTCGCTAAAACGAACAAATGGTGTCGCTTCGGTTGAGCCGCCTTCGTTACTACGGACAACGGTAAGTCCTAACTTTGTAGCCAAAGGTTCGGTGCCGGCAAAAAGAGATTGTTGAACGTATTTACTGACGCCTCGCCCTTGGTCAACCAGGCCAGGGACATGGTTGGGGACCGTACCATCGTCTTTGACCTGAGCCATGTAAATAGGTGTGGAGAGCGCTTTTAATAGGGTGGCGTTGGTATAAGGGTCAGCGGTATCAAGAACGGTTTGAACGGCATAACTAAACTCAGTCGTCGCAGTTAAAATACGTTCGTTGTTTGTTGGGGAGTCTTCGCGCTTAAAGGCATCCAAACATGAATCGTAATAAGTATCGGGATCTACCGCATATTGGTCACAGGCACGTGAAGAAACGAAGGCGTCATAACCTAATCCCGCCGATAACGCCACATTGTGAGCAACCAAAGGGCCAAACGACGTTGAACCTAACAAAAGATTAGCGATTTGACCGCCAGAATTTACAAATGCAGCACGGCTGAATTTAAATAAAGGATCCACTGAGTCATTCAAAGGCGCATTCGCTTGTGTGATTGCAGGGACGCCTAGCACACCACCAAGTGAGTGTCCGATGAAAGCGGGTGGAGTAGTAAGGGTTGAAGGCAGTGTCGCTAGCGCCGTACCAATAAAACCGCCCGTGATCTGGTTAGTTGATAACGCCATTCTTAGTGTCATGATATCTAACATTGATTGACGGATATTATCTCGAGCAACGGGTAACACGGTTAGGTTCATGTAGTTTAATACATCGTCTTGCGCTGACTTGCCATTTGGCAGCGTTCGATCACCGTGAATCGGCGCGTCGATAGCAATAACGGCTTGACCAGCATTGACAAGGTTGCTTGCAAAGAAATAGGCGTTTTCTTTCGCTGAAGTAATGCCGTGTTGATATACCACTATGCCTGATATTTGCCCGTTAGTGGGCGTATAAAGTAAAAAATTAACTTCTTGTATGGATTTGACTGCAGGTACTGGTGAGTAACGTGTCACGATACGCTCTGAGTCAAACGTACTGCCATCAAGCTTCGTGAAAGATAACCCCATCAACTCAGGTAAAAGAGAGCTAGGATCTGACATAAACGTATTAGGGTCGATACTGTGGTCTTTTAATTGATCGACAAAATTCGTTCTTTCGGCATCATCGCCAATAATACTGTTGGCGATAGCGAGACTGTCTGTACCTGATTCAAATGGCTGCGTATTCCAATTGTCCCCCGTTTCTAAATAGTAAGGCAGTTTAACCACACCTTTGGTAACAGAAACGGCGAGAGGAGTGGTGTTATTGTAGTTTGCGATAACTGCATTTCGTTCAGTATCAGTCAGCTTCAAATAAGTGTTGAAGTTGTCATCATTGGCGAGCGCCGTCGCGAAATCAACCGACGTACCGAACGTCATGCTACCAATGCTATTTACGTCAATGTTATCGATATTGTTGGGGTTTGCTGAGCCTTTCCAAATATCGCTGTAATCGGTATTGGGTGCTTGGGCGGCGGCTAGCATTGCTTTGGTAGCATAAAGCGTTGCACCAATCGATTGAGTAGAAAACCACGTTGAGTAAACAATATCGTTAGGGTCAATACTTCCACCTGACCCAGCGGCGATAAGGGATTCGACACCTTGAACAACCTTTTGTGCAGACGCTAGTGAACCTTCTGTGTAAATTTTTGTTTTGGATTTAAGCGCTGCGTAGCTTTGCGATGTGCCGACAGAGAGCCCATTGCTATCGAGCAATGAATTGTTAACCGAGATAATGTATTCACTGGAACCAGAAAGATCTTTGAGTAAGACTACGACTAATGTGTTTCCACTAGTCTGTAAAACGTAATCGTCACCATACGTCAGCAACTTCTCGGGGAGCGGTGACGATCCTGCTAGCCCTTCTGTGAGCTTGACTATGGTCACAGATGTTGTTGATGGGGTAGCGCTTAACGGGCTATCAAAATTGATAGCAATAGGCTGAGTGGTTGACCATCCATCAACTTGGCCCATTGCTGCAATGGGGTTACTGAGATTTTCGTTGCCGCCAGTCGGGATTTCTAACGTACCGTCAACCGTATTCATGAGAGCAAAGGTTGGAAAGGGCACGTCAGCATTAGCGCCTTGCAGTGTATACACCACGTTTGTAGGCTGGTTTAAGGATGTTTGAATATAGTCTTCATAAGTCGTCGAAGTGGGTGTTCCGGAGAGTTCGCTCTCACCACCACAACCAGACAAAAGAAAAACGCCGGATATGAGTGACACTAAATATAACTTTTTCATCGTCGTATCCTTACTGACTTAATTGAAAACGTAGTTGAGCTGCAAGGCACCAATATAGGCATTTGACTCGCCACTAAACGCTAATTCCTGACCGAGTTTGTCGGTTTCGGTGAATGATCCTGATTTTCCGTACAGGTAGGTGAAGCCAGCGTCTAGTGAGAGAGCCGTACTGACTTGGTAGGTGAGACCTGCTGAATACCAATAGCGGTCTGAGTCAGGGATACTTAACGTGGCTTGACCCGCTTGTTTATCGAGCGCGAAGCCAGCACGTAGCGTCCAGTCATGATTTAAATAGTGGGTAAAGCCTGCAGAGTAACGGTTGCTGTCTTCATAGCTCTCGTTTTTATAAAAACATTCACCGGGCACGCCTCCACCGGTACAATTGGGAGAGGTCGCCTTAAGCTCTTTAAAGGCACTCCATTCTGTTCGTTGTAAGCCGTAGTGTATTGCCCATTTTTCTGCGACTTTGTGGTAACCAGAAAACTCCCAAATAGCGGGGAGTGTGACGTCTAAGTTTGCGGTCGTATTCGTAGGTGTTGAAATGCCACTGTCATAGCTTGAAAAATCGCCATCTTCGAACGATAGGTCAATGGCGGATCGATAAGAGAAGCCGAATCGATGGTCATCATTGATTTCATATAGCGCACCAAGATTCCATCCAAAAGCATAGGTATCCCCTTTCATCGAGATGAGCTTGTCACTGGGTGAGCCGCCAAGGAAAGGAGCCAATGCGCCTTTATGACGATCGAGTTCCGCTTCGGCATACACTAAATTTACCCCGCCCCCTAAAGAAAAGTGATCATTAATACGATAGGCAATATTGGGGTTGAGGTTAACTGAGATTAATGAGGTATTGCCCGCAAGATCGCCAGCCGCAGCGCTATCTGGATAATCAGTTGCCACACCATAAGTGCTGAAGAGTCCAATTCCCCACGCCCACTGGTCGTTAATTGGGCTAATGTAATAAGCACCTGGAACGATTTGTGACGGTGCGATGTCCTTCATTTCTTGATTGTTAGTGGTATCGGTAATGTTAACATTTGGATCGACAAGGGTAATCGCACCTGAAAATTGTGCGGCATCAAACAATGTCATTGCCGCCGGATTTCTTGCGAGTACACTGGCGTTATCGGCTACAGCGCCTTCACCAGAGAAAGCACGGCCTAAACCAGATGCTGAGTGTTCGTTGGCTTGAAACCCAGCAGCTAACGATGTCGGCGCGACAACCCCCAGAAGGATAGGGGTGAGGAGAGCTCTTTTCTTCATTCTAAATTCCCTTTAAGAAGTCATTCACCATCGTGCGCAGATGATTTGTATTTTTGGCAACATAGTGTCTGATCTGACCAGTTGTTAACTATATGTAAATAAAAAGTAAATGCAAGGTGATTTTTTAACCAGGTGATATAGGTTAAAAAACAGGGATACAAGGAATGATGAAAGTAACGATGGGGGAGACTGGTTTTCTGACTGTGCCGTGATTACGTTGATGTCGCCACGGCACGCCTTAGTTTAAGGGGGTTAGCTGGGAATACGACAGCTAGGTGTTGCAGCATTGTAAGCGGGTAACGTCGCCGCTTTTTCCTTAAGATCGTTGATTCGCGTATCGTGAGAAGGGTGTGTCGATAATAATTCTGGCGGTTGGTTTCCCCCTGAAGCTTTTGCCATGTTTTTCCATAAATCGACACTTTGTTGTGGATCAAAGCCGCTCTTTGCCATTAATTCTAAGCCTACGATATCCGCCTCAGACTCTTGTGTTCGACCATATGGAAGAATAACGCCATATTGAACCCCAACGCCTAATGCTGCCATGGTGACACTTTGGTACTGAGAACCCCCTAGCGCGACGTTGGTAATTTGCATACCGGTGTTCGCTATTTGTGACTGCGATAACCGTTCGTTGCTGTGATCGGCTAGAACATGGGCGACTTCATGTCCAATAACCGTAGCGAGCTGATCTGGGGTGACCGCGACGTTGAGCAAGCCAGTATAAACGCCAATTTTTCCGCCAGGTAAAGCGAATGCATTCACTTGCTCACTGTCGAAAACCACTACCTCCCATTCCGAAAACTCTGCCTGCGGAGGAACGTGATCAGTAATGGTTTTTGCTACACACTGTACATAAGCATTGATCGCTTTATTGGTACTTATTTTTTGTTCTTGTTTCATTTGCTCAAAAGACTGCGAACCGAGCTGACTCATTTCATTATCGGAGAATAAAATAAGTTGGTTCCGACCCGTAGGTGATGACGAGCAAGCTGCAATTGCTGTAGTGACCAAAGCGGTACCACATACTTTTGCCCAAGTTTTCATAATGACGCGGCTCCTTTGCTTCCATGCGAGTGCTTCCATTCGAGAGTCCCTGGAGAATCTACGTAGCGTGATTAACGAATTTCTATCGTGTGCCTTGTAAACCTTAAGAGCGGATATAACACTTCAACGATGGTTTTCGATTATTCTGATATTTGCCAATTGAGATAACTCAAGGCATGATGTTTTTTATTCTTGACCCTAAGTATAGGATTTAACAGTGAGTATTTGGAAGAAGAAACTCTCATTAGCTGCGCTAAATCGCACTTCCGAGAATACGCTGATTGAACATCTACAGATTGAATACACGGCTTTTTCGGACAATTCCCTGTCGGCGACCATGCCAGTTTGTAGTTTTACCCATCAACCGCTAGGGATGCTGCATGGCGGCGCATCAGTGGTTTTGGCAGAGACCCTAGGCTCACTTGCTGCCAATTACTGCGTGGATGAAAACCACTATTGTGTGGGGCTGGATATTAATGCCAACCATGTAAGAGCAATGCGTTCAGGTATCGTAATCGGAACCGCAACGCCGATTCACCTGGGCGTCTCTACTCAAGTATGGCAAATAGAGATCACTGATTCACAACAAAGATTGGTGTGTACGAGCCGGTTAACGATCGCGGTGAAAAAACACAAAAAGGCGACAGCATGACGGTCGAGTTTAGTGGGGGAAAAGTGCTCACAACCCCGCATGAAATCGTGGTGCGATTGACGACGGGCCATACTACGCTGCAAGCACAGGTTGATGCGGTCCAACTTATATTGCCAGCGTGCGTGATTTCGGCGAACGGTTCAGAATGCAAGTGGTCGATTCGGTTGGATAATGAAGCGCAAATTCAGCAGATTGCGAATGAGACCAGCATCGAGATTCTGTCTATGTAACTTGCTAATTGGTGTAGTAAAGAGGAAACTAACGTTAAGGTTATTAAGTTAGTGTTTCCTCTTTATGAGTAGTCCTCGTCTCCGTAAACAATTTGAAATCCTATTTGAACACTTCTCTGGTCAAAACGCTGAAACTCAGCTAGATGATGTCACTGAAATCCTCTTTTGTACGCGTCGAAACGCCCGCATTGTATTAAATAAACTGGAAGAGGAGGGATGGATCGAATGGCATCCCGCCGCGGGGCGAGGAAAGCTATCCAAGCTGAATTTTAAGCAAAACCGCAATGATGTCAGCGAAACGCTGGCGAGGCGTTACCTAGAAGAAGGTCGAATTGGGCACGCACTGAATGTGTTGGATAAAGACACCAACCGCCTAAGTAATGTGATTCAAAGTTATTTAGGGGTGACCCAGACCGATGGTAAGCAAGTTATCCGTTTGCCTTATTATCGGGCACTTTCCATGCTTAACCCGTCTAAACCATTGCGACGTTCAGAACTTCACATTGCCCGGCAGGTGTTCAGTGGACTAACAAAGCTTGATGAACACGATGAAATAAAACCTGATTTAGCCCATCACTGGCAACAATTAACCGATTGTCATTGGCGCTTTTATATTCGTCCTGGGGTGCGATTCCACAATGGTGAGCCATTAACAACAGAGCACATCAAAGCGAGTATTGAGTCGTTAAAAGAAGTTCGGTTATTTTCACATATCGATGAAGTCGTGAGCCCATCGGCCTGGGTGCTCGATATACATTTTAGTCGCCCTGACTACCATGCAGCATTTTTGTTCGCGGAAATCAGTGCGAAAATACTGCCACCTCCTGAGATGAGAAAAGAGGATTTTGACCGCTTCCCCGTAGGCACTGGTCCATACAGCGTGACCACCAATAATGAAAAGCGACTGATTTTAACCGCATTTGATGGGTATTTTGGCTATCGACCGCTCCTTGATACGGTTGAAGTATGGATTATTGATGAGCCACATTCTACGTTAGTGTTTCCAACATTGGCTGATCCTGTTGCAGGTGCACGTTCAGAAAAGCATGATGATATTGACCTTGATCCTGGGTGTACTTACCTCCTTCTTAATCGGGTTAATGGGTTGGCAAAAGACGATGAATGGGCACGTTATCTCACGAAAAAGCTAACGTCTTTGTCGGTATTTAAAAAACTACCCGAGCGTACGGTTACTGACCTCGGCATTATACCTGCTCATGGGCTAAAGCCAGGTTGGTACCATCAGCCAACTCATAGTCATTCCTCTCTTGAAATTGGGGGCGCGAACCTAGAACTTACACGTGATATTAGAATTGCCTATTATTCTGAGCATCCAACGTTTCCGGATATTTCCAATGCCATTGAGCAACTTCTAAAGCAAGATGGTATTCGAACGCATTTTATTCGTTACGGGCATGACTCACCGGATCCTAAAGATGTCGATATCTGGATTCGACCAATGGGTATTGCAACGAAAAGAGAAGAGGCGATTGCAGGTTGGCTATTGGATTATAGTGGCATTGAAGCCATGTCTAAGCCTGAAGATTTCTTAGTTTGGTCTAATCTAGTTGAAGAGTGGCAAAGCCAGAAAGAATTTAAGTTTCCGGCGCAAGAAATAGCGAAACGGCTTGTTCAAAGTTATCAAGTGATTCCTATGTTTCACTGCTGGTTAGGCATAAGTAAAGACCATTGCGGAAGCTTACAAAATGCCAAGTGTAACGCTTTGGGTTGGTTTGACTTTAGTCAGGTATGGGTAAAACCTGATGTATTGGAGCCCAATGATTAGCGGCAATATCAATATTAATTCCAATGGCATAGGTTGACTAAAGTAGGCGTGCATTGTGGCAAAACCGAATAGTAAAGCACCATCCAAATCGGTCGATATATTTTGTAATAAATGCGGTGTTAAACTCTATCGTTATAAAAAAGGCGGTAAGGGTGCTCTGGTTAAGTGTTTCAAGGAGCGAATCACGGCAGATTACACACAAAGCTTAGGTATATGTCCAAACTGCAGTAGTGTGTTTGGGCGCGATGCTCTCGTACGAGGCACGCCCGCGATTAAGTTTGTGGGCGGTAAGGTTCGAATGAAATAAATGGAGAATTTCAGTGAAATCTAATGCGATAACGGTACTGACGACAGTAGCCAATGAGCAGCAAGCAAATCTTCTTATTAGTACGTTGCTTGAAAAGCAACTCGCCGCGTGTATCCAAACCCAAACCATAGGCAGCCATTACATGTGGGAAGGGAAGGTATGCCATGATCAGGAGATGTTGTTGATCATCAAATCGACGAACGAGGCGTATTCAAAGCTGGAGCGAACTATCATTCAATTACATGACTATGAGATTCCGCAAATTGTCGCATTACCCATTGAGGCAGGCTACCGGCCTTACCTCAACTGGTTAAAGGATAATGTAAGACCGTAAGCAAAATGGCCACTTAATTACCTGTGCTCAAGCGTTTATGCCAAAGAGTGTTTTGTGCTCTTTGGCGTCATAAACCAAAATAAAGTAAGCGCTGTAATGGCACCTAAGGTATCGCTTAGCATATCTTTTTGTGCATCCCAAATATCGCCTTGTGAACCAAGGAACGCAATACCTTCATCTCCGCCTGCTAATTCGACATACCACCATTCAATTATTTCGTATGACGCTGCAAGACTCATAATGGCAAATAAGGCAAATAATATGGCTGGAGTTTTCCCCATTATGTTTCGCTTGAACACATATTCAGCAATAGCAAAAGCGTATAAACCGATAGAAAAATGCGCGACACGGTCAAAGTTATTCCTCTCTGAACCAATCAACTCATTAAACCAATCAAAAGGAACCTCTGCGAAGGTGTATTTGGCACCAATGGTGTGAAGTATGAGCCACGCGAACATCAAGGCATAAGCCGTATGAGTAAAAGTGAATTGTCGAGAAACGAGCCAGATCACCGCGAGAATACCGACCGCAGGTATAATCTCTGCAATCCATACGGCCCGTGAGTTTGGTTCAATAAAAGAATATATAAATATCGCTAAATAGACGAATGTCATCGTGATAAGAGTTTGACTGTAACCTTTTTTATTCGAGGTGGTCATAGGGAATGTCCAATTAGAAAATAGCAATAAGCTAATTATAACAATATTAGACAAAGGTGTAAGGCTAGTACATAGAATGCACTGCTGAGTTTAAAAATTGGTTGTTCACTAATTGGGTAATGGGTTTCAGATTTGGCTTATTAGCTTTTTCTTATTGCCGCTAGTTATGGGTTGCTGTCATGCATTCACTGATTGATTTATCATTCACATAATTTAAACACTGTCAAATCCATACGGTTTTATTACATACAAACCTCTACTGTTATATTTCTCCCCAGACGAACAAGGCACCGTGAATGTTGACTGTCCAAATCATTCGGGGCCAAATTATTTAACAAACTTGAGGTAATCAATATGACTAAGCAATCAAATGAAAATCAAGCAAATGTAATAAACGTCACGCATGAGTGGGGAACGTTAAAAGAAGTCATCCTTGGTCGTCCTTTTACATCTATGCCTGAAGTACTACCTCCATACTTAAAAAACTGGCTGAGCGATGATGCATACGCTACATACGAAGCCATGGCAGGAAGTACATTAGAAGAAACCTATCCGGTGCTATACGCAAAGCAACTCGAACAAATTGAGGGAGCAAAAAAGGTATTACACGAACGTGGAATTAAGATCCACCAGATCGATAAATTACCGGAGCACGAACTCAATTTTGGCAGCGGACAAGTCGATTCGCTCCATTGCTTACAATACATGCGTGATAGCGTTGTAGTGATTGGCAATAATTTTATAGAAACTAACATGTATGACCCGGGCCGCCGCTCTGAGCGTTTTGCCATTCGTCGCGCACTGGGTGATAGATTAAAAAACAGCAATGCCCGAGTAGTATCAATGCCAGAGCCGCCGGTAATGTCTGATGAAAATGGCTTTGGAGAAGGTGCATTCCTTGAAGGTGGTGATGTATTTGTATTAGGCAAAACCATTCTTGTAGGCAATACAGGTAACGCATCTAATAAAGAAGGCATTGAGTGGTTACAGCAATACCTTGGTAATGAATATGATGTCATCGAGGTACCACTGAGCAATGATTTTGTTCACCTAGATTGTGTGCTTTGCACAATGCGCCCTGGCCTTGGGTTAATTGTTGAAGAGGCATTCTTAGAGGGTATTCCTGCGATTCTGAGAGACTGGGATTTTGTTCAGGTAGACGCTAAAGAGGCGGAGGGTATGCTAGCGACCAACGCTTTTGTACTTGATAACAAAACTGTAATGATGTCGGCTTCTTTGCCGCATATTGCGGAGGCAGTGCGAGCGCATAACCATGAGGTTATTGAGGTGCCGTTTGACTCAATTCAATGGCAAGGCGGCGCGTTCCGATGCTGGCATCATCCGCTGATTCGTGTGACTGAGGCATAAACAGGTATCAGTTAGCCCGGCAATGGTGCTGGGCTATGCTCAACGAGGTGATGAATATGAAAATTAGATTTTACATTGGTGTGTTGATTGTCGCTGTGGCGGTTGTATTTCCATTTATTGCAATTCCGGTTGTTACAATCTTGCCACTATCAGTCGAGTTAAAAGCGACTGCGATGGCGGTCGCTGTCGCAGGGGTCCCAGAAGTGCTTTTGGTCGTGGCTGGCGTTGTCATGGGTAAGGAGAACTTAGGGGTTATTATAGGCCGTTTGCTCCATCCGTTAAAAGTACTCTGGGCTAACTTGGCACACCGTATCATCAAGTTTACCAGAGCCAAATAATTGGGTTGATCCAATACGGGTTAGCTTCGCTATTTCGGCGGTAATGTGTTGTGTTCAATTAGACATCTTATTGTTGCATTTAACGATATAGTCACCCCGAGTAGATGTAATTAAACATACTCAACATGGGCTTGTGTCCCAAAAAGGCAACTAGCGTATGTCTTACATAAGCCTTCAACAAATCGCATTTGTGATTTAACCCTCACAATGAGTGAATGAGACTGAAAATAGTTTAAGATTACTTTGAAACTCCACTGACTTTTTTCTAACATCGCATAACAACAATAAAGATAAGAAAGTGAAGTCATGAAATTAGAAACTGTCGATTATCTCGATCCGAAAGCACCTGAGTTGTTTGTCAATTCATTAAGAGAAACAGGGTTTGGTGTTCTAGAGAACCATCCGATCCCTAAGTCACTCGTTGAATCAATATATAAGAATTGGCAAGCATTTTTCAATTCGGTTGATAAAGACGACTATCGCTTTAACGTAGAGACGCAGGACGGGTATTTTCCTCCAAGTGTGTCTGAGGTCGCCAAAGGCCATGCCGTTAAGGATATTAAAGAGTATTTTCATGTTTACCCTTGGGGGCAAATACCAGCAGAGCTAAAAGATGAAATCCTTGATTATTATGCTCGCGCGAATGCCTTTGCTGAAGAATTGCTAGGTTGGGTTGAGGCTCATGCGCCTGCCGAAGTTAAAGAAAAATTTTCTATGGCTTTGTCGGACATGATCAACAATAGTGATAAAACATTGCTACGTGTCCTTCATTACCCGCCAATGACCGGAGATGAAGAACCTGGAGCGATCCGCGCTGCAGCCCATGAAGATATTAATTTACTCACCATATTACCGGCTGCCAATGAACCGGGGCTTCAGGTCCAGACCCAAGAAGGGGATTGGCTAGATGTGCCTTGTGATTTCGGTAACTTGATCATCAATATTGGCGATATGCTTCAAGAAGCCAGTGACGGTTACTTTCCTTCTACGACGCATCGAGTGATTAACCCAACCGGTGAAAAGCAACAACATTCGAGAATATCGTTACCGTTATTTTTGCACCCTAAGCCTGACGTTGTCCTATCGGAAAGATATACCGCAGATAGCTACCTAATGGAGCGCTTAAGAGAGCTGGGTGTGATTTAGTCGCAGATGGTCTCTCTTTAGGTTTGTACGTTGACAATGTATTGCTTGATTAACAATACATTGTCTGTTTGGTGTTGGCCGGTAATACGTTGTGTGACGTCACAACGCAAATTAATTAAGCATACAGCGAGTCAGTCAATGGCTGGCTAATTAATGTGTTTACTGTTCGGTACAATGCTAACATTAACGGAACAGATTGAGAGGGAGTTGGAAGTTGACTGAGCGAAGAGAGGGAGAGATCCATGTATATCAAACAGAAGAGAATCCCTTGATATGGTCGGTTTTAAATCGATTAGAAAGCCGTTCAGATAGCTGGAAAATCCATATACTTGCATCAGAGCTTTGCAATGACGGTGTTATCCCTGTTCTCGATGCCCAGCCAGAAAAAGACTTATTTAAGCGTAACTTCTTGTTGATGAATGCGTTGTATCAACTGCAAGGTCTGCTTATCCCTGATAAGTGGCTAAACCTTGAAGCGATGGCGATCGAATTGTTGCCATTCAGTCCTTCAATCCATAACCTTTCTGTTGATGATCCACTGCGAGAATACTATCTGGATTGGTCACACTATGATGCGGATTCATCGGAAGTTAAGCGATTATTAAATGCTTTCTGGGATCGCTATCAAGAACAGGTCGGCTCTCATGAGGTGACAATGTCACAAAAGGCGGCTTTTGAGTTTTTCGAATTGGATTGCTTAGCGACGCCAAAAGAAATCCGTCAGGCATGGCGTCGGCTTGCTTTAAAGTGGCATCCCGACCGGGAAGGCGGGGATGCTGAGCAGTTTACATTAGCTTGTGAGGCATGGTCACAGCTCAAGTCTCTATAATATCTTTCAAGAACCTTAGAACCTAGAACCTCAAGGTCACGCCGTTAGAGCGTTACATCGAACCAAACGCAGTTGGTCCGATGATTACCTTATTTCTCTTTCTACTACCTTGGCTGGCGCATTTTGGCACTGCGAAGACGATTTAACGCAGACAGGGTGTCAACGATGCGCGGCTTGGCTAAGTCGCCTGAATTAGGCATTCTAGCGCTCCAATCACCTTCTAATAATTCGACTAACGCCTTGGGTGGATGCTCTGACCAACCTGGCTGCTGTGCCAATTGGAACAATAGCCAACCGATAGCATTCAATTCTGCATTAGATTCCAGTTGTTCTAGTGCTTCTAAGTCAATGGTATCCTTACCAAAGCGAAGTGAGTTGGCACCTTTGCCTGATACTCGGAACTTACCATCCGCTAAAATAGACAGCAAATGCGCTGAATCGATGTGGCGCGGCGGGATCAGCTCTAAAGGTTTTTCGCTTTCGTTTTGACGCTCACTTGGATGAAGCTTGACCACTTCTTTCGCTTTGTCTGTGACATCGAGCGCTTGATAGTCATGCATCTGAATCACGGTATCGGCAACGTCTAGATAATCACCTGAGCCACCCATAACAATCATGGTTGATACGTCAAGTTCATCACGAAGTTGACCCACACGATCAACAAAAGGCGTAATCGGCTCATCACCTTTAGAAACAAGTGCTTGCATGCGTTCATCACGAATCATGAAGTTCGTTGCAGATGTGTCTTCATCAATTAAGATTGCTGTTGCGCCAGCTTCAATGGACTCTTGTAACCAAGCGGCTTGTGACGTTGAACCCGAAGCATCTTGTGTGCTGAAATCTGAGGTATCTTTACCAAATGGCAAATGATTAATGTAATTGCTCAAGTTTAGATTATGTATTGAGCGACCATCTTCTGCTTTAATTTTGGTGGCTTCTGTTGAGGTGACAATACACTCACGGCCGTCGTTAGGAATATGGTTATAGATAGACCGTTCGATGGCGTTGAGAAGCGTTGATTTACCGTGGAAGCCACCACCAACAATGAGTGTTACGCCTTTTGGGACGCCCATGCCTGTTACTGCGCCGAGGTTAGGGCGTTGCAAGGTTATTTCTAACGAGCTAGGAGAAACAAACGTGATTGCGTCTTTCATTGGCAAGTCACAGTTGCCGGCAATGCGGGGTAGAACGCTACCGTTGGCGACAAACGCGAGCAGGTTATGTTCATCGAGTTGAGCGCGGAGTGAATCCTGGTCTTCGATGATTTCGCAATGGCGTTTAAGTGCTTCTATATCGATTTCACGCTCAAGTGTCGCCTTACGAATGTATTTCGGTAAATGAAACGTCAGAATGTTAGAGGCTTTTTTGCCTAAGATACTGCGACCTTCTGCGGGTAAATTAACACGGAAACGTAGCTCAATACCTTCGTCGCTAAAAATGACCGATGTCGCATCCATCACCGTTTGGCCGGTAAGCGTCATAGAGACGTTATTTTCTTGTTTTGCAAACTCTACGAATGTGCGAGCAATAAAATCTCGTGCCGCAATCTGATAGCTCTGAGACGTTGATTTTAGCCACTCTAAACCCGTCAATGACCATTTTCTAAATGCACGCACTCGTGACGCTGCTGCATACGGATCGGATTGAACATGGTCAATATAGAAATCGAAATCAGTGAAGTCGTATTGGCCTTTAATTTGCTGGTAGGCACGGTAGTTCTGTTTTTCGATTTTTTTCAGTTTAGCTATCAAATGATCCATGACGAAATTTCCGCATTTCAAGAGTTTGGGGCGCGATTATAGGAGTCCGCGTGGTGATGGTAAAGACCTAAACGTCATTCTACCGACGATGAAGCGGGTATTCATTGTTTTTATGCCTATAACCGGGTCGTGAATGGACGTTACCGGACAATATGGAGGACAAAAAACGATGCTTAACGAATGATAAAATCGTTTGGAATAGGGTATTGTTTGATTAACTGGCTTTCAAATACATCACGCGGCATTGGTTTAGCGTAAAAATAGCCTTGGCCGAGGTCACACTGTTCGCGCCGAATAAAGTTGTTTTGATCGTTGGTTTCCACGCCTTCTACCACCACTTTTTTGTTTAACTTTTTTGCAATCGTAATAATGGACTTTAGGATGGCCTTGTCTTGTTTGTTGTACAGTACATTGACCAGAAACTCCCTATCAATTTTTAACGAATCGAAGGGTAGTTTTTTTAAGTAATTGAAGGACGCATACCCAGTACCAAAATCGTCTAGGGCAAACATTACGCCATGTTGCTTTAGGGCTTCGATATTTTTCCTTGCCACATCGAAGTTGCCAACTAAACAACTTTCGGTGAGTTCAAGTTCTAGGTTTGCTGGGGGGAGTTCATTTTGTTCTAATAAATGGATGACTTTTTCGGCAAAGTCTAATGAACAAATCTGCTTAGCTGACACGTTAACAGACAGGTGAAAGTTGGGCGCAATCTGAACCCATTCTGAAGCCCGGTCAATGGCGCTACGCAAAACAAAATATCCGACTTCGATGATCAGTCCATTTTTTTCCGCCATATGGATAAGCGCTTCATTTGATACGTCGCCAAGTATTGGGTGTTTCCATCTTAACAGCACCTCGGCACCCATCCATTTACCCGTGGTAAGGTTGACTTGCGGTTGGAAATGCAGGATCAAATCATCATTTCTCACGGCCTGTAATAAGTAATTTTCCAGTTGATTAAACTCTTTTTGCTCAATCTGGTCAGCATAAGAAAATACCTTGACTAAGGTACCTGATTCTTTACAAGCAACAGAAGCTTGATACGCATTATTGATAAGGTCTGTTGCGTCACTGGTATGGTAAGAGTTTGCAACACCCATGTAGGCATGTAGATGAATATTGTGTTGCCCAACAATAAATCCTTCGCGCGCAACACTCGATAATTGTGTACATAGATTGGGTAAAAAAACATCATCGAGTGCTGGAATAATCGCTGCTAGGGCAATCTCTGTCGTAGAAACGCGTGCTATATGACTAATGTGAGGGGTACTGGTATGTATTTTTTGTTCGAACTCTTTTAATAACCGATCAAAGGCTTCACATCCGATTCGAGCTTGGACACGTTCGCCGTTGGTGAAGTGTAGGAAGATGACAGATAAGTAAACTTTATTAGAGGCCACTGCAGCCCCTTGGAGCATACGCTGCAACGCGTTCTCAAATCCAGAACGGTTTAGCATCTTTGTCGCGGGGTCATGAGTTTGTTGAAACACCATTTCCTGTTCCAACTTGCTTTGTTGATGCTGTATTGCCGTGATGGTGTTGCTCAGTAGGACAATTTGTTGGTCCTTGCCTTGAATTTGTTGTTGAAAAGCTCGCTTCACACGAAATAATTCATCAGATAACAAACGTTGCGTGAGAAAATGGTTAATGTGTTCACGTGCCCATCGGATATGTTTAGTGATCGGAGCCGATTGGCTGCAAATTTCAAACACTCCTAACTTGTTGGCATGGGGTAACGTGTCTACGATGTCCACATTGAATCGGGGAGAAACAGAAGGGGTGTGGCGCTGGGTGAATGAAGCTTTTAACTTGTCGGCTATTTCATGTTGTGATGCTCTATCGCAAGACAAAGATATAGGTGCTAATGCGTTGTTCGACTCGGTTTGGCTGTTGACGTCATGTAACAAGTGAATCGTCAGAAGATCGCCATCAACATAAAACCACCCAGACCATAGCTGGTCATTGTGATTGATGTAATCGCTAACAATCTCAGTTATTCTCCGAATGTCAGACGGTTGAAGCGCTCGATACTCAGTTACAGCTTGTTTCCTTTCCATCGTTATTCACCACATCCTGTGGAATATACACCTTGTCTACGACCCAGACCCTCGGTGTGTCCAAATAATGATTAAAGTATATGTAATCCGCAGACGTTAATAAAAAAAGGCTCTCCCTAAAGAAAGGGAAAGCCTTTTAATGTACATCACGTCTCAGTAGTGAGAATGATTAAAGATGAAAAGCTAAACTAAGGTTTGAGTTTTTTAAGCTGCTCTAAATCAGTCTTTTTAGAGTAGTCGACCCCTTCGAGCGCGAATCCATTAAGGTTCAGGAATTCTTGTTGGAAACCATCAAAATCGCCGATGGTTCTAAAGTTAGTTTCATCCATTTGATTTAAAAGCTCGGCTACACGTGCTTGAGTGCTTGGATTAAGCTCATAGTCGTCCATTCTCAACAAGCGCTCACCGTCGACGGGAATACTTGATTGGTTGTAGAGCTTCGTAGCAAACAAGCGTTGCATTTGTTCAATACAACCTTCGTGGTTACCTTGTTCTTTCATGGTTTTATATAGCGCGAGCAAGTAGGGTGTTAAACCTGGGATAAAGACACTTGCTTTTGTGACTAGCGCCTTGCAGACCGCAGCGTAGGCATTGCCATTAAATGGAGATAACTCCAGGTTTAATGCATGGCTGGTTTGGTGCAAATCGACTTTTGCACGGCCTAATGTGCCATCTAGATAGATCTGATGGGTGACTTCAGGACCTATATATGAAAATGCGATAGTTTTACACCCATCAGCGATAGAGTCAGAGTTGATGAGCGTATCAATCCAATTGCCCCAATCTTGACCGCCCATGACTTTTAGAGTGCCTTCGATCTCTTCATCGCTAGCAGGCTCGAGTGTCGTGTTTTCCCACTGTTCAGTCTCAAGATTAATGATACCGCCAGATACACTTTCACCAATCGGCTTAATAGCAGAACGCCAAAATTCACCGTTTTCTTTGGTACGACGGCCAGAGGCGAGGCTATAAATGATGAGATCAACTTCGCCTTCAAAATAGGTTTCAATCGCTTCAATTACTTGCTCACGAGTCTCGGTTGAGTATGCATCACCGATAATATTGATGGCTTGTCTACCTGACTGCTGCGCACGACGTTTGAAGTGAATATTATTGTACCAGCCAGCAGAACCAACACCCTTTTCAGAAGGGCCATGTTCAAATGATACGCCGATCGTATCGGCTTCTGCACCACCAAATGTTAATGCGATTCGTGCAGCAAGACCAAACCCAGACGAGGCGCCAAGTATGAGGACTCGTTTGGGGCCATTTTTGATCGGTGTAGCTGATTTGACGTATTCTATTTGGTTATCGACCGCCTTTTTGCACCCTTCTGGATGCGATGAGCGAGCAACAACACCGCGAATAACCGGTTCAATTACCATTGATTACAACCTTCTAAGACGATGACAGGGCACAGAGTAACGTAACAAGTTATTATCAACATTGAGCTAGACCATTAAAAACACACTATGTGGCTAAAATTTTGATAATAAAGGCAACAAAATATGTCATGTTTTTGTGAGAAGTGAGAAGTGAG
>NZ_JBFROV010000031.1:0-50544 GCF_041471725.1 Vibrio sp. 10N.261.51.F12 | reverse complement strand
GTGAGAAGTGAGAAGTGAGCAATAAGGGTACGAACTTTGAATCAATACCAGACGATCAACTAACGTGCTTTGGTTTTAAGTCTCCGAAAGCACGTGTTTAATTGTGGTTCTGGCGATTTATAATGCCAAGTAGGGGCGAAGCTCGTTCGCTATTGTTTCAGCGATAAAAGGCTGAGCAACCGCTTTTGGGTGAAGACCGTCTTCCATCATCCATTCAGGTTTTGTGATGACTTGTTCTAGGAAAAATGGGATTAAGGGCGTAGACGTTTCTTCTGCGAGATCGGGGTAGATAGCTTCAAACATTTTTGCATACCTTTTTCCATAATTAGGTGGAATGCGAATCTGCATTAGCATAACCTTGGCACCAGCATCCTTACTCATTGTGATGAGCTGGTGTAAATTGTTCTTAACGATATTAGGTTGAAAACCTCTTAATCCATCGTTAGCGCCAAGTTCAATGAGTACATAGTCGGGCTGATGCTCTTCCAGTAAGCCAGACATTTTTGCTAAGCCATTGCCCGTGGTGTCCCCGGATACACTGCCATTGATAACCACAACAGGTTGCTCTGAAGTGGATAGCAAATCAGGGAGTAATGTCGGCCAACTTTGCTCTGCTTTCATGTTGTAACCGGCACTGAGACTGTCACCAAGAATCAGTATTGAGGTCGCTTTAGCATGAAACGATGCTAGGGATATAAGAATTAAAACAAAAAAGGAACGTTGCCAAATCATGAGTTCTTCCATAATAAAAGCCAAATCGGTATCGAAAGTAGTGTCTACGAAAACCGAACAATTAACAATCCTTGAAGGCGTAAATCTTTCTATTGATGCCGGCGAGTCCATCGCGATTGTTGGTACGTCGGGCGCCGGTAAGTCAACGCTGATGACATTGTTGGCTGGGTTAGATGTGCCGAGCTCTGGGTCCATTGAGTTACTGGGTAAAAAGATATCAGATCTCGATGACGAAGCGCGTGCCTCGTTACGGAGTGAACACCTTGGTTTTGTTTTTCAAAGCTTTTTGCTGATCCCAAGTTTGAGCGCACTTGGAAATGTCACACTGCCATGCTTATTAAGAGGCGAAAGTGAGGATGTGGACAAAGCGAAGTTTTTACTTGAATCCGTTGGATTAGGGCACCGATTAGATCACCTTCCTTCTCAGTTATCGGGCGGAGAACAGCAACGTGTTGCCATCGCACGAGCATTTATGACCAGCCCTAAGATCCTGTTTGCTGATGAACCGACAGGAAACCTAGACCAAAACACGGCGCATAAAATTGTCGAGCTGCTTTTTAATCTGAACAAAGAACATGGTACGACCCTAGTGCTTGTGACTCACGATCTCTCTCTCGCCAAACGTTGCGACCGTGTTTTCTTAATGGATGCCGGACAATTGAAAGAGGAACGCTAATATGGCTGGTGAATCAGTGAACAAGCGATTACTGCTGTGGAGCGTTGATGAAATAAGGCAAGGGCAGTTGTGGCCGATCGCATTATCTTTAACTATGATCATTGCCTGTATTTTCGGTTTGGCGGCACTGGCAGAACGTATGGAGCAGGTGATTGTTAAACAAGGTAAAGATGCGCTGTCTGCGGATACTATTTATATATCTGCGAATCCAATCTTGGACGACAATCTCACCTTAATTAAACAGTCTGGACTTGAAGCCTCGTACTACACGCGATTTGCAACCATGTCATTCAGTGACGTTGGAATGCAACTTATTACGGTAAAAGCCGTCGACGACGCCTTCCCTTTGCGCGGGTCATTAACGTTAGCATCAAAAAATCACCAACAGCATCATGTTGCTCCTGGTGAGCTTTGGCTTGATGAACGTATTGCCGAGCAACTTAACGTTGTGGAAGGGGACGTGGTTACTGTGGGAGATGCAGATTTAACGGTGAGCGGCGTTATTGTCGAAGAGCCGGGAATCAGTTTTAACCCATTTCAACAAATGCCTACGGCATACATCCATCAAGACTCGGTTGATGAAACCGGCGCCGTCCAGTTGGGAAGTCGAGTCCAATTCAGGGTCTACCTTGCCGGAGACGATGATGCGATACAAGGTCTGAAAACGGACATTGCGTTATCCCCGAGCGATCGATGGCGAGACCAAGACTCAGCAAGCCGCAGCAACGATATCTTTGAAAGAACGACACAATACTTGTCCCTAACGGTTGCGATCATCATCATTATGGCGGCGACGACCTTAGTATTGACGTGTCAGAACTACGTGCAAAGCCGTAGAAAAACGGTAGCGATGCTGAAAAGCCTTGGAGCAAGCAAGCGCTGGGTGATCCGTTGGCTAACCATACAGGCGTTACTGTTAGTGACGATGGCTATTGTTGTCGGTATCGTTCTTGGTGTGGGATTGGAGTACTTGTTGCGAATCCCGTTAACAGACTTACTCCCAAGTCCACTCCCAAGCTATGGTGCAATGCCGGCAATTATTGCCATTGCGTCAAGCTTACTTATCGGGATCCCAGCGTTGGGTATCCCATTGTACAAGCTGGTGTCGGTTTCCTCGGTTGAGGTCTTGCAAAGTGTCGACGAGAAGCGAGGAGGTTGGATTTACCTTCTCATTGCCGTACCACTAATACCACTCGTGGTGGTTTACCAAAATAACACCTTGATTTGGATTTTACTGGCAGGTATTGCTGGGTTGTTCTTGTTATTAGGCGGCGTCAGCGTTGTGTTTACGTTGTTGCTGAGTAGGGTCACGTTACCCGTTTCGCTGAAACTTGCCGTAAGCCGAATTAATCGGAGTAAAAGGCATACTGCGCTTCAGTATGGCGCGCTAGGTTTGTCATTAATGCTGTTGACCACGATTTGGTTGGTCAGAACGGATTTATTGAGTGACTGGCAACGGACACTCCCTGCAGACGCCCCTAATGCGTTTGCGCTCAACATTGCTGAGCATGAGATAGAACCTTATTTAGAGGTATTGGATAGCCACTCGGTACAACGCTCGCAAGCGTTTCCAATTACACGTGGGCGTCTCACCTTGATAAATGGTCAAGATGCAGAACTCTCCCAGAAAAAGGGCGATGTAGAAACGGATGCATTGAGTCGAGAGCTCAATTTTACCTATGCGTCTGCACTACCAGATTATAATGATGTTCTTGAAGGACAATGGACATCCGTTGGCGGAGTGTCTGTTGAGCAGCAAGTAGCGGAAAACCTAAACATCAACATTGGTGATGAGTTAGGCTTCACCATCAATGGTCAAAGCGTGTCTGCGACGGTTAACTCCATTCGTTTTGTGGAGTGGCGTGACATGAAACCTAACTTCTATTTTATTTTCACTCCGGATGTAATGGAAAACATTCCTAGCGCTTGGTTAGTGAGTTTTAGAATCGAAGACAAAGACAATGAGTTAGTTTCCTCATTATCACGACAATATTCCACGGTCAGTTTAATGGATATTCGTTTAATGGGTGACAAGATCCAATCACTGTTGTCTCAGATAGTTTGGTCTATTACAGTCCTCGCTGCCCTAGGTGTCTTAGCAGGGGTGTTGCTTATCTTCACGTTGCTACGACTTAGCTTGGCGCAACGGCGAGATGAACTGCGTCTATATCGAACCCTAGGGGCTAGCCGGCAGCGTATTGTTCGAACCATTTGGGCCGAGTATGGCATTATGGCTTTGATCGCGGGCCTCGTGGCGACGTTAGGTGCCGAAATTGTCGTCGGCTTAATTATGAAACTTGGTTTTGAACTTCCATGGAACTGGCACTTTTCCACTTGGATTGCTGTGCCTGTTATTGCTTTTATTACTTTAGCTGCAGTTTTGTTTTCGTTGATTAGACAGATGCTTAGTCCAAATAATAATGGCATATCATAACGTTTAAATTCAGTATTATTGAGTTATCCACAAAAACGGTGGATAAAGTCTTGGATAACTCAATAGTAAGAATAGTGACATAAAACCATAACCATTGATGTATCGACGATGGCGTGAATTCATCAACGTGTAATGTGTTTTCAACAGTTATTCAGTAAATTTATGTCAAGAAAAACATCACTAAAAATGTGATTTTTTTTAATGCTTTATCACGGTAAAATAACCATTCTATATAACGATAAAAACTAAACGATGAACTCAGTTTATGCTCAGGCAGCCAGCGGTAAAAGTGTTGCCATTATTGGGGGAGGTGTTGCGGGTGCTACCGTCGCACTTTACTTAGCCAAGCAAGGCGTTGAGGTAACGTTATTTGAGAAAAACGTTACCTTAGTGAGTGGTCCACCGATCTGCCACCTTCATGCTGGAGGCAACTTATATAGAGATCTCTCACACCAGCACTGTATCGATTTGCTGGAACAATCAATAGCCTTCGTCCGGTTCTTTCCTCAGACTATCAATCGACGTCCTACCGTCATTGCAGTACCAAAAAATGATCAAGGTATTCCCGAAGCTCTCTTACCCAGACTAGAGTTGCTGAAGAATACGTATAAGACACTGGTGGAACTCGATCCTAATAATGAAGTATTAGGTCAGCCCGAAGACTATTATCGTTGTGTAGAGCGGTCCGATTTAGAGACATTGGCATTAGCAGAAAGTGTTTCAAAGCCAACGAGCGTTGATGAATGGCTCATTCCGTTTGCAAAAAATACTGACCTCGATAAATTAAAATACCCAGTCTACGTCGTACAAGAGTACGGTCTGAGTTTGTTTCGAGTCGCAGCAACCATTGAACTCGCTGCTGAGTTGCTACCCAATTTAACCGTCTGCACAGGTGTCAAGGTAGAGCGGGTGACATCGCTTGAGCAGGGGGTGTCAATTGAATACGGCGATTCTTCATGTGGTGAGTTCGATTATCTCATTAACGCCTGCGGTTTTAGAACCGGTTTGATTGACGACCAACTGAATTATTCACGTCAGCGTATGGTTGAGTTTAAAGCAGCCTATATCACGCATTGGCAAGCGTCTTCTCATGAGAAATGGCCAGAAGTGATATTCCACGGTCAACGAGGTACACCACAAGGGATGGCTCAATTGACGCCTTATCCAGATGGTTATTTTCAGCTGCACGGCATGACGAGTGACATTACCTTGTTTGAAGATGGGTTAGTGCATTCGTCTGAAAACAGTGCGCAGCCTTGTCTCCCTCAATATCTGATGAATAAAGTGGATAATGGTTGGTCGTTTGATATGCAAAATCAGCGTTCGTTGAGTGCTATCTCGCACCTTAGTCAATATGTCCCTTCGTTTATTAACGCAACGCCTGCGGGCAAGCCATTGTTTGGGGCGCAACAAATTCCAGGAACAGATCCAAGTTTAAGAACGGCAGATGTGAGCTTCGAAGGTGAATGTTACGCCAGACTAGAGATAGTAAAAGCGTCATCTGCTCTACAAGCGGGAAAGAAAATTGCAGCGCAATGGTTTAATACAACGTTACGGGGTGACGTTTTTCTGACAAATGATTTTGAACTTAACATTGTCGAGCGAAAAGCGCGTGAATTGGCAGTATCACGTGGATACCCTGAATCATTGGCAAAGGCATATTGATTATCAATGATGACTTCTGTTGATTAGGGGGAAAAGGCCGTAAACACATAGGCAATGGTACGGGTATAAACATAGGTGACAGTGTTTATATAAGTATAGGTAACGGTACGAATAGAAGCATAGTCAAAAGGTCGTATTTGTTATGGAAATCATTATAATCACCGCTAATAAAAACAAGGAGTTGGCAAAATGAATATCCTAGTAACAGGCGGAGCAGGCTATATTGGTAGCCACACGTGTGTACAACTGATCGGTGCAGGTATGACACCGATTATCTTCGATAATCTTTATAACAGTAAAGTGGCGGTATTAGACCGTATAGAGCGTGTTTCAGGCTCTCGTCCAACGTTTGTTGAAGGCGATGTGAGAAATAAGCAAGCGTTGTTGGATGCGTTGACACAATACAAGATTGACGCAGTGATTCATTTTGCGGGTTTGAAAGCCGTTGGTGAGTCTGTCGAAAAGCCGCTTGAATATTATGATAACAACGTTAACGGCACGTTGGTGCTTGTGGATGCGATGCGCGATGCCGACGTTAAGCACTTAGTGTTCAGTTCATCTGCAACCGTGTATGGGGATCCTGCCTCCGTTCCTATCACTGAAGAATTCCCAATCAGTGCGACTAACCCTTATGGGCGCAGCAAACTCATGGTTGAAGAGTGTTTAACTGATTTTCAGAAAGCCAATCCTGATTGGACGATTACGTTACTGCGCTATTTTAATCCAGTTGGCTCTCACCCAAGCGGTGAAATGGGAGAAGACCCACAGGGCATTCCTAATAATCTCATGCCTTTTGTATCTCAGGTGGCAGTAGGGCGACGTGAATTTTTATCGGTCTTTGGTAATGACTATCCGACAAAGGATGGGACAGGCGTGCGTGATTACATCCATGTTATGGATCTAGCGGATGGGCACATTGCCGCGTTGAAGACGTTGGATAAGAATCAAGGTTTACATATCTACAATTTAGGTACGGGGAATGGTTATAGCGTGCTTGAAATGGTAGAAGCGTTTAGTGCAGCCTCAGGTAAGGATGTACCTTATAAGATAGTAGATCGTCGACCTGGTGATATTGCTGAATGTTGGGCTGATCCAAGTAAAGCTAATCGAGATTTGGGCTGGAAGGCCACTAGGACGCTAACCGATATGTCTTCAGATGGGTGGAAGTGGCAATCGCTTAATCCAACGGGATATCCAAACAAATGACTCGTTAAAACAGAATTGACAAAAAAAGGCGCTTAATGCGCCTTTTTTTGATCTGAATCCCGTTGTTAAGCGATTAAAAAGTGGCATGTTGTTATTTTTTTGATAAAATCAATTTGTCACTTAATAATAAGTGCAAAATTTCTTTTGAATATTTAGGGGAATACCATGGAGCTAGCGCTCATCGTCGCTTTTGTCGTTACCTCAGCGGTAATGGTAAAAAAAGAAATGGCAAAAAAATAACATCACTCACACCTTTTTGTTACAAATACTTTTAAGTGAATGAATTATCGAACTAAAACCGGCTTATGCCGGTTTTTTTGTGTCTGTAATATCTGCTAACAACAAAAATATTTTGTCGTAAAGGACAAAAATTATCGTTTTATTTTTAACGGTTAAACTCTTAAGGTGCACCCTCTTTCCGGTCATTCGTATACCGGTGTTTCACACTCAAAAAACAAACTTAAATATCTAAGAGGATACTGCCATGCGCATTGCGATTCTATCTCGCAACGAAAACTTGTACTCAACTCGTCGCCTAAAAGAAGCAGGTGAAGCGAGGGGACACCAAGTGGATATCATTGATACCCTGCATTGCTATATGGATATTACGAGTAGTAACTCGAAAGTTCGTTACATGGGTGAGGAACTGCCGCAATACGACGCTGTTATTCCGAGAATCGGGTCGTCTATTACGTTTTATGGTACCGCGGTTGTTCGCCAGTTTGAGATGATGGGAACATTTTGTGTCAATGAATCGGTAGCAATAAGCCGCTCTCGTGACAAATTACGTTCCCTTCAGTTGCTGTCTCGTAAAGGCATTGGTTTGCCTAGAACCGGGTTTGCAAGCAAACCTGACAAGATTCAGGATCTCATTAAAAACGTTGGCGGGGCACCGCTGGTCATAAAGCTTTTAGAAGGAACCCAAGGCATCGGAGTCGTTTTAGCTGAAACTAATAAAGCGGCAGAGAGTGTTATTGAAGCATTCATGGGGCTCAAAGCTAATATTTTGGTGCAAGAGTTTATTGAAGAGGCCAATGGCGCTGACATTCGTTGCTTTGTTGTCGGTGGCAAGGTTATCGCGGCAATGAAACGCCAAGCAGCGGAAGGTGAGTTCCGATCAAACCTTCATCGTGGCGGAAGTGCTCAGTTGGTGAAGTTGAGTAAAGAAGAGCGCGCGACGGCGGTCAATGCAGCCAAAGCAATGGGCTTGAATCTTTGTGGTGTCGATATTCTGCAATCTAAAAATGGACCAGTGGTGATGGAAGTGAACTCTTCTCCGGGTCTGGAAGGCATAGAGAAAGCAACAGGCAAAGATGTCGGTGATTTGATTTTTGAATTCATAGAAAAAAATGCAAAACCTAACAGAAACAAAACCATAGGACGTGGATAAATGACAAAAGAGTTGGTGATAGCGGGAGTAGAAATACGCCCTGGAGAACGCAAAGAGATCGATATCCCGGTGGCTAAATTGTATACCGATGCCGAGGTGTCGATACCGATTCAAGTTATTCGCTCTAAAAAAGAAGGACCGACAGTATTTGTCAGTGCAGCCGTACATGGCGATGAGCTCAACGGTATTGAAATTATTAGCCGATTGATTGCAGAAAATTTGAAATTACAAAATGGTACGTTGATTCTTGTTCCAATGGTGAATGTTTACGGCGTATTAAACCAAAGCCGTTATATGCCAGATAGACGTGACCTTAATCGCTGCTTTCCAGGGTCTAAAAAAGGCTCATTAGCAGGGCGATTAGCGTATACGTTTTTAAACAGTATTGTTGCGCATTGTGATTACGGTGTGGATTTGCATACGGGCGCGATTCATCGCTCTAATTTACCGCAAATTCGTGCCAACTTGGATGACCCTGAAACCAAAATGCTCGCTGAAGCGTTTGCAGTACCAGTGCTGTTGAATGCGAACATTCGTGATGGCTCACTGCGTGAAGCTGCGGTGAACAAAGGTGCGCGTGTTTTACTTTATGAGGCGGGTGAGGCACTGCGATTTGATGAGCTGTCTATTCAGACCGGTGTTAAAGGTGTTATTCGCGTACTTAAAGCATTGGGTATGATTCGAAAGCGAGTGAAAGCCGCCAACACGGAACCATTTGTTGCTAACCGCAGTGACTGGACCCGAGCTGACGCGAGTGGGTTTGTGAAGGAGTATGTCGCGCTGGGTGCTAAAATAGAAAAAGGAGAGGTACTCGCTGATATTAATGGCCCTCTGGGTAATAACATCAGTCAAGTTATCTCCAATCGAGCGGGAATTATTATTGGTAAGCAAAACATCCCGCTTGTTCAAGAAGGCGAAGCAATGTATCACATCGCGTATTTTGGAGATTGCGCAGAAGAGGTATTTGAACACATCGAAATCATGCAAGATTCGATTGTTCCCGTAGAACCGAGCATTTAAATTTATGCCTAACACTTATAACGACCGTATGATTATTGGCAACCTAGAGTTGTGTAGCCTGCCTGAGCTGGGTATCACTGACTTAGAGGTTCGCATTGATACTGGAGCGAAAACGTCATCTCTGCACGTGGACAATCTAACTCGTACAAAACGAGACGGTAGGCTATACGTGCAATACGACTTACATCCTGATATCTATCATTTGGAGCAAATCGTTCATTGTGAATCGTTAGTTGTCGATTCCAGACGCATTAAGTCTTCCAATGGTGATGTTGAGCAGCGATGCGTTATTAGTACCTTGTTTCGTTTAGGTGACAGAGAATGGCCAATTGAAGTGACACTCACAAATCGTCAAGACATGTCTTACATGATGTTATTGGGCCGCGAAGCCATGAATGAGAAAGTCTACGTAGACCCAAGCAGAGCGTTTCTTATTGACTAGGTGCCAATCAAACCGTAGTTGGGTGTTATTGCCATCATTCATGTCCCTAGTGTTTTCATACTACGTTCTATTTAGAAACCGTCGAAAGACGGTTTTTTTAATGCAGGAATGCGAACAAAAAAAGCAGAATGAATGAACACTCTGCTTTGACTAGGAAGAATAAATAACAATTATGCTGGTTCTAATACGCTGTCATTTTCCATATCGTAATCGTAATCTTTCGATGGTTCACGAAATTTTGACTTGCTATTGAGGGTGTGGAACGCTTTTCTACCGCGCGCTAATCTCACATACTTAAGCCAGGTATGCTCAAGTTTAGTTTTAGCTTTGCTTGGGTTATCGATGACTTTCAAAAAATGTTTTTCATCAACGTTTTCTGGTGATATTGCGCTGAGCTCAAGGGCTAGCATGGTTTCACCATAGGTCACCAAAATGTCTTCTTCCAGAAGGGTAAAATCACCGGACTTAGCAAAACCACGAGGGAATTTTGCGGCGTCATAAAAACGTTTTTTTCCGTGGCGAAATTGAGTATCAGTCATAGCGTTCTCAATGAAAAATAAAGGTTAGAGCAAGATGGCTAAAGGGGTTCATTGTCAATCTTTGTAACGTTAGAGACCTATGAATCCAGTATTGTTTCAACGCTGAAAATAGAGCGAAATAGAGGCGAAATAAAGCGAATTGTTTTTGTCGAAATAATAAAAATTATTTATGCTTAAAGTTGTGCAATTAGATAGAATGTTGAGTGAATTAAAGAGAAGCTCAGTTACTTAAATTGGTTTGAGAATTGATTATGGATGTAAAGGTATTTCAAACTTTCCTTGAAGTCGCAAAGGAAAAGCATTTTGGGCGCGCGTCTGAGAATTTGTACATCACTCAAGCTGCTGTGAGCGCACGAATAAAACAGCTGGAAGAATTCTTTGATACTCGGCTGTTCACTCGCCACAGAAACAACATTCAGTTGACGTCTGCTGGAGAACGTTTGGTTGGCTACGCTGAAGTGATGGTTTCGACATTAAAGCAGGCGACCTTCGATCTTTCGTTAGAGAGCAATAAAGCCTTGCAGCTTACGATTGGCGGAACGCCCAATATCTGGGATGCCTACCTACAAAATTGTTTGAGTGTCGTAACGGATTCATTGAGCGGCTATGGTTTTGTTGCTGAGTCGCAAGGGCGTGAGCAACTTAACCGAAAGCTACTCGAACGAACGCTCGATCTGGCGTTTTCATTCGATCCATTCAAATTGGAAGAATTCAAAAGCCATCAAATTTCTGAGCTATCGCTCGTATTGGTATCAACCAAGAAACGCCCTGTCGATGATGCGTTTAACGATAAGTATGTGTATGTCGATTGGGGGACACAATTTAGCTTTGAACACGCGGTAAGACACCCTAACATACCAGCGCCTTATCTGAGGACATCGACTGGTCGTATCGCGTTAGATTTCATTTTAGAGAAGGGCGGGTGTGCTTATCTGCCGCTGACATTGGTCGAACCGTTTATTGAATCTGAACAGCTCTACGTAGCGACGGATTCGGAGGCGTGGTCTATCCCGTTGTTCATTAGTTATCGTAAAAACAGCACCGCGATTGACGCGATACTGCAAGTCGAGACGCTTATTAATACCATTGAACCATCGCCTTCATTCTTAATGCAACAAGCGAGTGAATCCGCAGAATAACAATTACGCGCTTGGCTTTTGGTGCAAAGTGAATGACAAACAGCGTAATAACAAACAGTAAAACGACAAACGCCACCGAAAGGTGGCGTTTGTCGTTGGTATTTGTTAATCAAATACCAAGCGTCGTTATGTCTATAACCTTGCGCTTATGCGGTGGCAACCGTTAAGTTGTTCATCCAATACCGCTTAAGATAACGGTGGAAGCACAAACAAAACTTAACGACCTCTTCCATGAGCATACAGGCGTAAACGACCTGAAACTCAAACCCAAAGATGAACGCGCCTATTGCGGTTAATGGTAGGCCAACCATCCACATGGCGATAAAGTCCATGCGTAAACAGAATCGATTATCGCCACCGGCTCGTAAGATACCGTTAATAATAATAAGGTTCAGCATGCGTAGCCAAATCGCACAGCACATCACGACCATCACAGGGGCCGCTAAAGGGTAAAGTTCAGCATCGGTAAGGTTCAACCACGCCAAGACGGTTTCTCGCCCGAGTAATAACAAGCCGCCGGTTAAAATACCAAAAACAAAAACCGCTTTAATAAAGAATTTAGACATCTTGAAAGCATGTTCAAATTCATCCCTGCCTAAAGATTGACCAAGTAGGATGGAGCATGCCACCGAAATACCAAAAAATAATGAGTAGCATAGCGATTCAAACGGACCAATCATACTAAACACCGCAAGTTCAGTTGTGCCCATGTGGCCAAAGATCACCTGGTACATGAGTGTGCCCATTGCCCATAAGATCGCGTTCATCGTGGTCGGCACTGCAAGCTTTTTATAAGATTCCCAAAGACGAGTGTGAGACTCGAGTTTTTCAACATTAAGTAGCCAATGCTTACGGTAATGGAGGAAACCCCAGATTAGGCCGACCTGTAGTAGTCGAGAGATTGTGGTTGCTAACGCCGCTCCCGCAACGCCCATCGCTGGTACGCCAAAGCCTCCCTTTATAAGCCAAAAATTCAGTGAAATATTCACCACAATCGTCACTGCCCCTAATAATAGCGGCGTGACAGCGTCACCTGATGAGCGCATGGCAGATTCAGCCATAATGACGACATGTGTCAGAATCAAAACAGGAAATGCGTACCATAAATAGGTTGAGCCAAGTTCGATTACCGCGCTGTCGCTGGTTTGAAGCATCATAATAAAGCTAGAAAACAGCGTGATTATTAAGGTCACGGGGATGAGAAGTTTGGCACCAAAAATCATGGCTAATTGTGTTATGGTTTTGGCTGAACGCTTGTCATTGCGCCCCCAATATTGAGCAACAAGAACGCCATTAGCGGAGGCCATTCCAGCCATGATCATGATAGCAACAAAATGCCATTTTGAGGCAATACCGACAGCTGCCGTTGCCTCATGGCCAAAATCGCTGACCATCAAAACGTCAGCCATCGCCAAAATAGCCACGAGAGCACTTTGAATCGCGACAGGAAAACCAAGCTTAACGACCGTCGATAACATTTGGTTTTGAGTAGCATTCTTCGATGACATAGGGTGGGGGTGGGTGGTCATAGCTGCTCCTGATTAAGTGTGATGGCTATCATAAATTTTGCGTGTAATATAAGGAAAACAACTGAGTATCGCCATGTTTAAAAATAAACAAAACCTGTGCAAATCTATCATCGAACAATTTAACACCAAATCGACTTGGGAAGATGAGGTGTACTTGTCAAATGAGTGTGAAGAGCGGTTCTTATCAGAAAATGATATTCCTGAATTTAAATCGGAACAGATATTCATGGCGGGCATGGCAAATTTAGTCGATGGTTACCATGTCGAGCGCCGAGGAGTGGACGTTCACACCTTACTTTTCACGATTGAAGGAGGAGGCATATTAACCACGGAAACAAAGGTAGAGGCGATCGAGCCTTATTCCATCGTCGTGCTACCCGCCCATCAGCCATTCCGATTTGAACTTAATCCTCAATATAAATACTGGCGAATGATATGGTTTTTGCCTAAAGCCACGTCGCGTTGGAAGCCCGTCGCCGATCTGGGGCAAAAGGTTGTGCCATTTCATGATTGTGAGCGAATGTGGGCGTTGATGACTTTGCTTTATCACGATATTGGGCATCGTTCTAGCTACCGAAAGTTATTAGTGAGCGAGGTTTGTCGTTTGATTACCGGGTTTGAGTCTCCGACCTCGGATTCAACGGTGCGAGTCCAAGCCTTGTTCAATTTAATAGAAAGCCAGCTGCATTTACCGTGGACGGTGCAAAGTATGGCCGAACGTACGTTCTTGAGCGAGGTTCAACTTGCACGGCTTTGTAAGCAGCTTTACGGGGTGTCTCCAAGAAGTAGGCTGATTAACCTAAGAATGGAAAAGGCCTGTGATCTACTTCGAAATAATGATTGGACGATCGGTATGATTGCGGAGCGCTTAGGTTACAAAGACCCGTTCAATTTTACCCATCGCTTCTCTAAACACATCGGCTGTTCGCCGTCTGCGTTTAGAAAGAAGGCAATCGGTAATAATTGAACGAATATGGCTATCTAGTGGATCAGAGAAACGGATTAAGCCATTGTTCAAATTGTGATTTTGGAAGCGCGCCATTTAATTGGTCAACACGCTCGCCGTTTTTGAACACCATGATGCATGGGATGCTTCTTATTTGGTAGCGAGCGGCGAGTTGTTGCTGCGCCTCGGTATCTATTTTTACAAAACGAGCGACGCCTTTTTTCTCAGCGGCAGTTTGTTCAAACACAGGCGCAAAACCGACGCACGGGTTACACCACGATGCCCAAAAATCGACCACGACAGGCTGAGTGCTATTTAAAATGGTATCGAAGTTGTCAGCGGTACCTTCAACGGGGGCACCATCTAATAATGGCGCTTTACAACGACCACAGTTTGGTGATTCGACGATACGTTCTGACGGGATGCGGTTGAGGCCTTTACATGATGGGCAGCGGGTATTGATTGTTGACATGAGCTTTCCTAATAACGGTGAATTAAAATCAGCAGGCTTTGTATTTATTCAGCTTCTTTGAGCTTAGCCTAACGACCAGCCATACTAACAGAGAAGTCGTGAATGAATAAATGCCGTGGTTGCTTAGGTTGCTTAAGTCGCCTGAGTATACTGAACAACGTTGTTGGTATGGTGCTAATCTTAATTGCATCGCGACGAATATTTTTCGTCTATTAACCTTGCTGTATAGGGTTCTTTAAGGCTTTCTGTTACACTCGCGTCCCTTTAATTTTCCTGTTGGCGAATTTATGTCAGAAATCAATAAAACTTCCGCACAAAACCAAGTGTTGAGCTTTGCTCAATTTAAATTGAGCGAGACGATCAATAATAACTTAGACAGCTTGGGATACCATTCGCCAACACCGATTCAAGCACAAGCGATTCCTCATGTTCTAGCGGGTAAAGACGTATTGGCAGGGGCGCAAACAGGGACGGGTAAAACGGCAGGCTTTGGTATTCCATTAATCCAAAAGCTAATGGATAAGTCCGCCCGCGCGCCGCGCGCACTGAATGCGATTCGTTCATTGATTTTGACGCCAACTCGAGAGCTTGCTCAACAAGTCTTTGATCATTTAGTGCCACTTGCTCAAGCGACCGGTATTAAAGTGGTGGTTGCTTACGGTGGCACAAGTATGGGTGTACAAACGAAGAACTTGAGAGGTGGCGCGGATATTTTGATCGCAACACCAGGCCGTTTGCTGGATCACCAACACGTTCGTAATATTACTTTAGCTGAGTGTGAGTATTTGGTGCTTGATGAAGCCGATCGAATGCTAGACATGGGTTTCATGCCCGATCTCAATCGTATCCTAAAGCGTATGCCGCGAAATCGTCAGACATTGATGTTTTCAGCCACATTTGAACAACGCATTAAAACCCTTGCTCACCGTATTATGATGTCGCCTGTTGAAGTTCAGGTATCGCCAGAGAATTCGACTGCCGATACCGTCAAGCAAATGGTTTATCCAGTCGATAAAACTCGTAAGCACGAATTGCTTGCGTATCTGATTGGTTCCAAAAACTGGCGACAAGTTCTGGTTTTCACCAAAACCAAGCAAGGCAGTGATGCGCTAGCGAAAGAACTCAAGCTTGATGGTATTAAAGCCGTTTCAATCAACGGTGACAAAAGCCAAGGCGCACGCCAAAAAGCACTCGATGATTTTAAAACGGGTCAGGTTAGGGCATTGATTGCAACGGACGTTGCGGCACGTGGTCTTGATATCCAACAACTTGAGCAAGTGGTGAACTTTGACTTACCTTATAAAGCCGAAGATTACATTCACCGCATCGGCCGTACTGGACGAGCAGGGCAAGTCGGCTTAGCGGTATCGTTGATGAGCCATGAAGAACAGTATTTGCTGGAAGCCATCGAAAGATTACTCGATGAGCGTTTACCGCAAGAATGGTTAGCTGGATTTGAACCGCGCCCGTTAAGCGAGATTGAAACGGACAAGCCAATGAAAGGTCGTAGCCGTTCTTCAGAAAAACGCCGAATGAAAGCAAAACTAAAAGTTCATTCAGGACGCGGGAAAAAGCGCGGTTAATAACGCTTTCATTATTGACGATACAGAGACGTCCCTCTAGGCTTCTGTATCGTCAATGTAAAGTATCTGCTCAATCGCGGCATACTAGATTGTTGGTCACACCAATCTTAGTTAAATACACTCAGTTCCTGATTCAAATTTAAGGGGTTGCTTGTGAGTAAAAAGCGGCCACATCTCTTAGGTCTTCATCGCTCAAATTTTGTAACTGAGCTTGCATCATTTCAGCGAGTGCACCAACTCTCTCTCCGTCTTTATAAGCCTTCATTGCATTGAATAGATACAACGGATCTTGACCATTTAGGTTCGGGTATTCGAGCTGTGTCGGCTTTCCATAAGGTACATGACAAAAAACACAACTTGGAGACTTTTGTTGGCCCAATTCGGCACGGCTGGCGTCATTACTGGTTGCGGTAAATGAGGTAAGGGATAGTAAGAGTGCTGTGATGACGAGATAAATGCGCATACCCAATGTCCATTGTGAAGTAGAACTTGAGTATAAAGGTTGTCCCTAGGGGAACCTCAAGCGATTGATACCACTATTGCGTCACGATAATTCATTTTTGATTTGGTAATGTAATAAGAATAAACGGTAACAGTCTAGAGGAAGCAAGGGTATAGGGTAATAAAAAGAAGATGGTGATGTCAGTTGCGGGAGGACAAGACGTTTTTTCAGTTCCTACAAAGTCTGATCGTTTATCTAAAGACTGACTGCTTTTGGGCTACAGCAAGTCGGGCGGGGCAGGCAAGCTAAAATACTTTTGCCCCTTTACGAGTTTGGCCTAGTGTAGCCGTACTGAAAGCTACTAAAGCTTTTCTATACCTTTCCTCATACCTCGTGCCTGCGGAATCGAGGGCTTACCATGATTCTAAACTATCTAACTATTTCTCTAAATCCATTCACACTTAAACGAATCAAGTTTAGTATGTTTCGTTACATTAGATAATTACTGTTAACGAGGTTAGTTGTAGTGGCAGGGAACGATTGTTTATTCGATTGGAAAGCTCCAATAATTGATGAAAACGAAGAGCTTCTATTTACAGAGGATACATTGAATAGAAGCAGGTACGCGAAATTCCTACATGGTCACCTTGTTAAAGAGAGTGAGAATGGCGGGTATGTATTAAACCTCAACGCCAAGTGGGGGGCAGGTAAAACCTACTTCATTAATCGTTGGATAGATAGTATCAAAGACGAATATCCAGTTGTTTATATCGATGCTTGGAAGCAGGACTATTCTGATGATCCAATGCTTACTGTAATCTCGTCGATTACCAGCGAACTGCAACGATACTTACCACCTGGCAATGATGAAATAATTAAGTTAAGCCGAAAGGCGACGCGTTTTTTTAAGTCTGCCGCACCGTTGTTAGCTAAAGGGCTTATTAAGAAAGCTACCGGGTTGAATATAGATGACATATCCACTGATGAAGAACCAGACCCAGATATAGATAGTAATGGTACAAATGCTGGAATAGATTCTTACAATATGACGGCTGATGTCAGCGGAAAGTTGGCTAAGTGCTTAGTGGAGGACCACAACGAAAAGCTAAAGACTGTTGAGCACTTGCGAATTAGTTTGCAGTCAGTGGTGGATGCAATACCTAAGCAGAGACCTGCGTTCATTTTTATCGATGAGTTAGACCGTTGTCGTCCCTCGTATGCAGTAGAGATGTTAGAAGTTATAAAGCATTTCTTTGAAACTAGGAATGTAGTGTTCGTTGTTGCAACTGATACAGAGCAGTTACAGCACGCAATTAAAGCTGTTTATGGTCAGAAATTCGATGCTCAAACGTATCTCGGTCGCTTCTTTCGACGTCGCTACTCGTTAGGAGAGTTATCCTGCAAAGATTTCGTTGACCGTTATATCGTGTCGCCAATTAACGACTCTAAGTGGGGGAGTAACATCCCTCGCTCCTATCCCAATGAAGACATAGTGGAGCTTGTTTCACAGATTGCCAATGTATTCGAGTTGTCGCTAAGGGAAACAGAGCAGTTAGCAGATAAATATTTGGCAACCCTTGAATACGCGAACAAACCGTTCAACTCGTACTTACTACTTATTTTGTTTGTATTAAGGGATAAGTATCACGATATATACGACATGTGTGTTGCTACCCCTAGGCATGTGGATTTTTCAGCGATAGCTAGAGGCCATCCTACAGGTAAGATGATGTTGCAATTGTACTCGGATTATTTGGGTACTGAGTTTTACGCTCATAAAGAAACTGAAACCCTACGAGTTTTCTCGATGCCGCTTCATGAGTATCTATGCGAGTCATTGAAACTTACCGTAAAGTTGGATGGCAACAGGTATGTTGATGAAAGAAATCAGTTGGCACGCCGCCATGATTCATACGATATAGGTGATGAAAAATACAAAGCCGGGCTCCTTGTTGCCTTATTAGGGCTACAAGCAGTTACAAAAGACTATAGAGACTGGGTAGAGTTAGCTGTTTCATTTGACGATTAGTCTCTGCTGTAGTGGGACTGTAGTGGCTAAGTGAATTTGGCCACTACATTAGAGGTTTTGCTATACCTCAAATAATCCGTTAAATGCTAATTAAGCAATGCATATAACACGGAATTGTCCAACTTCGAGCTAGCTGGTGAGGCTAGCTCAGATTTGCCCCATTTTTTGTTTTAAACCAATCACAAGAACCGTCATCCCCTTGAAAAAGGGGATCTCACTCAGCGCGTTGCGAACTCGATGTATTTAACTTAATCGAATTTTTTCAATTGTCTACGCGCTTTGTGAGATCCTCACTTTCGTGAGAATGACGAATGTTGTTAGTTCGAGGAAAAAGGAAACTAAACCGTTTATGTCCAAAAATTCGTTAGCCTAGGACTAATTATGTGTGCAAAGCGTTATTTTGAGCTATCAGGTCACTACCCAATTTTAAGTGAGACATACGCTTTGGGAGCTCCTCGTTTACACGAAGATGACAGCTTAATTTTGATGGTTTAAAGAGTAACATCCTGATCGAACTATTTTGCCCTCTGGTTTCGCCGCTACCCAAACGAAGGTAGCCCCGGTTTTTACACCGGGGCTTTTTCTGGCCAAACGACTTATTTTCCAACCAAAAACTTTTGAATCATTGATTACGCGGTTGCGCGGTCGTCAGTATTGACAACGTTTAAACGGTTACCATAAGCAGGGCGTACTGCTCTCATGACTTCCAATCTAGAAATGCTGCCAACTAACTTACCGTCTTCTAGAACGGGAAGGACTTGTGGTTTAGCAACTTTCATTGCTTTAGCGCGTTCTTCTAAAGACAGTGTGGTCATGCTGGTGGCGTATCCCATCGATGTCGTTGGGAAAAGTTGTTCTTTGTCGATGCTTAATGCCTCAATAACATTAACGAGTGTCTCTTTAGAGCTGATTGACACCACGTTTCTATTCATGATGTCGACGACTTTTTGTTCTTCTTGCGGAATGTAGTTTTCACACCATAAATCGACCATAACATCGTGTACGGATAGAAAGCCGATAAGGCGAAGGTTGTCGTCGATAACGGGTGCGCTCGTTAAGTTATTATCTAGTAGGGTATCCAGCGCAACTGAAGTGATCGTTTCTGTGCTAAGTGTGATTGGCTGGTTGTTCATGATTTGTTTAACGGTGATATTTTTCATAATGTTACCCCTGAAGACAATAATAAGTGTGTGAGTCAAACCGAGTGTTTTTCATAGTCAGTATCGTGTTGTACTGGTTCTTGTTTTCGGTCTCTGCCGTGTTGGTATCTAGATTAAGTGCAATCGTACCGTTGCGTAAAATTGATAATATTTATTATCAAAATCAGAAAGTTTGATATGATTTAATTTCACTTAAAAACAATCACTTACGTTTTTTGGTGTGGGTGTTATTGAAAAAATAAAAGATAAGCAGGTCTCTGATTTGTTTGGAATTTATACAGGGAAATTTGCTGGCTATGTGCCAGAAATTTAATTGATATGTCCCGCTAATCGGCGGTGTATCTAATCGGCAATAGCGCTAAGTATTTTTAGAGCTATGTATTTTCATTACGAGACTCGGCATTGATATTCGAGAAAGGTACCCGCTTAGCCATCAAGCAGATTATTGAGATGCATGGGGAATATCGGTACATGGTAGGTGGAAAAGTCGGTAGTTGGGTGTACTTATTTCGCAATGCCTGTTGTTTATGAAGAGGACGTGGCAAGAAATCGGTACGAAGCTGCTGAGATAAGATGAGCGCAGGCAATGCTTGAACGAGGTGATAACCGTAAGGTGCTGCGTGGTTTATTCTACGCGCTGAGGCCGTTATTAAACTGGTTTGCGTGATCTAATAATCGTTTCGTTAATGCTTGCTAAGTAGCTAAGTAGCTAAGTAGTTGCGTCTGTGTCTGTATTGAAATACCAAATGCTAAAGCTAGTCGCTTTAGAGTAAGAACACAGTGGCCGACTAGCCTGGCAGCGTGAGAATAGTCTAATGGATTATTCTGAATTGACCAGTACAGGCTGTTTCAATGAGTTAAGTCCCATAGTAAACATGGGCAAGATCTAAGTGATAGATTACATCGCTATAGTTATAGCCTAGCTTTATGTGTTGGATTAAAGGACTCTTAAACCCATCTTTGGACGCCAGTATGAAAAGGTGGTGAAGGGGGATGATAATGATGCATGTTGGGGAAGATAGCGCTGGTGAGTATTATTTACAGGATTTCGAAATAGGGTAGCCCCAGTGATGACACTGGGGCTTTTTTGGCCAAACGACTTATTTTCCAACCAAAAACTTTTTAATCATTGAGCGTTACGCCGTTTCTAGCGTGCGCTCTACGATATTGAGGCGGTCGCCATAAACAGGTCGAATCGCTTTCATAACGTCTCCGCGTGATAGCACACCGACTAACGTACCGTTGTCGAGTACAGGAAGAACATGGGGTTTACTGACTTTCATTGTTTTTGCACGCTCTTCTAATGAAAGCGTTGAATAGCTTGTGGCAATTCCCATTGACGATGTTGGGTATAATTGCTCTTTGTCGATGCAAAGATACTCTGCAACATCAACAAGTTTTTCGTTGACATGGATGGCGACGACGTCGCGATTCATTAGGTCTACAACCTTTTGTCCTGCTTTAGGGATATAGTTCTCACACCATAGATCCACCATCACATCGTGAACAGAGAAGAATCCAACCATGCGGCCCTCAATATTGACAACCGGTGCGCTAGTTAAGTTGTGGTCTAGCAATGTGTCTAATGCGACAGATGTCAGCATCTCAGCACTTAGCGTGATAGGTTGATCGTTCATGATTTCTTTTACAATGATAGTGTTGTCCATAGCGGTTTCCTTTACTGACATTAAGGTAGCGGTTTGTGTGATAGCGGATACGTTGGCCGCTTTTAGTTGTGGTCTGCGATAAATACTCCAGTTAGCAAGTCCTACAAGGACAGCACCACCGATGATGTTACCGAGCGTTACTGGTATTAGGTTATTGAGAACAAAGTTAGAAGCGGTTAAGTCACTAAAATGACTCGCATTAATACCTACTGTTGTCCAGAATTCAGCAGGTGCGAAATTTTGAATAACAATGCCTAGCGGCACCATGAACATGTTAGCAACGCAGTGCTCGAAACCACTACTAACGAACATGGCAACAGGTAGGATGGTCATGGCCGCTTTTGTCATGGCATTAGCAGAGCTAAACGTTAACCAAATCGCAAGACAAACTAACAGGTTACAAAGTACGCCAAGAGCAAAGGCTTGAACCCAAGAATGGTGCAGTTTATGTTGTGCGATATTTAGCGCATTTAAGCCCCATTCACCGTTGTCCATTTGATACAAGCCAGCAGCAGATACAATCAGTAGCAGGAACATCGCACCAATGAAGTTGCCGACATAAACCTTGCCCCAAATTGAAATCATTTTACTAAAGCTAATTTGTTTGTTTGCCCAGGAGATGCTGGAAAGTACTGAGCTAGTAAACAGTTCACCGCCACAGATGACGATTAAAATGAGTCCCATACTGAATGCAAGGCCACCGGCTAAACGGCTGAGCCCCCATCCTGCATCTGCACTACCCGTTGTCACCGTGATATAGAACAAAAACGCGAGTCCGATGAAGGCACCTGCCATAATGGCTAGGCTCATTGTCATACCACTGGTTTTCTTTGCTTTACTTAATGCAAACTTCTCCGCCTCAGCCATCATTTCGATAGGTGAGAACAAGAGCTGATTATCGGAGTTGGAAGTTGCCATTAATTACTCCTTTCCTTTTAGTGTGTTTAGTCGGTCGCTCATTTCATAACGCTTTAATCTATTTGCGAAAACAAGGCTACTTGCCGTGTTCGAATCTAGATTAAAGCCATTTGGTGCTAGAGGTAAAATTGATAATTTTTAATATCCACATCAAATTTATTGATAAGTATTGTTCACTAGGTAGAATAGGGGGGCGGCGTAATAAGGCATTGGTTTCATTTGCAATTGATAAGCAATGCAATGCGCAGTGATGCTGGATTACTGAACAGGCTGATGTAGCCAAAGGTTTTGCTAAGAAAACTTGATATCAGTAAGATAAAGCGTGTTTAAACAAACATTAATTTATGAGCGTTAGAAAAGGATCATCATGCGGTACTCACTCAAACAACTTGCCGTATTCGACGCTGTCGCCGACAGCGGTAGTGTTAGTCAAGCTGCGGACAGGTTGTCTTTAACTCAATCAGCTACCAGTATGTCGTTAGCACAATTGGAAAAAATGCTCGGCCGACCTCTTTTTGAAAGACAAGGCAAACAAATGGCTCTTACTCATTGGGGAGTCTGGCTAAGACCAAAAGCCAAACGTCTGTTACAAGATGCCCAACAAATTGAAATGGGATTTTATGAACAGCATCTACTCAGCGGCGAGTTAAAGCTTGGTGCAAGCCAAACACCCGCTGAGCATTTAGTGCCTGATCTTATCAGCTCAATTGACAATGATTTTCCAGAAATGCGTATTACGTTAGGCGTCCAAAGTACCGACTCGGTAATAGAGGGTATATTGGAATACAAGTATGACTTAGGCGTAATTGAAGGTCGTTGTGATGATAACCGTGTCCATCAAGAAACATGGTGTCGAGACCACCTTACCGTGGTTGCAGCCGCCCATCATCCGTTTGCGAGAAGAGAGAAAGTCAGCTTATCTCAACTAGAACAGGCGCGCTGGGTATTACGCGAGCATGGTTCAGGTACGCGTAAGATTTTTGATAGCTCTATTAATCATCTTATTGCTGATTTGGATGTATGGCGTGAATACGAGCACGTACCTGTATTACGAAGTATGGTGGCGAATGGTCAATATCTAACGTGTCTGCCTTATCTTGATGTTGAGCAGTTTATCGAATCCGGTCACCTCGTTGCCCTTAATGTGCCAGAGCTCGATATGGAGCGAACATTATCGTTTATCTGGCGCGCAGATATGACGGAAAACCCATTGGCTGAATGTGTTAAACGTGAAGGGTTAAGAATGATGAAAGGACGTCCATCAGTACTTTAGTGTGACGCACGTCAATCTTTTCGTGCAATAAATGAAACGCACTTTGTCGTAATGTGTTCTCGATCACTTAAGTTTGGGTTTGATTTGGTTATTGTGGCATCAGTTTAATGCAGCTGGTGCCACTTTATGAGTCAACTTATCGCTATTTCCATCACGACAGGTCTTCTTTCTGGGTTATGGGGGTGGATTGCTATTTCCTTTGGTTTGTTATCTTGGGCCGGTTTTCTAGGGTGTACCAGCTATTTTGCTTCTCCTACCGATGGTGCAAAAGGGCTAGCGTTGAGCTTAGTCACTAACTTATCCGGCGTAGCGTGGGCATTAGTTATTATTCATGGTTCTTCGCTGATCAACCTCGAGATTGCAGGTTATGTCATTACCGCGTTAGTGTCGTTTTTTATGTGCTTTCAAGCCAAGCGCGCTTGGCTTGCTTATATACCAGGAACCTTTATTGGCGCTTGCGCTACCTTCGCTGCAAACGGAAACTGGCAGTTAGTGATTCCATCACTTGTTTTAGGTGGTTTGTTTGGTTTTGCAATGAAATCGAGCGGTTTGTGGTTGCATGCGAATCTAGCACCGAAGCGAGACGGGCTTGTGGAAGATAATTAATGAGATAACGGTACCTTAATCCGCTACCGCCGCATTCCTCGCGGCTGTTAAATGATGGTATCAATTATTTTTATACACACTTTTATGTGATTTTGTGAATGTTAATTAACGTCCGATCAGTGGGTGTTTAGGTATTTCCGTTTGCCATAGTAATGACGCGTTTCAATATCCAACGAATTAACAATGGAATACTGTCGACGCCGCGTCGCTCACACTCTCCAACAATGGCGAGGGCTAGATCGGGTTTTGCGTACTTTTTTAAAACTCGAACGACCACTTTATGCGGTGGGATCGGGTGGTCATTAGGAACTTTGATAAGTGTCTTAAAAAAACTTTCGAAGCCATTGATATACAAATAATGTTCAATGTCTCGCTCGGGAAGTTCGGTTAAGTGATGACGCGGATGCTCATTGTCCAATTGATGCATAACAGCGGCGGCATACTTTTTACCTGCAGCGTCACCATCGGTCACCACATGCCAATCTATGCCAAACGCTTTGGCTACTTTTATCAATGATTTAAGACCTGACTGGGCAAATTCAATGATCTGCACGCCTTCTGCTGCCAAATTATGCCCACTTAAGTTGGCGAGTTCATTGAATAACCAAACCTCAGTTTCACCTTCGACAAGAAGCCAACACCTTGCGAATAGCGCTCTAGAACGATGAAAGCGAATATGAAACCCAACACGCCGTAACTCATCTTGAGACAAGTGCTTCGTTGTTAATGATGTAGCAACCGTTTTATCTGACTGACGAACTAACCTTCGAATCGATTGTATCGGAACCGTGCCTAATAAGTCGCTACTATTTGTCGTGAGTATTTTTTGCATAGGAAGCATCTGCAACAAACTCCACGCACGAGATAAATGGGTGGGGTGGAGTCGTCCTTCGGGATCTTCAATAATGAGAATAGGTCGTGCGCAGCGGCGAAGATCATTTGGGCCCTTAGCCTGAAGGTAGGCATTGAGTAAGCCAAGTAATAGCAGCCGTGTTTGATGGTTTTTTGTTTCATCAATGATGTTAACTAAACTTTGCTCCGAATGAGGGCGGCTAAAGAATACCCCATCTCGGCTTTTAGTCGACGGCTCACGGGTATGGCTCTTAAATGAGAAGTAATGCTCTACTAAATGTCGCATTGTATTTAGGCTGCTTTTAATTTCCCCTTTGTTAACATGGCCCGGGACAGCAAGCAGTCGACGACAAGTATTGTTGATGCGCTTTTCTGCTCGAGAGTTATGAAATCGCTCGTATTCATAAGGGTGATTGAAGCGGCGGGAATCTCGAAGTCTAATCACTGGATGCAGTGTCATCAGTTCCTGAGCGATTTTTTCAGAATGATGTAAACGTAACGTTGTGCCTTCGATGTCGAGAAAGGCGTAGTGTTGCGTCACGGTGTATTCTTCCAGTGTCGCACTAATTCTGTAGTAAAAACGGTAATCTCCGTTTTCATCGACTTGCCAGACAGGCTTGAGTTTACGATACCGGCCAGACAGTGTTTCATTACGCTCAGTTGACACGAATGACAAGATGATTTGAAGATGTTGTGTTTGCGGATGGGAAACGGAATGATCAACGTGAAAGTCAGTCATTTCAAACTGATAGAGTTCGCCATCCGAGGGCAATACCACACACAATGCGTCGAGCAAGGAAGATTTACCCCAAGTATTTTCACCAATGAGGGTCGTTAAATCGTCGAGCGCTAAAGAAAGGCGCTTGATGCCTCTGAAACCAGATATATCGATTCGTTCCAATTTCATCCAACTCTCCCAAATATCTCGCAACCTAGGTGGTTTTCGTCTATCTCACTAAATTATAAGAAACTTATTGAATCTATGTTGGTTGATCGATCGTAAAATTGTCTAATAATGGTAGAAATATAGTGTGATGTATATCCTAATAAGACCTGTATAATACGCATGTGATTTCAAAAAATTCATTTGAATGTCACATAATGCGGGCTACCATCGGAGAGGAGAAAAAGAGAAATTATGATGATAAAAGCAAATAAACCTCTCAAATTGACCATCGCACATATCAACGACACGCACTCTTATTTCGAGCCGACTTCGCTACAACTCAACGTTGAAATCGATAATCAGGAATTCCATCCATTTGTCAGTGCTGGTGGTTTTGCACGTATTAAAACTCGAGTCGAGCAGCTAAAGTCTAGCCATAACAGTGAAGATTTTTTATTCCTCCATGCAGGTGACTGTTTTCAGGGAACGTTGTATTTTTCGTTGTTCAAAGGCGAAGCAAACTCGGATCTTCTGAATGCCTTAGAATTAGATGCCATGACGTTAGGCAATCATGAACTCGATATGGGTAATGAACCGGTCGGTCAGTTTGTACGAAGCATTCATTTTCCATTCTTGGCCGGAAATTGGAATTTATCTGAAGAAGGTGACAAAACATTCCCGATCAACAATTTGACGAATGTTTATCACTTTGACCCACTTACACGCACAGCACAATGGATTGAAAAAGTCGTCAATGGCGAAACCGTGGCAATTTTTGGGTTGTCGATCGATAAGATGGCGGACATCGCGAACCCTGACAGTGATACGGTATTTGAAAATGCAATCACGACGGCAAGTAACACAGTGGCAGCAATTCAACGGACAGGAACGAATAAAATTATTCTTCTTAGCCACCTTGGTTATGAGGCCGATCTAGAACTGGCTGAGCAGGTACAAGGTATTGGATTAATTATTGGTGGTCATAGTCATGTGTTACAGGGTGACTTTTCTGATTTAGGACTTGGTGAACAAGATCAATACGGTGTGCGAGTGAAGCAAACCTATGTGGTGCAAGCTGGTTTCCATGCTATGACACTTGGACATTGTGATATTACGTTTGATAGTGACGGTGTTGTAAGTGAATTCAGCGGCCAAAACGAGCTGTTAGTCGGTCGTCGAATATTTATGGATGTTGATTGCGCTCTAACCAATCAAGACTATGATGCGGTAAAAGCGAAAATACAATCGCACAATAATGTTGTTCAGTGTCGAAAAGATGAACAAGTCAAAAGTATCTTAAGAAACAAATATCAGCCGCGCGTAAAGGCATTGCAACAAACCACGATCACCAAACTAGGGCATGCATTACGACATGTTCGCGTACCTGATGCGCATGGTGGTAGCGAGATTGCGCCTTTTGTAGCTGAGTCATTTCACCATGCGATGACAGCGCTCGGCCATCGACCTGAGTTCGCGATACACAATGCGGGTGGAGTAAGAAATTCTCTTAATGCTGGTGATGTATCGGTCGCCGATATTGCGGGTAAGTTATTGCCATTTGCGGTACCTATTGGTGTTTATACAATACAAGGTTGTTTTATCCCGTTAATCATCGAGGGAGCCATCAATAATGCGATTGGTAACGGGGTCGTTGGGACTGGTTCCGGAAGTTATCCTTATACATTTCAACTTGAGTTTCAATATGACAAAGAGGCACCAATGGGTGAGCGCGTAAGTGGCGTGTTTATTGAAGGACGTCCGTTAGACGTAACAAGGATTTATACTGGTACATCAAGCGCTTATACGATGAAAGGCAAGGAAGGATATGATGCTATCCTTAATATGGAAGATGAAGGCATTGTGACCAATTGGTCAATGTCAGACTGTTTCATTAAGTTGCTGAAAGATAAGCCAGAACACGTTTCGTCGGCTCGCCATTACCGAAATATTTAGCTTGGAAATATAAAGTGGTCCCGTAATCGCTTTATTACATACCTAAGCGTCATGGCTGGGCCATGTCGTTCACTGCTCTGGAGAAGTGATGTGGCCTTGTTGCGTAAGCATCCGTCAAGTCAGTGGGTATATGAAGCGATGGATCAGACACTACAAAAGCGATTTAGATAAAGCGTTAACTACGGTTACTGTGCAAAGAATCCAAACTATTTCTGCGCAGAGTAACTGATGGAAAACTTAAACTTTTTTCATTTCGCGACGATGGTCATGCTGACTATCACAGCATTTATTGCCCTTTCTTCTTTCCTCAGGCTCGGTACTATTATTGGCTTTATTGCCGCTGGTATTGCTTTAGGCCCCCATACACCAGGCATTGTAGCGACAACTGACATTGAGTTTTTGCAGCAAATTGCTGACTTTGGTGTGGTGTTATTTCTTTTTACCATTGGCCTTGAGGTTAAACCACAAGACTTATGGAAAATGAAAAAAGGTCTCTTGGTACAAGGGATAGGGCAAGTTGCTTTAACGGCTAGTGTATTTTGTCTTCTTTATTATTACTTTGGCTTTGATTGGCAAGTTGGACTCGTTTTTGGACTGATCTTCGCGCAGTCGTCAACGGCGGTTGTGATGATGTTGCTGGAAGAAAAAGGAGAGACAAATACTGCCCATGGTAAGAACATATTTACCAATTTGATGGGGCAAGATTTGAGCATTGTACCTGTTATGGCCATTATTCCTGTCTTGGCTCATCAAAATACGGCTAGTTCTGATAATACGATAATGCCTCTGTTGTTGGGTATAGGTGCTGTCGTCGCTATCATTACAATTGGGCGTTATATCTTACCCAAAGGCCTACGTTGGGCTGTTCGTGTGCATAATAAGGAAGGGTTTGTTCTGTGTTTATTTGTCGCTTTGATAGCGACATTATGGTTGGTTGATGAAGTTGGACTATCGACAACACTTGGCGCTTTCCTACTCGGAATGAGTCTTTCTGGCTCTGACTTTCGCCACACTCTTGAGAGTGTCGTCAACCCATTTAAAGGGGTATTGATGGGGCTTTTCTTTGTCTCCGTAGGTATGTCGATTGATCCTCAGGTTGCTACTCACAATATCTCACAAGTTATCTTCACGCTATTGATGATCATCGCGATTAAACTCACTTCATTTTTTCTACTTGCGAGATTGGAAGGTCAATCGACTCGTGTCAGTATAAAAACCGCTTTTACATTGAGTCAGGTTGGAGAGTTTGCATTCGTATTGCTCGGTATTGCGTCATCAATAGGCATGTTAACTGTTGAGCAGGCTGCGACGGGTATTGTTGTTGTGAGCCTAAGTATGATCGCTACCCCATGGTTGAGTAAGTTAGGGGATGTTATCACCCAACATCTAGTGACTCAGTCAACCCCCGCATCGCTTCTTGGTGAAGAAGAGGGCGACGCGATAGTGATTGTTGGTCTTGATGAAGTCGGGCGTTTAATCGCTTTACTCGCAAAAAAAGCACAGATCCCTCATCTTGCGATTGATATCAACTACGACAGTGTTCAACGTGCAAAGTCTTTAGGTATTAACGCGCATTTTGGCGATATTACGATGCCGAGCATTCGTAAAAAAGCACAGTTGGAGAGAGCAAATGCGGTCTTTGTCTCTATTACTCATTCTGAATCACTGCGAAAAGTTTGTTTGATGCTTTCTCATTACCCTCAGTTAGATATCTTTGCTAGAACGAACTCAAGAGCGGATGAGTTTTACCTACGTGAGCATGGCATTGAATTTGTTGGCGCAACCTATATTGAGAGCACCCTTCTTAGAGGTCGTCATTTGCTCAAAAACTTTGGCTTACCTGAAAGTGAGGTGATGAAGTTGATTGATGAGTTGAAGGCTGAATTGTTTGAGCAAGATTATTTGAACTTCAAACAGGTTAGCCAACAATAATTAATAAATAGGGGCAATGCATACTCCTTTAAGGTCTATAAATTGGCTAACACGAACAAAAAAGCCAAGGTGTTGACAAGGTGGTATTCATTCTCGAATGTTTTCGATGTTGAGGCGACTGAGATAGCGATGTGGTATTGCAACCGTTAGAAGATTGAATCGTGGTTCAAATTGTTAAAAAGAATGGTCATCAGCTTGAGAATTAGCACCAAACAAGCGATGCATTGATACATTCAGCCTTGCTTGCTTGCTTGCTGGTCTGTGGGTGTCCTTGCAAATGTGTTAGGTATTAAATACTTATAAGACCCAAGGCATTAACAGGATGAAGGAATTAGCCAGTTTGTTTTTTGCTCAATCTGTGTGGATGCCTATGACTATGGGCTTTTTGCAAGGTCGTTTAATGCTCCAAATTAGCGTAGATTGTATTTGACGCTTAATCATGCGTATGTCTTCTGTGGATAGGCAAAGTTTGGTTTAAGTCGATTTCGCGGTTTAAGTCGATTAAAAGAGAAGAAAGTGGCCGGGTACTACACCGATCTCGGCCATTCCAGACGCGCAAGCAAAGGCGTTCTTCTTCAAGATAAAAAATAGTCGTTATTCAGTCAAGCCCATGACGGTGTTTCAACGTCCTAAAGGGCCAATAATCCCTTTGCATATAAAATTATGCGATTGATATATCATCTCTGATCACTTCTTTATGGTGAGCCATGCTGTTGCTCGTTATCGCTGATATCGATGAAGGTCTCGCGAGGATGACATTTGTGAACTCTTAAAGAACAGGGCAATCACATAGAAACCAGCTCATTATGGTCAAAATAACCTATTAGTAATAATGGTTCACACAGCACTATACGCTGACCCGGTATAGGGTATGCTGATGCATGAAACCATTAGATTGTTCTTTGACTGGTGAAGGCTAAAGAAAGAGGCGGAAAGGTGAAATTTGTTATTATCAAAGTGTTATTGACAGTATTAGTGTTTGTCGGTTTATTCGGGGTCGTCTATTACAAAGTATCAAGCGGAGTGATGTAGTCTAGTCGCAATTTAAAAGGACACAGTATGATCAAACGAGTAGGTGGTACGGCAATAGCAACTAAGCATCATGCCACGTGCCATTGTGGCGAGGTGGAAATGATATTGTCGCTGCCCAACGGTATTGTCAATCCTCGTCGATGCGACTGTTCAATCTGTCGTCGCAAAGGGGCCATCGTGATATCAGTACCGTTGGATGGCATTCGACTCATTAAAGGTGAGGATAGTCTAACGCTTTATCAATTTAATACACATACAGCCACGCATTACTTTTGCTCGATTTGTGGCGTTTATACTCAGCATCAGCGCCGTTCAAACCCAAACGAGTATGGTGTTAATCTTGGCTGCCTAGAAGGGGTGAATCCTTTTGATTTGGGTGACGTTGTCACTAATGATGGTGTCTGTCATCCCGCTGACCGAGTCGAGCGATAATTAGAGTTAAGTGAGTCGTGAAATAGTGACCGCTTGATAGGCATTAATGATAGGCTGAATGTTATCGTTCTTTCCTTTAGCAATGCGCTTGTAGTGATTGATCGTCTTGGTTAAATAATGCTGCGCGCAGAGTGCTTTTTCTTCGCTATTTGAGACCCAAATATCACTCCCTACATTACTTACCTTACGTGATGCATTCGTCCTGTCTGTCGACACAAGGAGCACCTCATAAAATCGTTGATTATCTTCTACAAGTGCTTCGGAGGTTAACCTTAAATCGCGTTCGATTAACGCCTCGCGTAGCGCGTATTGATGGTGTACTGGACATAATAAAAAATCGAGACTAATCGTAGGATGTTGATCGAGCAAGCAAGTAATAAAACGAATCATAAGATCGCCACCCACCCCTGCAATGATGATAAGTTGTCTGCCAGAGTATTGCCCCAGCGGAATGGCTGCGACATCCTGGCAATGGGTATGTGCTCGTACTTGGCCGGAAGAGTGGAACTGTTCGAGCTTGGCTGCAAGCTCTTGCATGAGTTTAGGCACTATATCAACAAAATGAATGTCCTTAGCGGCTTGGCGATCTAACAACGCTGCGCCAAGATATCCATGATCGCAGCAGCAATCCCAAATATGTGAATAGTGCGTTGCGACCATTTTATCTATCTGTATAAGCCGTTTACTGAGTTTCAAGGAAATTGCCTGTGAGAGTTAAAGGTTTTTGCGCATTGTAATGGTTTTCTTAGTGTTAGCGAAGTAGTCTGGAACCATCATGATTTATTTTGTTATTTGTTGGTCGCATTTTCTGGGCAGAGGCAGATAGCGCAGCTAACGGTTATTCCATTTTATAGGCAGTAATATGAATGTAGACAAAGCAAAAAAACGCATTGCTAAACAAGTAAAAAAAGGTTTTAAGGGGTACCCTCAGATAACGTTGGAATATCGTGGTGAAAGTGCTGAGCGAGCGACGGAAGTCATCGTTCAGTTTGTACTAGCAGAAGGTGCTCAGATTCAAGAAGAGCTGTTTGCTAGTAAAACGGATGCAAGAGAGGATGAAGTCATTCAATCTGCTTTAGTGAAAATTATCGAGAGAGCCAACGCGAACACGGTATTGGAAGTAGAAGGTGTGTCAGTGATCTAACGACGTTGTCGTGCGATGAATGGTGACTCTGATACGCAATAACAATATCAGAGTCACATTTGATTTAGGCGCGCACTTTGTTGTCCAGTGCCACATAGTGGTCACTACCTTTATCGCCAGCCGCACAAATATTCAGTAGATCATCAATAAAATGACGAAACGCACGGTGCTCAATCGCTTGAATTTGCGTTTGTTGTTTGGCTGACAACATGTGGTACATCGTAGCGGCACCAAAATCTCCGAAAATGATGTTTCCGCTGTCATCGACTAGGGTGTTGTGTGCATACAGATCACCATGGCACACCTGATTACTGTGCAGGTGATGAAAGACGTCTTCCATTTGGGCAACAATATGCACTATTTTATCAATAGGTAACGTAAAACCTGGTTCAAATGTGTCTCGCGTGCAGCTGTCTAGACAAGGTGGCAGTCCCAAATTTTTATAATGCGGAGGAATGAGGTTCATGACCAAGGCTAAGTAACCCGGCTCTTGGACTTGTGCTAACGATTGCACCAGGTTCGGGTGATTACCCACCTTCAAGCAAGCCTGCAATTCGTCCTCGGGATAGCCATCACTTGTGACTTCACCCTTAAATACTTTAACCGCAATTCCCTCTGGAAATGTGGATTGCGGTTCGTTCCATTTTGCTTTCGATATTACACCCGAAGCGCCTTGGCCGAGCGTCTCTAATAAAGTGTACGTCTTTTTGCTTAGCTGCGGTACCGAACGAATGTTGACATCGGACTCGCAAAACGGGTTTCCTGCAAACGCAAACCATGCAAGTTTCGGTAACGTTAGAAGATGATCTGGGCAATTCGTTAATTGATTCGCTGAAATTCTTACCAATTCTAGATTCTTAAGTTTACTCATCGTATCAGGTAAGCTTGTGAGATTATTGCCTGCAAGTGCGAGCTTCTGGAGCCTCGGTCGTTCTCCTAATGAGTCTGGTAACTCGTTAATCGCGTTATCCGTTAGAATAAGCCACCGTAAACGTTGTGGAAGCGAATGCTCAGAGACACGAGTGATTTGATTGGCCTTAAAACCAACCATTTCAAGGCTCGGGCAACGACCCAATACCTCAGGAAGTTCGGTAAAGCGATTATTTGAAGCAAAAACAATTTTTAGCTTAGTGAGTAATTCGAGTTCATTCGGCAGCGAAGAGAGTTGGTTGTTGGATAAATCCAGAATTTCTAAACTATCAGCAAGAGACAATATTTCTTTTGGAAACGACGTTAGATTTTCCGATAAAGCAAGGCGAGTGACACCGGCGAGTTCGCCTGATCTTAGCTGAGATAGTGTTTGCAAGAGAATACGTCCATACTGAGTTGTGGTTTAAAACGTGGCTAGTCTACGCGAAAACACCTTTGGGTGTGTAGTGAACTTATAAGTTAGCGAAAACTTTAACGATGAATGATGCTTTAAGCAGCAAATTGTCGCCCTTGGGTTACGCGTTTGATTGGCGGTGATAGTATGAGTCGTGGTGACGCCACTCCGCGCTATCAACGGCGTTATTGTTTCCTTAATTTGTACAAAACCTGAATAATCAGGTGACCATAGCCTGGCTAAAAACAATGTGGATTCAACAATGAAATGGACACAAACGATGCAGTTAAATAGATTATGAGATTAGACAAATTTGTATGTAAAAGTACGTCGCTCACTCGCGCGGAAGCGCTTGCCGTTATTACGTCGGGTGACGTGTCCGTTAATGGTGCGCCAGAATATAGTGAGCGGAGTCAGGTACATGAAAACAATGTCGTAACACTTCGCGGCGAGCGCCTTACTTGTCGTCCGTTTCGTTATATTGTGATGCATAAAACTGCAGATACTATCTGCTCGAACATTGATGAAGTTTACCCCTCGTTGTTTAATCAAATTGATGTTGAAAATAAACAAGAACTCCACATCGCAGGTCGCTTAGATGCTGATACTACTGGTTTGGTGCTGATTACCGACGACGGCAGGTGGTCGTTTAACATTATTACTCCCTCGAAACAGTGTGAAAAAGTGTACCGTGTAAAGTTGTTAAGACCTATTGCGCTCGATGCTGAAGAACGTTTTGTTACTGGGATTCAATTGCAAGGCGAGGATACCCTCACTAAGCCAGCGAAGTTAGAGGCGATTAGCTCATGCGATGTTCGCCTGACGATTACAGAAGGTAAATTTCATCAGGTAAAGCGCATGTTTTCCGCGGTTGGTAATAAAGTCATAGCGTTGCATCGAGAAAAAATTGGTGATGTTGAGTTAGATGTAGGTGCTGGTGAATGGCGCTACCTAACTGAGCGGGAAGTGGCGTTGTTTACTGTGACGGATTAATTTGTTCGTGTTTACAATCTGTCGAACGCACCGCAATTGACGACATAGATAATGTACAACTTTCTATAAATCTAACTCTTGAGCTACTCGGCTGGCTGAAACCTATTCTAGTATCTAAAATATGGGACATTGGCATCGGTTGTAAGAGATCTGTTTGATAGAAAGAGGCATGGCATGAATAACCAAATAGAACAAAATAAAAAGCACGCGGTTGAGTTTTATCAGACGGCGTATCTAGGCGATCCCAAAAAAGCAGTGCAGCGTTATGTCGGAGACGAGTACATTCAACATAATCCGCTTGTTATCGATGGCAAGCAGGGCTTTATCGACTATTTCACACGAATGTCCTTAGAGTTCCCAAACAAGAGTATCGAGTTTCTAAGGGCGATCGGAGAGGGCAATCTTGTTGCGCTGCATACACGACAATGTTGGCCTGGTGGAGATGAGTATGTCACGATGGATTTTTTTCGTTTTGATAATGACGGAAAAATAGTTGAACATTGGGACTCGATTCAAGGTGTTCCTCAGCAATCTGAAAACAACAATACGATGTTTTAATAGACTGCCCCTACATACGTTATAATTACGAGCGACAACAAGATGATAAACACGGATGTTCAGTCCAAGCTTGATAGTTACCCGGATGCTGCACGTCGCTGCATAGAGGCGCTACGCCAAGTCATTTTTGATGTCGCGGTCGAGCTTGAGGTAGGGCCAGTAAAAGAATCCTTAAAGTGGCACGAATTAAGTTACAGTGTCTCGTCAGGAAGCCCGATTCGTCTTAATTGGAAGCCAGAAGACCCCGAAAATTGTTACGTCTGTTTTCACTGTCAAACTAAGCTGGTGGCCACGTTCCGAGAGCTCTATGGTCATGGTCTTGATTTCCAGAATAATCGCTCGATTAAGGTGCCCATTGACACTTGGGTGAAAGATCCTCGGTTAGTTCATTGTTTCATGTTGGCGATGACCTATCATAAGGTGAAGCATTTACCGCTGCTAGGCGCTTAATGTGTGCCCACGGTTTGGAACGCTTGTTGGTATATAAGCTGCGTATTGAATGGGGCGGTATACTTCGGTTTCAACTATATTTCGCTATGAGCATTACGCTGTGAGCAAAACCTTGCATGGATGGGTATTTCATTTATATTCGATATAACGAAAGATAAAATGGACATCAAAATGGCAGGTATAACGGATATAGATCAACTCTTATGCTCAATGAAACCAGAGCTCCAACCTGGTGAAATGGTTTTTTGCACGGTTTCCCGTCAATTGGACGATTACAATGCGCTGCCTGTCATCGCGACGTTTGCTGAAGCGGAAGGGCTCACCCTTGTATTGAAAAAAGAAGACGCCGAGTCGGCTGGGCTTGAGTTTGATGGTTTATTTCGCCAGATCACGCTGACGGTTCATTCGAGCTTAGAAGCGGTAGGACTTACCGCTGCAGTAGCGACCAAACTTGCTTCAAAAGGTATTAGCGCGAACGTAATGGCGGCGTATTACCACGACCATATTTTCGTTCAATCAGAGAAAGCAGAATTGGCAATAGCAGCGCTAAATGAATTTAGTTCCTAATGGAACAAAGCTGTTTATTGCTTTGCTCGTAAAGCACGAGCTTGTCATCTAAATGGCGTCCACAAACCTTTCAAGCTATTGATATTCAAAAGCTATTGATATTCAAAAACTATCGACATTCTAAAGCTATCGATACACAACAACGTTGGTCGATAGCTTGCTCTCTCAGGGCAAGTCACTCTTAACCACACTTCTATTTAATCGATCGCGATTCAGCGATCGCTTCTTATTACCTCTCTGATTGACTTTACGCCTAAATATAAAGAAAGCACTGAAACCTTCCAATCGAAATTTCGATATATGAAGGCGTGCTTACTGTCATTAGGTCAGAGTTTATCTTTCTACCTATTCGATATCTAGTTGGTACCTGTTTTCAAGTATTCTTTCGGGCAATGTATTGTTCATGCCAGAGCCAAGGATGTTGGTGAGAACTTAAAGGGACAAAAAGATATTCTATTAGAGGTAGTACCGTGAAAAAATCAATTTTAGCCATCGCATTAACCGCAATCACGTTCGGCTCAGTCGCGGCTGAAGCAGAAAACGCAGAAGATATTAACTATGGTGATCCTACTGCCTCGTTTTCAACGCTCGGTGTATCGACGAGTGGAGATAAAACGCAAGTTAATAGTATGGTTGGTTTCGGTGCGAATATTTTCCAATTGGACGTGACGGTCGACAATAAGAATATCCGCCGCGATACTACAGGTTACCGTGCCAGATATTTCCATGTTACCGACGGATTAGGTGTATCGGTGGACGTGTTGGGTGAAATGGGTAGTAAGTCGAGCACAACGGCATTGGCTGGTTTAATCTATAAAATTCCGTTAAACGATAACGTTATGATTTTCCCTATGCTGTCACTTGGCTATACAGACTTTGGCACGCCACAACCTACATCTGGTGAAAATGGTGATATTAAAGACGGCTCAGTGCTCTACCAAGGGGGCATTTATGCGATGTACGGGTTTGATGCTGGCCACTGGCTCTATGCGAACCCGAAAGTGACACATATTAAAGAAACAAGTGCAAATGTGCCACAAGTTGAAGTGGGTGGTGGTTATATGGTGTCTGACAGCGTATCGCTTGGATTTAAAGTCGAATACACCGCCGAGTACAAGGTACGTCAAGGTTCTAGCCAAGTTAATAAAGCCGATACGGTTGGTTGGTTACAAGCCAGTTACTACTTTTAATCTTGCTTGATTGCTTGATTTGCTCGTTCGAGTATTTTATCACTGCACGTATCCAGAGTTACACGGTACTCTTTATAAGACCGTGTAACTCTGCTGCTTCTAGTGTATCGATATCAGTACATACACCCAAATCATCACATTCGAATTCATAATAATGTGTATTGTATTGTATTGTATTGTTTGATGATGCTTTTTGCCCCTTCTTCCCCCGTCAGCTGTGACAATGCTTCGAATAGCGCACTGGAAAAAATAACAGGGTGTCCAGCCTGACTTTCAAAACGAGGGCGGCAAATGACAGTTTTTTCTAAAGATTCGCCGTACTTATCCTGTGTAAAACGAACGAGATTAGTTAAGGTTGTGGCGCGGATAAAAGGCATGTCTGCGAGGAAAACCGCGCAAAATACGGGTGGATTGTCGACACTGAGTATTGCCTTTATTCCGTTTGCGATTGATGCGCTTTAACTTGGGCTTTGAGTATAGTCGCGAGCGTTCTTATTCTTAGATGCATATTATGGCCGTCATAAACCGTAAGTAGAAGCTCGTTCTGTTCGATATTGAGATTTGCCTCAGAGCTTCATTGTCAAAGTGATCTATGAATTAGATGCCTTATTGATGAGGAATTAGTTGATTGACATTATTTGAATACGGAATGATTGGAAAGGATATTGAACAGAAGTTTGAGTATGAATGTTAATCTGGCGTATGAACAGTACCAGTGTTTATTCGCTAACGGTCGAACTAAAACGGTAAACTTCAGTTATAAAAGTAGCGTTGCCAGGAAAGACAACGCCTTACGATAAAATTAAAGGCTACTTAACGAGGTATCGTTTTCGCGGCGATGTTGCGTCTCTTGAGCAAATGAACGATTGGCTTGTTTTGCGCATGTGGTGGGTTCACCACCAGAGTCGATACAATTACTCAGCATTTCATAGTAGACCTGATATGAAATGTCGTCTTCAGCAGGTGCTGCTGGTCCATTGTGCACATCAGCATAGATAGGAAAAGGCAGAGCAATGCTAAAAAACAATCCAGTTAGAGCGAGCTTTGATGAAATAGAAGAAGGCATCTCATTCCTTAATGATATTTTATTGTTTACTTATATTTTTAAGTCGAAGGGTGATCTGGAATGATAATAAATTTGAGCGTTCGCGTATTTAATTACTTTGTTACGATTTTTTGCTGTCGGGATCGGGATTGCGACAATACATAGGTGCACTAAATTATTGTGAAAAGGGCTTTAGATACGTGGTGAGTTTTGTTGCGGATTGATCGACATTTACACTTCTTATTATTGGCTTTGTTTCCGTTGCTAGATTATTTCTTTATTTATCCAAACTTCAGAGTGCCACAGCTAAATAAGGTTAGTTTATACAAAGAAGACCTCCTTACATCACAATCTTATTAGAGTGATGTAAGGAGGTCTTTAGTTAATTAATGCTTAGGGCTTGGCTACCACTCGTAACCGACACCTGCACCAATGGATACATTTTCTGATCCTGTATCATAAGCAATGTTTGAACGTGCAGTAAAGTTCTTGGTAAAGCGAATACCAACACCACCTGCAATTGCATCAGCACTGCCGGAGTGACCCAGCGCTACCGTTGTGGTGATCTTACCAACGTTGTATGGCATCACTAAAGAGCTGGTTGCGATACCTTGCGCCATGGCGCCATCCATGACCTTAGCTTGATCTTCGAGTGCGTTTCGAAGGTCTCTAATGTCATTTTTGTTCTGCGCGATATCGCTACGGTTTTTATCAATAGCGGCTTTAGTATCGATCGAAGAGGTTCCTCCTGAATGACTTGTAGCTATGCTAGCCTGTGTTGCTGTTGCTGTTGCTGTTGCTGCTGCAGGTGCAGGTGCAGGTGCAGGTACCTTAGCATCGTCATTGGCATCTTGTGGGGTTAAGAATACATTTTTGTTCTGGTCACCCCTTGCACTTTTAGCGTCCGCTAAGTAGTGCGAGTAAGTACCAGTAATTACTGAGTCGTATTCTTTGCCATTATTGTCCGTCGTGACAACGTGATAACTCACCTCTTCATTACCATTATAGGATTCATGGTTTGGCACTTTGCCGTAACCGATGATAGTGCTTTGCGTGCCTGTTACTGTAGCCGTTGGAGTTCTAGCAATATCTTTCTTAACTGGAACAATTTCAGGTTGGGCTACTGGTGCTTGCGCAATTCCCGTCAACGTTGGAGTAGCAATTGGTGAAACCCCATTAGTGACAGATGCTGGCGTGGGATTTACCTGCACTAATTGCGCTGGTTTTATTTGTGTTGGTGTATGCGGCGCAACCAAAGGAGCCTTCATTGGTTGTGCTTGTGGTACGGCGTGTGGAATCGGATGTGGTACGGCTGCTTTTTCTGGAATCGCGACAGGTGCCTTTTCGGTTCTAGTGAATGTTGGCGCTGCAACAGGTGACACCCCATTGATGACAGGAGATGGCGTAGGATTAACCTGCACTAATTTTGCTGGTTCCATTTGTGTTGGTGTCTGTGGCGCGACCAAAGGAGTCTTCATTGGCTGTGCATATGGCACGGCGTGTGGAACCGGATGTGGTACGGCAGCTTTTTCTGGAATCGCGACAGGTGCCTTCTCGGTTCTAGTGAATGATGGCGCTGCAACAGGTGACACCCCATTGATGACAGGAGATGGCGTAGGATTAACCTGTACTAATTTTGCTGGTTCCATTTGTGTTGGTGTCTGTGGCGCGACCAAAGGAGCCTTCATTGGATGTGCATATGGCACGGCGTGTGGAACCGGATGTGGTACGGCAGCTTTTTCTGGAATCGCGACAGGTGCCTGCTCGGTTCTAGTGAATGTTGGCGCTGCAACAGGTGACACCCCTTTGATGACAGGAGATGGCGTAGGATTAACCTGCACTAAATCTGCTGGTTTCATTTGTGTTGGCGCGTAAGGGGCAACTGAAGGAGTCTTCATCGGTTGTGCACTTGGAACGGCATGTGGAACCAAGTTTGGTGTTGGTGCTTTCTCTGGAATGCCATTAAATACCGGTGATGGTACTGGATTAACCTGCACTAAATCTGCTGGTTTCATTTGCGTTGGCGCGTAAGGGGCAACTGACGGTGTTTTCATCGGTTGTGCACTTGGAACGGCATGTGGAACCAAGTTTGGTGTTGGTGCTTTCTCTGGAATACCATTAAATACCGGTGATGGTACTGGATTAACCTGCACTAAATCTGTTGGTTTCATTTGCGTTGGCGCGTAAGGAGCAACTGACGGTGTTTTCATCGGTTGTGCATTTGGAACGGCATGTGGAACCAAGTTTGGTGTTGGTGCTTTCTCTGGAATGCCATTAAATACCGGTGATGGTACTGGATTAACCTGCACTAAATCTGTTGGTTTCATTTGCGTTGGCGCGTAAGGGGCAACTGACGGTGTTTTCATCGGTTGTGCATTTGGCTCGGCATGTGGAACCAAGTTTGGTGTTGGTGCTTTCTCTGGAATGCCATTAAATACCGGTGATGGTACGGGATTAACCTGCACCAAATCTGCTGGTTTCATTTGCGTTGGCGCGTAAGGGGCAACTGTCGGTGTTTTCATCGGTTGTGCATTTGGAACGGCATGTGGAACCAAGTTTGGTGTTGGTGCTTTCTCTGGAATGCCATTAAATACCGGTGATGATACTGGATTAACCTGCACTAAATCTGTTGGTTTCATTTGCGTTGGCGTATAAGGGGCAACTGACGGAGTCTTCATCGGTTGTGCATGGGGCACGGCATATGGAACCAGTCGTGGTACGGCTGCTTTTTTCGGAGTAGAGATCGCTCCTAATGATGGCACTGTGCTAGTCGTGGTTGAACCGCTTAAGCCATTATGTCGATGTTTAGCCCAACCTTTGGTGTGCCCGGCAGGATTCACTGGATTATGTGGGTTTCCTGCCATCGCGCCACTAGATATTACGGTTGCAATGGAAACCGCTAAAATGGTTAATTTGTTCATATTTCCTCTCAAAATAGGCATAACAAGCCTAACTTGGCTATGTGAGTTTGTAGGTGTCGAAAGCGAAACCAGAAATCACAACAGTACTCTAACTTGCATCGATCGCAACACTTTGTGTAGCTATCGATTCATTGTTGAGGTGGAATATATGCCTAATTTTAAAAAAATTCAGTGCCATATTTTGGTAACTTACTTTGCAATGCACAATATGTGCTGGTTTTTTTTATAAAAAACACTAAGATAACTTGGGTAAGGCAAATTAGGTGTCTGTGAAACGAAATTTAGATATTGATTTGTTTATCTATAAAATAGTCACAGGTGATGCGTTCAAGACAGTGGCCTTCTTTATGTCACAATCAACACAATTTTCAGAATTAAGGTTTAACTCGTTATGACATCAAACTCATCAACCCTTGCGCGAAATATCAAGCAACGAATGAGTGACTTAGATATTAGGTCTAATCTCGCTTTGTCTAAAATGTCGGGAGTCAGTCGGGCGGTTATAACTAACGTCATGCTTCACCCAGAAAAATCGATTATGGCTGACAGTGCCTTACAACTGAGTAAGACTCTAGATTGTCGGGTTGAGTGGTTATTAACCGGTAAGGGACACATCAATATTGATCAAGCAATTTATAGCAATGGGTTACATTTAGGTTCACCTGTATTCACCCTCAATCAAATATCTGAAAGCAGTATTGATGAATTGCTACAAAACGCTTGCTCCAACCCAAACACAAGCAGAATGCCTTGTCCTACGGGAAATACGCCGAGTATGTTTGTCGTGTGGCAAAGTCGCCCTATGGGCAAAATCAATAATCCTGGGCATATCTATTTTGATAAAGATAAAAAGCCGGTGTCAGGCCAGTTGGTGATCGCTCGAACAAGTGCTGGTGCTTGTCTCGAATACATGGAATATTACTCTGCTCACGACAAGCAGTTTCTACGAACGGTAGAAGAGCATATCCCAGAAGATTTAAGAATGGTTGAATTGACTGATGGTATGAAAATCATTGCCACTTTTGAGTGTTTTGTTGTTGTTTAATGTTTGCCATTGATACCGTTTGAATTTTTCGTCCTCTTAAGAGGGAGTATTTGTCTGCCGCAATAAACCAACAAAAACCTATCGGTTAGAATCACAAAAGCCCTCCAAATAGTGGAGGGCAGTATAAAGAGGTTATGTCTTTAGTTAGTGTACTTAGTAATGTCTCACTTGACCTATAAGCGGATTTTGTACTGGTTTCATAATGCCATAAGTTACCGTGATGCCATTGCCGCCACCATTCGTTGTCACTCGTGCATCTGGGTGGTTATCTAACAAACCGTCCGTATCATTCCAGTTGTTTGCCATCCACACGTTACCAGCATCATCAATCATACTATCCGTTGAAATCTGTAGGATTCCAGACTGATAAACATGTGCGTTTTCTCCGTTGTGGTCCATGGTAATAAATCCAGTACCGTACGCATTAGCCACAACGACATTATCATTACCATCGATTGAAATTCCCCAACCGACATTCATTGTCCCATCGAGTAATTTTGATTTAATCACCTTACCTTCTGGTGAGATGACCGAAACATTGCCTGTATTGCTTACACCTGCTTTTGTATTAGTGATCACTTGTTCTATGTTTAAGCGAAATTCCTCAAGAGCCGATACGTCAGTCGGTACATCCGCAAATTTGTAGCCCATTGAAAAGTTATTGACTACCCATGCATTACCTTCAGAGTCAAGCGCAATGCCGCGTGGTGCGATACCACCGGTTTTAATTTGTTGTGCTTGTTCCGGGTGGTCCAATGGGAATTTAGTGACAGTCACATCCTGGTTATTCGTAACCCAGACGGTTTGGTCATTGGAACAAGCCGTAGCGAATGGACGACTGAGCCCGTCTACTTTTAATATTTTGCCATTTTTATAATCACCTTTAGGGAATACAACTAATTGATTAGCTGAATTGTCGGCAGCCACAACGGTGCCATCACCACAAGTCGAGAGACCTTGAATACCTTTTGGTGTGCCGTTATTTACAACCGCATCGCCACGATAACTGCCATCTAAATTATAAACTGAAAAATTACCGTTAAAAGATCCGAACCATGCGGAATCGTTGGTAACAGTGGTACCCCATCCAATCCCATCAACTTTGCCATTTTGATAGCCCGTTAAAGCTGGAGATAATGTTTTACCCGCTGGGGTCAATTTTGACACGCCACCACCAATAGAGCCATGTGCCAACGTAGGCTCACTTGATGGCATCCAGTTGTTTCCCATCCAAAGGTTAGCATTTTTATCAAACATCATTCGGCCAACTGAATACATACCACCACCATTAAAACGAACCGTTAGTGAGTAGTCATCTGGTGCCCACGTAAGGTATGGCAAGAAGTCAGTCGAGCGTCGAGCTTGTCCTTCAGGCACAGGGAAAGTGCTAAAAAACAAATCAGAATTTTGTTTTGCCTGCGCATAGGGTGCAACAGCAATATTTGCAATTGCGTCGATGGTATTATCAGCATGGTTTATGGTTAAGAACTGGCCGCAGCTACTCGAGATATTTGCACCACAGGTCGACATCAGTGCAGCCATCACATTCATTCGTCCAATGGTCTGCGACTCAGTCACATTGGCACCATTTAGGACAGTATCACCGAATGATCCTGTATTAATATTCGCTAAATTTTGGACTTGTTCTGAACCAATTTTGAAACCATTGGCATTACCATTGAACTGACCATCTTTATAAAATTGTGCAAGAGGGTAAACCGAGCCAATAGTCGTGATTTCGTTCATGACTACGGGACCGTTTTGCTCATTGTTACTCACTGCTAGCGTCGAATAATTGGGTACTTCGTTTCCATCAATCTTACCGCCAATTGATTTAAAATAATAAAATCCATTATCAATAACTTCAGATGAAAAAATAACCTTACCTTCGTGATTAGTCTTTGCTGTTGAAATGATTTTCGGAGCCAGACCGGATTGCGCTTTAATCATTTGCACTTGCGCACCGCTGACAGCCTGTCCGTCAGATTCCACGGTAACCTTGTAGTCGTTGGATGGCAGATTGTGTGCGCTTGCGCTGCCAGCAACGATTGCACATGTATTCGCTATAGCGAGAAGTAAGACTGTTTTTTTCATTGAATTGCTCTATTTGTTGGTTGTTTTCGATGGGGAGAATAGTAATAGTTCTTATAAATTCGATCGATATAACGAACTTTATATGTGGATTCAATGAAACTAAATTGACGGTAACACGAAGAAAATACGCTATTGGTTGTGAACAATAGCCATGACATAGAAATTAAAAAGTCCGATGAAAGTATCATAAGCAAACATTGCATTTATCTAAAGTCTTAATAGAAAAGTTCCCGTTCAGTGCCTTTTCATAATTAATGGAAAAAATAGTCGTGTTAGTTAAATAAAACATCTTTTAAAAATCGGTGAGTGCTAAAACATTCTAATTGTTCTCAATGAAAAACGAACAGCTGGTCATTTTGTGACCGCATGCTGTATTATGATTGCGAGTACTACTTTAGAGTTACTCTGGTCGATAGGCCAAGTGATGGTGCCTTTTTTCAAAGTCCCCTTCATTAATACACTTTCTCATAGGTAAGGATTAACATTATGAATAAGATTATATTTTTGGGTTTGGTTGCTACTTTTGTGACAGGTTGTAATTCAACTATGGAAATGCCTCAGGACTTGGCATCTCAGCCTTCAATCCCAGTAACCACGGAAGGCGGTGTTTTAGCTTCGGGTTTTTATAAAGGCAACTTCAACATCGCTGATCTGTATACCGGGAGATTTCATAGAAGTGCGGAGGGGACAAGTGTATTTGACGACACATATAAAAGCAAAACAGGAGGGCTTACGCTCACTATTAATAAAAAAGGAGCGACGGAACCTTGGTTACTGGAATGTAAAGGAAGCACATCGTTGACTTTAGGGGTCTTTGAATCAGGAAAGCCATATTCTTGTGTGATAAGTCAAAGCAACAAACAAATTGGCACCTTTAGTCTCAACCCCCAAGAAAACACTTCGCTTGTATCTTTTAGCATGGTTGAGAAAGACACAGGTTACATAAGTATTAATGACAAACGTTTCGACATTGAAAGTGTTAATCGGATTGATGGTTCGATGATTGACTCAGAAAAGCCAGTTGGATTTATTATTAAAGACAACGCCAGAACCATCGCTGCAATCAATACAAATGGCGCCATGGCGATAACACTACAATCCAATTTGCCTGAGTTTGACAAAGATGTAGCAGCGATAGGCGCTTTAACTGCAGGATTTAGTTGGCGTCCTTCTAATAATGAAGATTGAATCTTCACGGAACCTAGCACTTTGACGTAGGTGAGGGCGATTAACTCGTAGTTTTGGTCATTAATGACACGTTATTTTTGCGGTTTGGAACAGGATTATATTGTTCGGGTAAATGTAATTTCGAGCTCAATAAAACAGTGCGAGTTTTACTGGCATACTGTTCTCACTGGGAGTGGGGTTGTTGGTATAAACGTGCAATACCATTCATGTCATTCCGGTAACCTACGCTTTTAAGAATCGAGCTTACCCATCGTAATCTCGATGTCGGTTGTCCGCTCTATATGGTTCAAAAAACATTGGGAAAAGAGGGGCGGTTACCATAATCGTTCGGTTTATCAGATCAATGATAATGAAAAAGGCGCCCACTAATGTATTGATAGTGCGCGCCTTGCGTGATCTGATTAATCAAACGTACAGTACATCGAGCTAACCTTCGTTATTTTATTGTTGTCCGGGTGGCTACTAATCGCGGTTAGGGGTTAGGCTCGATTTATAAAACACTGTGCCTTGAGCGATATTACTAGTGGCTCATTAATTTTGCCATGTCGACAAGTGATTGCTCTATATGGAATTTCATTGATTCCAAATTACTTTTCATCGCTGTACGGCTTGTCATGTTAAAGCAAATTGAATCCTCGCGAATGAAATATCGGATGCCATAACCATTGTCAACAATTGGCCCATAACCGGCTAGTTCAACACCGTATTCAGAAGTTGTACTAGTGCACACCACACTATTAGTCAGTGCCAAATATCCATGGTCATTAAATAGCTCTGGAAGCGCTTGCAACCCCAATTCTTTGCTAGCCATTTTGTAACGGTATTTAAGGGCTAAGAAGTGAGAATACACCCCTTCGCCAAAACGACATTCATTTGCTCGTGTTATGTGCGTTTTTATCGCGCGAGTCAACGAAGCTTGCTTGGTTTTAACATCACATTCTGATGAATGCATATTTTCAATAAACGTCATTGAATCTGGAGAAACGGTATATAAAACATCAATACGACCACCGACAAATGTTCTGGTCATTACGGCTTCGTAAGCGCTATAACATTTGCCGTACAATCTATACTCGGCCAATTGTAATGCTAATTGAACAAAAGCATCGGGACTAACGCGAAACTGTTTGATCCTCTCTTTTCCGAACGCCAAAAAGCTGAGTACACGAGTTTGTGTATTGGCGACATGTTGATGAAACTTTGGAGCTGAATCAGATAAAACTTGAGCTAATGACTCGTCAAGATCAAAGATAAGCGACTGTGGTTTATCAGAAGGTGGGCGATTTGAATTTACAGAAGCCGTATCGCACGCGGGACTAATCGAATTATCAGAACCTACATTGATGGTATCAAACATATGGGCGACCAAGCGTAACATGACGGAACCATCAACCCCCGTATGTTCAAAGTTAATCCCTGTTTTACCATTTTTAAACACAATGAACTGCAGAGACTTATCAAAGAATCGATCTCTACCGTTGCCGTGAAGTAATTGCTGTGAAATATCTTCAATCACTTCAGGTTCTTCCGCATCTAAGCATACCGCAAATGCCGCTTCATCTATTGCTTTCATTGCGGCTTGGTTATTGGTTGATAAACCGAGCAATTGAATACGCTTTTCCGCCCAAACATCACGATCTAACGTGGTCAGCAACCCAATGTTTTGGCCCGTTTTCGCCTCATTTATGATGCTTTCTAGCTCGACTTTAATCTCCGCGAATGATTTGCATTGCAGTGATTCATCTAAAATTTGAACTTTAAATACACACTGATTATGCATAACCACAATGTGTTTTCGACATGAAGACACCTTAAATTCATCAGTATCTTGTTTTGGGATCCTGATAGAGGAAAACAGGTTGTCATATTGCGCCATACAAAGTGGTTTATCTTTTTGGTAATCCTTGGAAAGTGATTTCGTATCGAGCAATGCAATAAAGCTATACACACTGGTAATCAATGCAGCAGCAATATGCGCTTGTGAATGAGTGTCTGCAGCCAATTTACTTTTTAAGTAATAGAAAACATTACTGTTAATAACCAAAGGTGCTCGTGACTCTAAATAAAGATCCTGCCACACAGACGAAGACCAATTCGCAATACCATCCGTGCGCGCCCATTTTATTAGATCGGTTTGTAGCGTGTTGCCGTCACCACCTTCTTTAAGAAAATACTTGATCGCTTCATTTGTTTGTTCGCGCTCTTTTTCAGTCAACAACGGCGCAGACCATTCTAACAACTTGCGGCAAGTGTCATTGACGTCCGGGATTGGCATGATTGGCGGCGCGTGATTGTTGTTCTCATCAACTGAAAAAGTGTGGTTACTATGTTGCTGGGTTGTCAACGTACTGCTCATTATTACTTTCTTCCTTAACTGAGCGGAATGCTCATCCGATACTGCCGGGCGGCTTAGTTTTTCATTGTTCAACTGTGCGCTAATTATCAATAATTAAGATCGAATACATCGTATAAAAGCAACGAACTCAATTCAAAGTGCTTAAAAAAATAACGGTAAAATGTCATTTTAATTACAGCACGAATCTTTATTTTCGTAACAAATATCACCTCTCATTAGCGATAAGATCATTCTCTTAACAATTATTCATTTCAAAACATAAGCTTAGCGAAGTGCTTTTGTGAAATCAATTTAGAATTTATATATTTTATTGCTTGATCATTAGTGCTCTAAACATTAGGATCGAAATTAAATTATTATGAAAAAGAATGCTTACAGAGGGAAGTGAGCGTAGTCATCGAGAGTAAATCATCTTGTTGGTCGCTCGAAGAGACCTATCAAGTTGTCGTTAAATTAACGCCGAGAACATGCTGTATGGAGAATCTTAATGTCATCGTTAGCCGTCTATAAAAACGACATAAATGGGCAATTGAGTTTTATTCAGAACCTGATCCAGGTATTGAGCGCAATCAACAACTCGTCAGCAATGACACGTCAAATTACTCAACCAAAATTGCTCGCTGGATGCTGTCCCCGGACTGGTTAGTGGGAACTCGATGATGGTCAAACCAACAGCAGAAACCCCATTTCAAGGAAGAAAGATGAGTATCAAACAACCCGATTACATTCTGGAAAATAGATCCACGATTAAAAGCACTTAAACACGGACCAAGCGCCACTATCAAAGCGTGATGATCTGATTACTTATAAATAAGCATTCATTGCCATCGTGTGATTTATTTTTCACATGTTGGCTGTTACGAGGTACACGACCAACCTAGGCGAAATTCGCAAATGGTCCAACTCGCTATGTTCCTCTTTGGTTCTCACTCTCGATAAAATGAGGTTTAAGAGCCGATGGCAGTCGCCGTCCTAAAGCAAGCGAACATAGCACTAAACATAAATAAGGATTTTATTATGTTTGCTCGAAGTACACACGTTGAGGCCAAATAATGACTACTTGGCTATCTATAGGCATTCTCTTTACGTTTGCTGCAATCGCTTTCGTTATCTACCGTTGGGGTAAACTCAAATGCGTCGGGGTAACGCCTGTTCGCACTTTTACCTTTGTTGCTATTCTCTTCACTTCAGGTCTAGATGCTGGGCTCGTGATGTTTCCATTGACTGAATTTGCTGGTTATGCCGATTTAGCCACCAGCCCTGAATACTCCTTCAGTAACCCACTAGCTATAGAGTTTGGTTTTTGGGCATTCTTCATATGGGCTTTCTACTTCTTAACTTGTTTCTACTTTTGCATTATTGAACCACGAGTTAAGTTCTTCGAAATCCCACTGATCAAGTTTATTAATAACCTCGTTATTGTCGGTACCTGTGCGTTCACTTCATATTTATTACTCGTAAACCTACCGTGGTATTTACCAGATTTTGGCGACGGTGAATCAGTGGTTGGTAGCTTCTACCTTGTTGTCTTTGCGGTTATCGGCATTGCGGTATATTCAAGTACTAACATTCGTTTTGTTAGAATTCTTAGCTTGGGTAGTAGTTTTTTGTTCCTTGGTTTAATTGTATTGATGTGGGCTAAAGCGTTTTTATCAGAAGGTTCAAGCATTGGTGAGTTCTTCACGACCTTTGGTTTGTTAGGAGATTACTTCACGAACATTGATAAATTCATTCTACCAATCAATGATTACCATGAGTTCTATCTTTACTGGTGGTTTGCATGGAGCATTATGATCGGCCAATTTACCGCTCGTTTTGTAGGTGGCTTGCGCACATACCAAGTGTTGATCGCAATGATGGTCGTCCCTTCTATACCAATCGCAGTTTGGTTCACGGTGCTTTACTATTACAGTGCCAATGCAATACCGGTGACCGGTTTTTACAACATGGCGATGGTGCTTGTTGGTGTCACCTTTGTGGTCAATTCATTGGATTCGTTGATCAGGCTTTATACCGACAACCTAAACTTAACGGTTCAACGCTTTGGTAAAACTAAGTACATACTAGGCAACTTTGTATTACTGAGTGGTTTGACACTGCTATTTAAATTGGATTTTTTACAAATTCAATGGGTCGGCGCATTAGCGATTGCACTGATTCTTGGTTGTTTCGGTTACATTATGGCTACGCATTACGGCCAAGTGGTTAAAATTGAACAATCGCCGAAAGCGAACACCATTGACTTTGGAAAGATCCATCTAGCCAACTAATTGGTTTAAATTAACCTGGGTAGTGGATGAAAATTTAAAAAATACTCAAGCCGCGATTTGACCGTTTAATGAAAACAACAAATCGCAAAGGCTTGGGTATCATTAATCTACACACTACTTGCACAGAAATCGGTAGTAATGTGATGACGAAAGTTTATACACACCTTTGCGGCGACACCGTCGACTCAGTGTTGTCCCAAAATTAGCCCCGCCAAACCAACTTCCCGGAATACTCTAGAACAAACCAAATTAATCTAATCCATGCAGTTGAGTGCTTATGCGGATTTTTTTTTCCGTAATTCTCTTCTGAAATTGCTTTTAGATTCACACGAGAGGTTGATACTAATTGAGTTTTATTGTGAATGGTAGCAACATGGGGGGCTTTGTTTCCTAAATCAGGGAACTAATGCTTAAAGCAACGATCAGATCATCTAAGTTCACTAA
>NZ_JBFROV010000030.1:0-50073 GCF_041471725.1 Vibrio sp. 10N.261.51.F12 | reverse complement strand
CAGTAGCGCCGATGGTAGTGTGGGGCTTCCCCATGTGAGAGTAGGACATCGCCAGGCTCTAATTTCGTTGTTATCTTTTTAATGAAAGATGAGAACAAGAAATAGCATTATGCTGAATAGACACTGCGGAGTGGTAGTTCAGTTGGTTAGAATACCGGCCTGTCACGCCGGGGGTCGCGGGTTCGAGTCCCGTCCACTCCGCCATTTATTTAGACAAAGTTAAGTCTTTAAAACAACTACAGGGGTGTAGCTCCAATTGGCAGAGCAGCGGATTCCAAATCCGCGTGTTGGGAGTTCGAATCTCTCCACCCCTGCCATATTCAAGGCTCTGACTTAGGTCAGGGCCTTTTTTACATCATATGAAAACCTATCCCTTATAAGACTTATTCTACTTTCCACACCTTTATAGGTAAGCTGAATCAAATCATATTTGACCCTTGAAGCTTACTTCCTAATCTATCTCTACAGATACATGTCCATCTTTATATGAATCAAGCTTCTCTCATATTTGCGACTGGAGAAGTGGCGGTTAGTTGGCTATCTTTATCTGTAATTCAGTGGATTAGTTGTTTTGTCGGTGCTCTTATCTTAGTGGGAACTACTCTACTGCTTTTCTTTGGCGCAAGCCCTTAAAGTTTTAGGTAAGGAATACCGTTATGACAATGATATCAGCACGGCAGTTTTCGAGGTGGTTGAGAGAAAGGTTTGCTTCTGAGAAATCGGGGGTAATTTTAACTCGAGAAGATATTAATCAGCTTTCTGGTCGACAAAGTTTTACGCTAGGGTTTATCAATGATATTCATTTTGAATTGATGCAGCATGGTATTGCGTTTGTAACCGATACCAGCAGAGAGAAATTTTATTTAATCCCAATAAATTCAGCTGAAAACTGGCGCAAAAAGCTAGAAATACAATATGAGAAAGAGCTGTATTGTAATGTCTTTCCAATAGAAAAATCAGGTTAAAAAAAAGCCTTCGTCTGACGAAGGCTTTTTTACTTGTCTAGGCCATGCCTTGAATGACAACAAATTTTTCTAACAATTCATCTTCCGTTTCTATGTGCTGTGGATCGGTGATGATGCAGTTACTTATAGGACAGACTGATTGACATGTCGGTTTATCATAGTGTCCTTTGCATTCCGTACATAGAATAGGATCGATTTCATAGATCTCAGCACCCATAGCAATAGCATCATTCGGGCATTCTGGGTCACACATATCACAGTTAATGCATTTATCTGTAATTAACAGTGCCATATTATTTGCCTGTTGGGTTGCGGGTATCCTGACCATTATTTAGATTACGCATCAACAACGCATAATCAAGCTCCATGTCCGCTGGAACTGGTATAAATACGAAGTGGCCATTGCCTTTCGCATCATCGATGGCTTCTGATTTACGGTTTTCCATTGTTTCTAGCGTAAACACAACGTTGCCGTTAGGTGTCATTAGTTCAAGGCTATCGCCAACAAGGAATTTGTTTTTCACGTCTACTTCTGCAAGATCACCACGGCGCTTGCCGGTGAATTCACCAACAAATTGCTGAGCATCAGAAACAGAATATCCATAGTCATAGTTTTGGTAAGCATCGTGGGTATGACGGCGCAAGAAGCCTTCTGTATAACCACGGTGTGCCAAACTCTCGAGGGTGCTCATCAGAGTTTCATCAAATGGCTTTCCTGCTACTGCGTCATCTATTGCTTGGCGATATAGTTGGGCGGTACGAGCACAATAATAGAAGGATTTAGTTCGACCTTCGATTTTAAGCGAATGAACGCCCATTTTTGTCAATCTTTCGACATGTTGAATAGCACGAAGATCTTTTGAGTTCATGATGTAAGTGCCATGCTCATCTTCAAACGCTGCCATTTTTTCATCAGGACGGTGGCTTTCCGAAAGAAGAACAACCTCATCCGTTGGTTTACCAAGTCCGAGGGTGTTATCAGGACGCTCGTCTTGAACTTCGATTGGGTTAGCCGTTTTAGGATCGAACTCTTCTACGATCTGTCCAGCATCGTTTTCTTTACCCTTTTCAACATTATATTCCCAACGACAAGCATTAGTGCATGTACCTTGGTTTGGGTCTCTTTTGTTGATGTAACCGGAGAGCAAACAACGACCAGAATACGCCATACAAAGTGCACCATGGACAAACACCTCTAACTCAGTCTCAGGACAATGCTCTCGAATCTCTTCAATCTCTTCAAGCGATAGTTCACGAGAAACGATGACACGTTCAACGCCGTTTGCCGCCCAAAATTTTACGGTTGCCCAGTTGACGGCATTTGCTTGAACCGATAGGTGGATGGCCATATCAGGAAATGCTTCGCGGACCATCATAATGAGACCAGGATCAGACATGATTAGCGCATCAGGGCCCATCTCAACAACAGGTTTGAGATCGCGAATAAAGGTTTTTAGCTTTGAGTTATGAGGCTGAATATTGCAGACCACATAAAATTGCTTACCGAGTTCGTGGGCTTCGTTAATGCCAATCTGAAGGTTCTCATGATTAAATTCATTATTACGTACACGAAGACTGTAGCGTGGTTGCCCTGCATAAACGGCATCAGCACCATAAGCGAATGCGTAACGCATGTTTTTAAGGCTGCCAGCTGGAGACAAGAGTTCAGGAGTAAACATTGCTTAATTCTCTATTCTGATTATAAGTCAGGGAAGTACCACCTCATGGTACTAAGGGGCGCAAATTTTACGCTAAAATTGTGGGTATTCCAAGCGCAGAAATATGCCCGGAAGAGCCGGGCATTGATTAGAAAGGATTATTGCTGTGGTAAACCGCCAAATGCGTTATACAGACTTGGTAAAAATGCGCTCAGCTCTCCACATAGCAAAGAGAAGTCAGCGTCAATTCGTGCTGCGGCATCTTCTCTTGGGATATCTTCGTTTTGGTCTTTTAGCTCGTCACTAAATTTCAGGCGTTTGATGCTGCCATCGTCAGCAAAGATAAATTCAATACGCTCCTGCCAGTTAAGGGCAAGCTTGGTCACAAATTTATTCGCCTCAATATGACCAAGGATTTCATCACTAGATAGCTCTTGTTTTTTACAGCGAATGATACCGCCGTCTTCAAGTACCGATTTGAGTTCAGCCTCGTCTAGCATATTGAAGCCTGCTGGTGTCGTGCCAGTCTTTACCCATTCAGTCAGCGTGTTTTCAATTGGCTGCTCTGGAAATGCAGGTATGACCGGTAAGCTGCCCATGGTTTTACGTAGCAGTGCGATCACGTCTTCTGCTTTTTTAAAGCTGCTTGAGTCAACGATAATAAAGCCATCTTTTGGCATTATTACCATGTAGGTTAGGTTACTTCGACTAAATGCACGTGGCAGTAAATCAATGATAATGTCTTCTTTAAGATCGTCTTTTTCTTTTTTCTTAAGGGGACGACCTTCCTGCGTTTCTAATAAATCTACCTTGTTGCTCAATGACTCTTTGATCACTGATGCCGGCAGCATTTTTTCTTCTTTCTTAGCGCAAAGCAAAATACGGTCTTCAGATACATGAGTCATCATGTCGCCATGTTTACCCAATGCAGTAACCCAGCCAAATTTTTGCTTATCTTGGCTACCACATGGTGTGAAACGAAACTCTTCAAGCTGCTGTTCTAGCTTATCAGCGTTAAACTCAAGTTCCTTATTGAAACGATAGACCAAACAGTTTTTAAACCACATATTACTCTCACATTAATAATTGAACGCTGCACATCATAGGCAATTTTTATGGAAATGTCTTAGCCTAAATATTGATTCTGACAATGGGATTTGTGCGAAACTTATATTAAAAATTGTTTTCAATGGTCACAAAAGTGTCATAATAATTACTGATAATGCATGCAGTTGATTAGATTCCATAAGGTTATTCCATTATGTCTAGAAGAATCCTGGTTGTTGAGGATGAAGCGCCAATTCGCGAAATGTTGTGCTTTGTATTAGAGCAGAAAGGCTACCAAGCCGTAGAAGCTGAAGATTACGACACGGCAGTAAATAAATTGGCTGAACCGTTCCCCGATCTTGTCCTTTTGGATTGGATGCTGCCTGGTGGCTCCGGCATTAACTTTATCAAACATATGAAGCGTGAAGAGTTAACGCGTAATATCCCGGTAGTCATGCTGACAGCTCGAGGTGAAGAAGAAGATAAGGTACGTGGCCTTGAAGTTGGGGCTGATGACTATATTACAAAGCCATTCTCACCGAAAGAGTTGGTGGCTCGATTGAAAGCCGTCATTCGCCGAGTCACACCAACGGCGCTAGAAGATGTTATTGATGTACAAGGTTTAAAATTGGATCCTGTTTCGCACCGCGTAACCGCTAATGATCAACCATTAGATATGGGGCCAACCGAGTTTAAAATGTTGCACTTCTTTATGACCCATCAAGAACGAGTGTATAGCCGAGAGCAGTTATTGAATAACGTTTGGGGTACGAATGTGTACGTAGAAGATCGCACGGTTGATGTTCATATTCGTCGTTTGCGAAAGGCATTAGAATCAGCTGGACATGATAAGTTGATTCAAACTGTTCGAGGTGCTGGTTATCGTTTTTCAACCAAAGGCTAGCACTGAACTGGAGAAATAAATGGTTGAACGATTAACATGGAAAAAGCTAGCCTGGGAGCTGGCTTTTTTTTACACCCCTTGGATTATTGTCGGGTGGATGTTTGGCTACATGCCATGGTTACTGCTTGCTGCAACGGTGATGCAGCTTGTATGGCATCTACACAACCAAATGCGCCTGTCAGCATGGCTTTGGGACGAGAAGCGCCTGACGCCGCCGTCTGGTACTGGTAATTGGGAACTATTATTTAATGGCATTTACCGATTACAGCAACGCCAAAGACGTAAGCGTAAAGAGCTAACGAATCTTATTCGACGTTTTAAAAATGGTGCCGAGTCACTGCCCGATGCTGTCGTTGTATTTCGCAGTGAAGGTAATATTGTGTGGTGTAACAAACTTGCTCAGCACTTACTCGGCTTTCGTTGGCCAGGTGACTCTGGTCAGCCAATTTCGAATTTAATCCGAACGCCAGATTTCATAAAATACCTCAATAAAAATGATTTCTCTGAGCCGTTAGAAATGCCTTCACCCTTGAACGTAGAAAGAATGATTGAATTGCGTATCGTGCCTTACACGGAAGGTGAGCACTTGATGGTGGTACGTGACGTAAGTCAGTTGAAGCAACTGGAAGGTATGCGTCGTAACTTCTTTGCCAACGTTTCACATGAACTACGTACACCAATGACCGTACTTCAGGGTTATCTGGAAATGACAGAAGACCCTGACATGGTGGTTGGACCTATGTGGACTAAGGCTCATGGGGTCATGACCGAGCAGCTCAATAGGATGAACAGTTTGGTGAATCAGCTGCTCACACTTTCTAAAATTGAGGCGGCACCAATGCATGAGCTTGATGAGGTTGTTAATGTACCCGCCATGCTTGAAATTTTGGAAAAAGAAGCGGTCAGCTTGAGTGGCGATGATCAACATAAGATAGAATTCGATATCGATAACCGTCTGCGAGTGTTTGGTGATGAAGACCAGCTGCGTAGTGCTATTTCTAACCTAGTCTACAATGCCGTGAAGTACACACCACCAGGGGCTGGAGTCAAGGTCCGCTGGTACCAATCCTCTCAAGGGGCATGCTTGGATGTAGAAGACACAGGTGATGGTATTGAAGCCCAACATTTACATCGTTTAACCGAGCGTTTTTATCGAGTGGACAAGGCTCGGTCGAGAGACACTGGAGGCAGTGGCTTAGGGTTAGCGATTGTAAAACATGCCTTGTCTCACCATGACTCTCATTTGGAGATTCATTCAGAGGTTGATGTTGGGAGTAAGTTTTCCTTTATTCTTCCAGAAAGACTGGTTGTTGAGTAATGACTCATCGCTTTTACGCCATTTTAGCATCATGGACGTTGTTAGTTTCACTGGGAGTGGGGGCAACAGATCTTCCTCGTTATCAGAAGATACCAGGTGTATCGGGTAACCTCTCATCAGTGGGATCTGATACGCTCTCAGGAATGACAACATTGTGGTTAGAAGAGTTTAAGACTATCTATCCAAATGTGAATGCACAAATACAAGCATCCGGCTCTTCAACTGCTCCGCCGGCGCTCGCTGAGGGAACGGCACAGTTTGGGCCGATGAGTCGAGCTATGCGACTTCAAGAAGTGACGGCATTCGAGCGTGAGTATGGCTATAAACCCACAGCACTTAGTGTTGCGATCGATGCAATAGGTATCTTCGTTCACAAGGATAATCCGATCAAAGGGCTTAATTTTGAAGAGCTTGATAGTATCTTTTCTGCGACCTTGCGTTGTGGTGCGTTAGAAAGTGTTCAAACTTGGTCAGATTTGGGTGTTGAGAGTAGTTGGAGTCAACGGCCTATACAAATGTTTGGACGTAATTCAGTATCAGGTACTTACGGATTTTTTAAAAAAAATGCTCTGTGCGGAGGTGACTTTAAGCGAAATGTAAATGAGCAACCCGGCTCTGCTTCGGCTGTTCAATCTGTCGCATCCTCAGTGAATACGATTGGTTATTCAGGTATTGGTTACAAGGTGTCTGATGCACGGCTGCTACCGATTGCCAAGTATGGTAAGCAGTATGTCTATCCGCACCGAGAGAACGTTTTATCTGGTGATTACCCATTGTCACGCTATCTTTATATCTACGTTAATAAAAACCCTAATAAACCGCTAGAGCCCATAGAAGAAGCCTATATCCGTTATATCTATTCTCAAGAGGGGCAACAAATTGTCGAGCAAGATGGCTATGTGCCATTAACCCGATCTTTTGTTGAACATGAGCTATCTAAGGTTGGTCTCTCTCTGTCGCAGTAAGCTTCGTTTCAGTTTCGGTGGTGCAAGTCTGGTGATGTCAGTGATGAGTTATTGAAATATAACATCATGAAAACTCTAATACCCAACCGGCACCTTGCCAGTAGCGCTGTTCGGTTTGTAAATCCGCATCAAGTAACTTGTTATGGAGAAGCCAATCTTTCTGAGTACTTGAGAGTATCCAAGCGCCTTTATTGATGACAATTTGCATGGGAGGCTTAGGCTCTTCATTGCGTTGACCATTTAAAATTATGGCTAACCTTAGTACCCGAATTAACCCTTCAATATGCTTCTTTTTATATAAAGAAAACTCAGGGAGCTCTTGTAACTTAAGTTGCTTTCTTTGAAAGCGAGCGAGTGTTGCGAGCACAAGTTGCTCTTCACTGTTGAACCCAGGCATAGTGGTATGTTGAAGAATATAGCTTGAATGCTTATGAAAGGCTTGGTAGTTGATACTCAGCCCTACCTCGTGAAGTAGCGCGCTCCATTCGATTAGGCTATAGAGCTTACTTTTCTTTTTTAGTTCCAGAGAATCGTGTAATTGGTAGAGAAAGTCACGAGCTTGAACTCGAACATTGTCTGCATGATTGATGTCGACAGAGTGTTTTTGAGCCAGATTTTCGGCGGTTCTCATTCTAATGTCTGAACGCTGAAACTGATCTTCCATCTCATACAACAACCCTTCACGGAGTGCACCCGTTGAGCAATGCATTTCATCTAAAGATAGGCTATCAAAAATGGCGGCTAAGATCGCGACACCAGCAGCAAAAACAGGCTGTCGTTCAACCGTCAAGCCGGGGAAGGTAATGTTGTCGATATGGTTAAACTCACAAAGCTTATCAATGAGTTTGTGTAAACGTTTAAGGGTGATGACGCCATCATCATAACCCAGCCCCACAAGTACTTCTTTAATTGCTTTTATCGTACCTGATGAACCTAATGCGATCTCCCACCCTGACTTTCTGTAGCGAGGGCTCAACGCTTCCAGCCGCTGCTGAGCGGACAGGATAGCCTTGGAAAAGTTCTTAGTGGATAGCTTACCATTCGCGAAGTATTTTTTTGTATAACTGACACACCCCATTTGGGTACTATTGAGTAATTTAGGTGTGAACGCTTCGCCTATAATGAGTTCTGTGCTGCCACCACCGATATCTACCACAAGCTTGGAACTTGATTCTGTTTGCGTATGAGCAACGCCAGAATAAATGAGCCTTGCTTCTTCTTCGCCTGGAATGATCTCGATAGGAAACGGCAGGATCGCTTTAGCGCGTTGCAAAAATATGTGGGCATTATTGGCGATACGTAATGTATGTGTCGCTGCAATCCGGACGTGGCCGACCTCAAAACCCTGCAATCTTTCTGCGAACATGGCGAGGCACTCAAGGCCCCGTTCAATCGACGCGTTATCCAAATTATTTTGCGCGTCTAGCCCGAGCGCTAAACGCACCCTTTGCTTATGTCGACTAACGATTTGCAGGTCTTGATTGATGACTTTAGCGACGACCATATGAAAGCTATTGGAGCCTAAATCAATGGCCGCGACCTGTTTACTGATTTCCGTTATGTTCTGACTCATTCTCTAATCGCTGCTTATTGTTCTTTTTAGTTTGCTTCTCTACGTGTTTAAGATAGTCGTAAATAGCAACTTGTGAACGCACTTTTTTCTTATTGCCCCGTGAAACGTAAGCGTTACTCATTTCTTTATCGATGTGGCGTGCTTTCATTGTGTCTGTGAAATGGATATTGATAATATCAATGATTCGCTGCTTTAAACGTGTGTCGTAAATCGGTGTGGCAACCTCAATTCGATGGTCAATATTTCGAGTCATCCAGTCGGCAGAGGATATATAGACCTTAGGATCGCCATTGTTGTGGGTAATGATAACTCTTGGATGTTCCAAAAAACGATCGACAATACTAATTATAGTGATGTTATCGCTGATCCCTTCTAGTCCTGGTACTAACGCACACATGCCACGAACAATCATATTGATTTTCACCCCCGCCTGGCTTGCGGTATAAAGCCTATTGACCAGCCCTTTATCAGCAAGGTTATTCACTTTCAAGGTGAGCTTGGCTTTATTTCCCGCATGAGCGTGACTGATTTCTTCATCGATGAGTTGATAAAGTTGTTTACGAGAATTGCGAGGAGAGACAATTAAATGGTCAAATTTTACGGGTCTATACGGGTTTTCTATGTAACCAAAGACATTACGGACTTCATTGGTAATGGCATGATCGGCAGTAAGTAACGAGAAGTCAGTGTAGAAACGAGCATTTTTCTCGTGAAAATTGCCTGTACCAACATGGGCGTAGCGGACGATCTCCCCGTGTTCGAGTCGGCTAATAAGCAATAGTTTCGAGTGGATTTTGAGGCCTGGAGCGCCAAAAATCACCTGGACGCCATTGTCAGTGAGTACTTTCGACCATTCAATATTGGCTTCTTCATCAAAGCGTGCTTGCAGTTCAACCACGACGGTCACAGCCTTACCATTGTGTCGTGCATCGATGAGAGAGTTCATTAATCTAGAATCTTTTGCGACTCGATAGATATTAATCTTAATGCCACGGACTTTAGGGTCGTAAGAGGCTTGGCGAACGAGCTCGGTAACGTGTTCAAATGAATGATATGGGAAATTTAATAGAATATCTTGTGCACGTATAGCATCAAACTGATTGGCGTAGCCATCAAAATCGGCGCAACGCATTGGAGGTAATGGTTTGTTTTCTAAGTAATCGCGGCCTACGTTTGGAAAATTGATGAAATCTTTAAAGTTATGGTAACGCCCACCCCGAATCAAACTGTCATAGTTTGAAATGCCGAGCTTGTTACACAATAACGTGAGCATGCTTTCGGGCATACCATCTTCATATACAAATCGAACGGGCATTGCGCTTAGGCGTTGGTTGACCCCTTCCGACATTTGTTCGAGCAAACTATGTTCAACCTCATGACTCAGGTCGTATTCCGCGTCACGTGTCATTTTGATTGAATAGCCATTGAGTGAATCGTAATCAAAAAAGCCGCGAAAGACGTCGTCTAAGCAATATCGAATGATGTTATCGAGTAAAATAATGGTCTTGCGTCGCTCTCCCTTTTGTTCCGGTACCATAACAAAACGGGGGAGGTGGTCCGTTGGAATCTCGAGTAATGCGTATTGAGACGTCTCTTCTTTTTTTATATCTACACCGATATAGGCGTATTCATCTTTTAAAAATTGCAGAACGTCGATATCATCTTTGAGAAGCAATGGCGTTAAATGAGGGAGTACTTTCTTCTGGAAGTACTTCTGAATCCATTTTTTCTGGGTGTCGGTGAGTTGCGTTTCATTGACCAAAAAAATGCGTCGGCGCGCCATCTCCAAAATGAGTTCATTGTAGAGCTCATCAAATCTAAGGTTTAGCTTGAGAACCTTGCTCTGCATTTTAGAAAGCAGCCGCTTGGATTTATCACCATTACCACTTTCTTGGTTTATTAAAATTCGACGTTTAACGTCTGAAAATCGAACCTTGTAGAATTCATCTAGGTTGTTAGAGAAGATCCCGAGAAATCGGATCCTTTCGATCAGAGGAACGGTTTTATCCGCAGCTTCCTGAAGTACCCGCTCATTGAAAGACAACCAGCTAAGTTCTTTTTCTACATAGAATTTTTCTGCGCTCATATAATCAACCATTCTTAATACCCTATTGATGAACAGGGGGGATAACGAAATCTAGCCGTGAACCATAGTGGTCTTACATGACACTTTTATTTAATTTCTAATACAGCGTACTACATTTTATGATTTTCAGTACGTTAGAGGCTGTGTAATATAATTGTCACCTAAACGACATATTATGTTGAGGCATTTCGTGCAAGCTTGTATTTTATCCCATAATCTAAGTGGGACAGCTCCCCTTACAACCTCAAACATCATCAAGAGATAGAATGTAAATTATGGCAAACGCCAGCTTTTCATTGCACACTAAAGATCGTAAACGTCAGATTCAGGATCGGCTCGTTCGTTGGATCGTCTCATTCGGTGGCCTCAGTGTGCTTGCTGGATTGATCTTTATTTTTGTCTACCTTGCCTTTGTTACCTTCCCCATTTTTTCTGATGCTAAGATCACTTGGTTAAAGGCTGAGCCGATTGAACTTACCGCCCCTATTATAACAACCGTTGTTGATGATAATGCGACTAAAGCTCGGTTTTATACGTCTGACGGAATTGTCACAGAGAAATCGTTAGTATCAGGACAAGTGACGCAATCGCAGTACCTCCAAGATGGAGCGGAATTATTAAGCTCGTCATCCAAATCGTTAATACTGCTTCGTAATGGCAATCAATTGGCCGCTGTAACGCCGAGCTTTGACACTGAAATCGCAAGCAATCAGGTTGTAGTGTCAGACAACAACAGATTGAATTGGATTGTCGCGTCGACTGATGGGCAGCCCGTCGTGATTGCTGCAGCGGCGAAGAATCAAAAGACGATGTCCTTTGCGACGATAGATGCACTGGGTCATGTGCATCTAATCCAAGAAACAGAGAGCCCGAATGATGACTTGATGAGCCGATTGTCCGATCACGTTGAGAAAGACCATATTAAAACGTTAAGTGCTCAACGTACGACAAGTATTTCGGATGATAATACGCCAATAGCAGGGGCTAACATCACGACGTCAAATTTCACTATAAACGATGCCGATCAATTGTTGCTGACCCCCAATGGCAACACGATATACGTCCGCGTTAAAGATGAATTGTATGTCATTGTTCATCAATCAAATCAACTGACCGTCAGAGAAGTGATTAACCTAAGAAGTGCTAACGAAGCTGCAGTAACGGACATATCGTTGCTAGCTGGGGCCTATTCATTGCTTGTTCAATACGATAATCACATGGTTTGGCAGTGGTTTGATGTATTAACGAATAAAACAAGGGTATTGACGCCGATTCGTTCGTTTGAATTTGATGCTTCGGTTGAACAAATTATACCCGAGAACCTTAGTAAAGGCTTTTTAGCTCGCTTGGATACTGGTGAGATCCAAGGGCGTTATACCACCAGTGAAAAAGCGGTCTCTGATCTTAGACTACCCGATGGCACATTACAAAGCATCGGCTTATCGAATAATAATCGCTATGCCGCGTTGGTCATCGATAATGTCCTTCATATCGCTAAAATAGATAATGAACATCCGGAGATATCCTGGAGTGCGCTGTGGGGCAAGGTTTGGTATGAAAGCTACCCAGAACCTGAGTTTGTTTGGCAGACAACGGCAGCAAATGATGATTTTGAGCCTAAATTCAGCTTAGTTCCTATTGCGTTTGGCACGATAAAAGCCGCGGCGTTTGCTATGTTGTTTGCTGCACCTATTGCCGTATTTGGTGCTATTTATACTGCTTACTTTATGTCTTCGGGAATGCGTAAAGTCGTCAAACCGACCATTGAATTGATGGAAGCTTTACCTACGGTGATTATTGGCTTTTTGGCCGGGATGTGGTTTGCTCCTATCGTCGAAAGTCATTTACCTGCAGTGATGATGTTGCTTATCACGCTACCGCTCTTATCGTTAGCTTCTGGAATCGTCTGGTACCTTATTCCCAAGCGTTTTACCGGGAAGCTACCCAGTGGATTGCACCCGTTTACGCTGATCCCTGTGATTATCATTGCCATGTACTTAATGATGACGTACTCCTACGATATGGAGGTATGGATGTTTGGTGGTGATGTTAGGGTGTATCTGGCGCAACACGGCATTGATTTTGACCAACGCAATGCGCTGGTGGTTGGCTTTGCAATGGGCTTTGCTGTGATACCAACAATCTTCACTATTGCAGAGGACGCTATTTTCTCAGTGCCTAAGCACTTGTGCGATGGTTCATTGGCATTAGGGGCAACACAATGGCAAACCCTATTATATGTGGTTTTGCTGACAGCAAGTCCAGGGATTTTCTCCGCGGTAATGATGGGGTTAGGTCGAGCTGTGGGGGAAACGATGATTGTGCTTATGGCAACAGGTAATACCCCGATACTTGATTGGAATATTTTTGAAGGCATGAGAACCCTCTCTGCCACAATGGCGGTGGAGTTACCCGAATCAGAAGTGAACAGTACTCATTATCGCTTATTGTTCTTGATTGCTTTGATTTTGTTTAGTTTTACTTTTGTTGTTAATTCATTAGCTGAGTGGGTACGACAAAGGTTAAGAGAGAAATACAGTGCACTTTGACGTTGTTAAGGAAGCTCACCATGTTTAAATGGTTTAAGTCTGGAGCGCCTTGGGTTTGGTTGACCGGTGGTGCGGTCAGTATTAGCTTGATTTCTGTCTTAGGCTTGTTGCTTCTGATTGGTTGGAAAGGGTTAGCTTATTTTTGGCCTGCTCCTTTGTACCAGTGGCAAGATGCCGACGGTAAATATCTTATTGGGCAAGTGTATTCCAGAACCTGGATGTCGACTCATACTATTCCCAATGCTTCATCGGTATTACCTGAGTCGGTTATCGCATCAGGTAAGGTTGAGCGGTTGAGTATTAAAACCGCCAATCGTGATTTGTATGGGATGGACTTTGTCTCGGTTTTAGAGCCAGAGCTTTATAACCAAACCACCCCAGCAGGGCTTGTTGTTATCGAACGGACGAGAGGTGGAGACTTCTTTGGTGATATTCTCGCGCTCAATACGCCTGACGGTGCGTTTGTTAAGGATATTCATCTGCGATTGGATGAGGCCTTAGCGCTGACGCAGCAAACACAGCAAGCGATTGATGATATTGTGGATCGAAAAATACGCGGTCTGGGCTATCAACTTGAAGTGATGAGGTTAAAGCATCGCAAGGAACAGCTGAACGGCACATTAACTGCAGCATTATCGGAAAAGTATCGACAACAAAAGCGTATTATTCAGCAGCAACTGGCAATCAATGAACTTGAGCTAGATGAGCTAAGAAACACCCTCAATAGCAAGACACTTATCGTCGCGGACATGAAGGGCGATCGAGTAGAGGTTCCCCTCAGCCGTATTGTGGATTTTTGGTTCCCTAATGATATGACGCTTGCGGAAAAACTCACACATTGGAGTGGTCAAGTTTGGAAGTTTTTGTCAGACGACCCGCGTGAATCTAACTCTGAAGGTGGTGTTTTTCCCGCTATCTTCGGTACGGTATTGTTGGTATTGATTATGTCGGTGATGGTGATGCCGCTAGGGGTGCTCGTTGCGCTGTATTTGCACGAATATGCTGAAAATAATTGGCTAACCCGTATGATACGTGTTGGCGTTATTAACCTTGCTGGCGTCCCTTCCATTGTGTATGGCGTATTTGGACTTGGCTTCTTTGTGTACACTATAGGTGGCTCGATAGATTCATTGTTTTATGCTGAGCGACTACCGGCTCCTACCTTCGGAACTCCAGGTTTACTTTGGTCAGCATTAACATTAGCTATTTTGACGTTACCTGTAGTGATCGTGACGACAGAAGAAGGCTTGAATAGAATTCCTACTTCCGCAAGACATGGTTCTTTGGCACTGGGTGCTACGCAATTCGAAACCATATGGCGGATAGTCTTACCAATGGCGAGCCCTGCTATTATCACCGGGCTCATCTTGGCGGTAGCGAGGGCGGCGGGTGAAGTGGCGCCTTTGATGCTTGTTGGCGTGGTGAAATTTGCCTCTAGCCTGCCTGTTGATGCCCAATTTCCTTTTTTACATCTAGAGCGAAAGTTCATGCATCTAGGTTTTCATATATACGATGTTGGTTTCCAAACCTCTAATATAGAGGCCGCTCGTCCATTGGTTTATGCGACGTCATTTTTGTTGGTGACAGTGGTGGTCGGTTTGAACTTAACCGCGATTGCTATTCGCAATAATCTAAGAGAAAAATATCGAACATTGGGACAAGACTAACTATGTTTTCTATCAATCAAACCCTAGGTTACCCCACACCACTTGATGTTAATGACTTAAATGATGATCAGACCGCCATTGAAATAGAAAAATTAAATTTGTTCTATCGCGGTTCGCAAGCTCTGGATAATGTTTCAATGCGCATTCCAAAAGGGCAAGTTACCGCGTTCATTGGGCCTTCTGGTTGTGGCAAGTCAACCTTGTTGCGATGTATCAATCGTATGAATGACCTCGTTGAAGGATGCAAGGTCGAGGGGGATGTTAGACTGCACGGGAAAAATATTTATCACCCTAAAGTGGATGTGGCAACATTGCGCCGTCGAGTCGGTATGGTATTTCAAAGACCCAATCCGTTCCCCAAATCTATTTATGAAAATGTGGTGTATGGATTACGCTTACAAGGGATACGCAATAGTCGTAATCTCGATGATGCGGTCGAGCGCTCACTGCGCGCTGCTGCTTTATGGGACGAGGTTAAAGACCGACTCCATGATAATGCGTTTGGATTATCGGGTGGTCAGCAGCAGCGTTTAGTGATTGCTCGTGCGATTGCTATTGAGCCAGAGGTTCTGCTTCTGGATGAACCAACCTCAGCGCTTGACCCTATCTCGACACTGACTATCGAAGAGTTGATTAACGATTTAAAGAGAAAGTACACCGTGGTGATGGTGACGCATAACATGCAACAAGCAGCGCGAGTAAGTGATCACACTGCGTTTATTCATCTGGGAAAACTGGTAGAGTACTCAGATACCGATGCAATCTTTACATCACCGCTGCAAAAGCAAACGGAAGACTATATTACTGGTCGATACGGATAGAGGAATAGCTAACACATGCACTTTGGTCGTCATATTTCTGGTCAATTCAATGCGGAATTGGAATCCATTCGTACTCACGTCCTTACGATGGGAGGGCTGGTGGAGCAACAGCTTTCATTTTCAATGCAGGCGCTACACAGTGACGATATTGATTTAGCGAGAAAGGTGGTACGTGATGATCATAAGGTGAATGCGATGGAGGTCTCTATCGATGAGGCTTGCACCCGAATTATTGCAAAGCGGCAGCCAACCGCCAAAGACTTACGTCTGGTGATGGCCATTATTAAAACCATTACAGATTTAGAGCGTATAGGCGATGTGGCTACGAGAATCGCAAGAGTAGCCATCGAGACGCCATCAACCAAAGAACAAAATTATCATGTGTCGCTAGAGCCGTTATGCCGCCAAGCTATTGGTATGCTTCATCAGGTGTTAGATGCCTTTGCGCGAATGGATGTCGATGCCGCCGCCGAGGTCTATAAACAAGATGACAAACTTGACGCTGAGTATGAAGCAGTGATTCGCCAACTGACGGCGTACATGATGGAAAACCCAAAAAACATCCCTAACATATTACAGGTTATGTGGTCTGCTCGTGCCATTGAGCGGGTAGGTGATCGCTGCCAGAATATTTGTGAATACATTATTTATTTTGTGAAGGGCAAGGATGTTCGCCACCTTGATGAGAAAGAGATCGATAACTTTTTATAGCTTGAGACCGTCGCTCTACTGCGGGTTAGCGAGTGACTAACCCAGTAATTTTGGTTGGTTTATAAGCGTACGGGCCTCCAGCCTCTTTACACGTTGGGCAGTCGTTTTATGACAGCTCTTATTTTATCAGGGTCGGTAACGGGAATCGCAAAGTCATCCACATCGTCTTGTCCCATCTTAGCTGTCGAAGCGACAAATAACATCTGACTTGGGCGAGTGGATTTCCCTGAAAGGTGGACCTCAGTCACCTGAGTTGTCGCAATCACATCCGCAACATTTTTCTCATTCAGCCCAGCGCCCGCCATAATAGCAACTCGCCCATTCGCCTTCTCGTTGAGCTGTTTCAGCATCGCCATACCCTCACAAACATTTTTCCCCAGACCAGAAGTGAGTATGCGCTCACACCCCAGTTCAATAACATGTTCTAAGGCTTGGAAAGGATTGCTGCATTGGTCAAAAGCACGGTGAAAGGTTACGCCTAGCCCTAGTTTATGTGCGAGGGCAATAAGACGAGTAGCCAGTGGTTTATCGATGTTCCCTTCTTTGTCTAGCATACCTAATACGATACCTTGAGCACCATATTGAGCGCTGATTCGAATATCTTCTGCCATGACCTCGGCATCACTGTGATCATAGAGAAAATCACCTTGCCTAGGGCGAATCATGACATAAATAGGAATTGACGATGCTTGTACCGCTTGTTTTATCAAGCCTGCATTAGGAGTAAGCCCGCCAAGAGCTAATGAAGCGCACAGTTCTATTCGAGTTGCACCACCCTGAATAGCCAATGGGAGAGATTCAATATTGTCGATGCACACTTCGATTTGGTAGGTCATTGAGTTATCCGACAGAAAGGAGGGGGGCAACAATATAACCCTCAGAGGCTGGATATACTAGCGATGAAAAGTGTATTGAGGGGAAATAAAAAAAGCCCGAGTAAAAACTCGGGCTTGGATTCGGCTAACTGAAAATCTCTTCAATGATTGGCTGCGGTGTCCGCTTTATTATTTCCAACCATCAACCCCGTGAGCATGGGGCGGAAGGTTTCAATTATTTAGATAGGTCGTCTGCGTGCTCAGATAGGAACGCTGCAACGCCTGTTGGAGATGCGTCCATACCAGCTTTGCCTTCTTCCCATTGTGCAGGACAAACTTCACCATTCTTCTCGTGGAAGTTTAGTGCGTCTACCATGCGAAGCATTTCATCGATATTACGACCAAGTGGAAGATCGTTCACTACTTGGTGACGAACAAGGCCGTCAGCATCAATTAGGAAAGAACCACGGAACGCAACGCCAGCTTCTGGGTGCTCTACGTCGTATGCTTTGCAGATTTCGTGCTTAACATCAGCAACTAGAGGGTATTTAACTTGACCGATACCGCCATCTTCGATAGCAGTGTTACGCCATGCGTTGTGAGAGAATTGAGAATCGATAGAAATACCGATAACTTCTGCGCCTTTAGCTTGGAAGTCAGCTAGACGGTTATCAAATGCGATAAGCTCAGATGGGCAAACGAACGTGAAATCTAGTGGGTAGAAGAAAACAACTGCTTTTTTACCTTTAGTGAATTCAGCGAAGTTGAAGTTATCAACGATTTCGCCGTTACCAAGAACAGCTGCTGCAGTAAAATCTGGGGCTTGACGACCAACTAGTACCATTTTTTTGCTCCTAAAATAGGTTAATTCAAACCGTCTTCGGTTTGGTCCGTGTTTGTACGAGACAAACTATAGTACACATTGTAGTATTGAAAAAAGCGAAATTAATAGATTGATTTAATCGAAAAAAGCGATGAGTGAAACTGACTCATTCCTTTTTTGATAGTGTGTTAAAAGCAGGCAATAATTATGAACAAATGGCCCAGTTTAAAACAAATTCACTACCTCGTAACGCTGAATGAAACTCGACATTTTAGTGAAGCCGCAGAGCGTTGTTTTGTTAGTCAATCGACCTTGAGCAAAGGTATCCAAAACCTTGAAGAGCTCATTGGTTGCCCGCTTTATGAGAAAAAAGATAAGAAAAGCCCATTAGTATTCACCCAGGCGGGTGAAATGGTGGTAAAGCAAGGTAGGGAGCTGCTTGCGAAAGGGCAAGACCTAATGGAATTAGGTAATTATTGCCAAGGTGACGCGATGCAAGGGCAGATTAAGCTTGGTTGCATTCCAACGATTGCGCCGTTTCTATTGTGTGATTTAGTGCAAGAAGTTAACGCTCGCTACCCGCAGCTAAACCTACTACTAAGGGAAGATACGACCTCCAATTTATTAGCCGCCTTGAAACACGGTGAGTTAGATGTGCTTATTCTCGCTTTGCCAATGGAAATTGGCAATATGGAGAGCTGTATTGTTGGGCAAGATCCGTTCAAAATGGTGATAAGCCGAACTCAAGCCGATCGTATCCGAGTACCAATTAAGTATGATGATCTACCGGATGAATCAGTATTCTTACTAGAAAATGAACACTGTTTAACCGAGCATGCAGTGTCTGCTTGTAAGTTGACCAAAAAAGAAAAAATCAATCCATTTAGTGCAACGAGTTTGCACACGCTTGTGCAGATGGTGGCAAACGGTTTGGGTACCACATTTATCCCACAAATGGCGATTGAGCACGGGTTATTAGACAATCAGAATCTGATTGTTATTGAGCCGCCAGGTCAGCAAGCACACAGAGAAATTGGTTTAGTTTGGAGGCCTAGTTCGTCAAGGCGAGAATCTTTTATGCACTTAGCGGATGTCGTTTCGGGGTTGCTGTAATACTAGTGAGTCTCTGCTGCAGAATAAAGTATGCGTTGCTATTTGGGGTTGGTATATAAGGCACATACACCAACCATCTTGTTGTGTTTTAGATGACGTTGTTAAACTATGAAGGCTCGGTGGTTTGCTGAACCACTTCAACTTCCGACTCTTCTGGTTCTACTTCCTCTTGTAATTCGAGCAAATTAATCGCGATAGCAACAAAATCACTGTCAGTAATGATGCCCACTAATTCTCCTTTTTTGACCACTGGCAAACAGCCTACTTTGTGTTTTTGCATATACACGGCACTTTCACGAAGCCCTGCTCTGGGTTCAATTGTCATGATATTGACATGCATAAAATCGCTAATAGGTGTTGATAATGTGTAAGATTGGTCGCTTGGAACACGTTGTAAGATGGATTCTTGTACGGCGAACAAGTCGCGTTGGGAAATAATGCCTAACAGTTGTTTGTGGGCATCAACGATAGGGATATGCCTGATATCAAGCGCTTCCATCATGTGCTTAGCATCGGCGAGAGAGTGAGACCGCAATAGGGTGTGAGGGTTGCGGGTCATCATTTCTTCGACCTTAATCATATAGGGCCTCCAACTCAGTGTGAATGTCTACTTTAACTATAGAATTTTCGACGCATTAAAGTTGAGAACTCGGTCGTTATTTGATGCGAATCATTAAAATTAGATAGCAAAAATGGAGTGACCGTCACGCACTAACATTTTGCTCGAAAAACCAGCATGATTACCCTTGTTCAACTTGCTATTCCATGCCGTAAGCCTATACTTAGCCGCTGCGAAATTTTTCGCCCTTCATGTCATAGATTAAGAAAGATTGGTGTTATGCAAGTTTCAGATTTTCACTTCGACCTACCTGACGAACTCATCGCCCGCTACCCTAAAGCAGAGCGCAGCGCTAGCCGGTTATTGCAGCTCACTGGCAATACAGGCGAAGTGGCAGATAAAACTTTTACCGACATTGCCAGTTTGGTTCAACCCGGCGATCTATTGGTGTTCAATAATACGCGCGTCATTCCTGCCAGAATGTTTGGACGTAAAGCATCGGGTGGCAAGTTAGAGGTGTTAGTTGAGCGCATGCTCGATGATAAACGTGTATTAGCTCATGTTCGTTGTTCTAAATCGCCAAAGGTGGGAACTGAACTATTTCTTGGTGAAAACGATGATTATCAAGCGATCATGGTTGCAAGACACGATGCATTGTTTGAGATTGAAGTACAATCTGACAAAACGGTACTAGAGGTGTTAAATAACATCGGTCATATGCCGCTGCCACCGTATATTGATAGACCTGATGAAGACACCGATAAAGAACGCTATCAAACGGTTTACAATGAAAAACCCGGAGCCGTTGCTGCCCCTACTGCTGGTTTGCATTTTGATGACAAAGTGTTAGCAGAAATAAAAGCAAAGGGTGTGAATTTTGCCTACGTGACACTACACGTTGGTGCTGGCACTTTTCAGCCTGTCCGAGTCGACAATATCGACGACCACCATATGCACTCTGAATACGTTGAAGTATCTGAAGAAGTGGTGAAAGCCGTTGCTGAAACTAAAGCACGTGGTGGGCGAGTCATTGCTGTCGGGACAACGTCTGTACGCTCTCTAGAAAGCGCAGCTCAAGACGCGAAAGCAAAAGGAACGGAATTAGCGCCGTTTTTCGGGGATACAGAAATCTTTATTTTCCCTGGTTATGAGTACCAAGTCGTCGATTGTTTAGTGACGAACTTCCATCTACCAGAATCGACGCTTATTATGTTAGTGAGTGCATTTGCTGGCTACGATAACGTCATGGCCGCGTATCAGCATGCGGTCGATAGTGAATACCGTTTCTTTAGCTATGGTGATGCAATGTTCATCACTAAAAAAGCCGATTAGCGTTCGGTATTAGTTTTTTCGTTTCACTCAAGGAATCAGTGAGAGTTTTGGTAAGGATGACCATCAAGCATTGGACAGAAATGTCAGTGCAATCGAGTGCGACAAGCTACGCTTGTTAGTGCGTTTTGACATTGAGTCAGACTGTGTCTCTGGCGAATAGGAGCCTTCGTGAAATTACAATACGAACTTAAGAAAAAAAATGGTCATGCCCGCCGTGGTCAATTGACGTTTGAACGCGGTACCGTGCAGACCCCAGCATTTATGCCAGTTGGTACCTACGGTACCGTGAAAGGTATGACACCTGAAGAAGTGAAAGACACCGGAGCGGAGATCTTGCTTGGTAATACTTTCCACCTTTGGTTACGCCCTGGTCAAGAGATCATGAAGCTACACGGTGATTTACATGATTTCATGAACTGGAAAGGGCCTATCTTGACCGATTCAGGCGGTTTTCAGGTATTCAGTCTAGGTGCGACACGTAAAATCACTGAAGAAGGTGTGCATTTCCGTAGCCCAGTCAATGGCGACAAAGTATTCATGGATGCTGAGAAATCCATGGAGATTCAAAAAGATCTTGGCTCAGATGTCGTCATGATTTTTGATGAGTGTACGCCTTACCCTGCGACTCACGACGAAGCAAAGAAATCGATGGAGATGTCTCTGCGTTGGGCTCAACGTTCTCGTGATCATTTTGATAAGCTAGATAACACGAACTCTCTATTTGGTATTGTTCAGGGCGGCGTCTATGAAGACCTGCGTGATGTCTCCGTTGACGGTTTAACCAATATCGGCTTTGACGGTTATGCCGTTGGTGGTCTAGCAGTAGGTGAACCAAAAGAAGATATGCACCGTGTTCTTGAACATACCACACCAAGACTTCCGGAAGATAAACCTCGCTACCTCATGGGTGTGGGTAAACCAGAAGATTTGGTTGAAGGTGTTCGCCGTGGCATCGATATGTTCGATTGTGTTATGCCAACACGTAATGCTCGTAATGGTCACTTGTTTGTGACAGGCGGCGTGATTAAGATCCGTAACGCCAAACATAAAACAGATGTGAGCCCTCTTGATCCAGAATGTGACTGCTACACGTGTAAGAATTACTCGAAAGCGTACTTGCATCACCTTGATCGTTGTAACGAAATTTTGGGCGCACGTCTGAACACGATTCACAACCTTCGCTACTATCAACGCCTGATGGAAAGCATTCGTAAATCCATTGACGAAGACCGTTTTGAAGAATTTGTGCAAGAGTTTTACGCACGTCGCGATCGCGAAGTGCCGCCAATTGATATGAAATAATTGGTTAAATTTACGGCTATCCTGACAGTAGCTAACAATTTCTAGCTCTACGTCACATTTTTTGTGCACTTAAAGGGTGAAGAAACATTGAGTTACTGTTTGCTTCTTGAAAAGATAGGGGGATAGCCCAATTTTGAATATGTATTTACATTTAACGAGGATGTTTTCCAATGAGTTTGATTAGTTCAGCTTACGCTGCTGAAGCCGCTCCACAAGGCGGTGGTTTTGAAATGTTGATTATGCTAGGCATGTTTGCAGTGATCTTTTACTTCATGATCTACCGCCCACAAGCAAAGCGTACTAAAGAGCACAAGAACCTAATGTCATCTATGGGCAAAGGCGATGAAGTGCTAACAAACGGTGGTCTAATTGGTAAAATTACTAAGATCGCTGAAGACAATGACTACATTGCTATCGCGCTAAACGATAACAACGAAGTTGTTATCAAGAAAGATTTCATCACTGCAGTGCTACCAAAAGGTACGCTGAAGTCTCTATAAAAACAGCTAAAGGATCCTCGCTGTGCTAAACCGTTATCCTCTGTGGAAGTACTTAATGGTGATTTTTACCATTGCTATCGCAGCATTATATGCGCTTCCCAACTTATACGGTGAAGATCCGGCTATTCAAATTACAGGGGCGCGTGGCGCCTCTGTTGATATGTCGACGCTGGATACTGTCACTCAAGCTCTAGATAAAGAGCAACTCTCTTATAAATCCATTGCCTTAGAAAATGGTTCAATCTTGGTTCGTTTCAACAATACTGATGTTCAAATCGGTGCGCGGGACGTAATCAGTGAAACCTTAGGTCAAGATTCTATAGTTGCCCTTAACCTTGCAGCCGCAACGCCTCATTGGCTTGAAGCGATTGGTGCTGCACCAATGAAACTAGGTCTCGATCTGCGTGGTGGTGTCCACTTCTTGATGGAAGTCGACATGGATGCAGCAATGGAAAAGCTGGTTGGTCAACAAGAAGAAGCCTTTCGAAGTGAGTTGCGTGAAGATCGTATTCGCTACCGCTCGATTCGCCCTTCTGGAAAGGATGCAGTCGAGGTTTTACTTCGAGATGAAGCGCAGCTTGCGCAAGCATTAGCATCGTTAGAGTCAAAGCATCCTGACATGGATTTTTTTGATTCCAATACTAATGGCCGCTTTGCTATTGTTGCTCGTTTTAAAGAAACCCGCCTACAAGAAATCCGTAATTATGCTGTCGAGCAGAACATTACCATTCTACGTAACCGTGTGAATGAGCTTGGTGTTGCTGAACCATTAGTGCAGCGTCAAGGCGCGAGTCGTATTGTAGTTGAGCTCCCTGGTGTTCAAGATACGGCAAGAGCGAAAGAGATTCTTGGTGCAACGGCAACCCTTGAGTTCCGAGAAGTCGATAGCAGCGCTGATCTAGCGGCTGCGGCTAGTGGCCGTGCGCCTGCAGGCAGTGAGATTAAGTTTGATCGTGATGGTCGTCCTGCTGTACTGAAGAAGCGTATCATCCTTGGCGGAGCAAGCATTACCGATGCGAGCTCAAGTGCTGATGAGTACGGTCGTCCACAAGTTAACATCTCGCTAGATAGCGAAGGTGGTAATAAAATGGCGGCGTTCTCTCGTCAAAATATCGGCAAACTGATGGCAACAGTGTTTGCGGAATATAAAGACAGTGGTAAGCGCACCCCTGAAGGCAAAGTCATTCTTGATAAGCACGAAGAGGTGATCAACCAAGCAACGATTCAATCGGCGCTGGGGCGTAACTTCCGAATTACGGGTATCGATTCTGCGGCTGAAGCCCATAACCTTGCGTTGTTGCTTCGTGCTGGTGCCTTGATTGCACCTATCTCTATTGTTGAAGAAAGAACCATTGGTCCATCAATGGGACAGCAGAATATTGATATGGGTATCATGGCGTGTATTACCGGTATGATTGCTGTGATGCTGTTTACGCTTATCTACTACCGTGGTTTTGGTCTTTTTGCTAACTGTGCCTTGATGGCAAACATCGTTTTAATTATCGGTGTGATGTCGATGATTCCTGGCGCAACAATGACGCTCCCTGGTATCGCCGGTATTGTACTGACGGTCGGTATGGCAGTTGATGCCAACGTACTGATTTTTGAGCGAATACGGGAAGAGTTAAGAGACGGACGCAATCCTCAACAAGCGATCCAACAAGGCTACGCAAACGCATTTAGTACGATTGCCGATGCCAACATTACGACGCTAATTACTGCCATTATTTTGTTTGCTGTCGGTACGGGGGCTATCAAAGGCTTCGCTGTGACACTTTCAATCGGTATTATTACCTCTATGTTTACCGCAATCATTGGTACTCGCTGTTTAGTGAACCTGGTTTATGGCGGCAAGCGCGTTAAAAAATTGTCGATCTAGGAATTAGTTATGTTTCAGATAATGAAATTGGACAAAACGATCGACTTTATGCGTTGGTCAAAAGTAGCATTTGCGTTCTCACTCGTAATGATTGCTGCAGCATTATTTACTCTGTCTACGAAGTGGTTAAATTGGGGCCTAGATTTCACCGGCGGTACGCTGATTGAAGTTGGTTTTGAGCAACCTGCAAACCTTGAAGATGTGCGTAGCGCATTGGATGCCGAAGGCTTTGGCGATGCTACCGTGCAGAACTTTGGTTCTTCTCGTGATGTCATGGTGCGTTTACGCCCGCGTGATGGTGTTCAAGCCGAAGCGCTAGGTAATCAAATCCTGAGTGCAATCAAAGAAGGTACGGGCGAAAGTGTTGAAATGCGCCGTATTGAATTCGTCGGCCCGAATGTGGGAGATGAGCTAACGGAAGCGGGTGGTCTGGCCATCTTAGTCTCACTGATCTGTATCTTGATTTATGTCTCGATACGTTTTGAGTGGCGCTTAGCAGCGGGTGCTGTTATGGCGCTGGCGCACGATGTTATTATTACCTTAGGTATCTTCTCTCTATTACAGATAGAGGTTGATTTGACCATTGTGGCAGCATTGCTCACCGTGGTTGGTTACTCACTCAACGATACCATCGTAGTTTTTGACCGAATTCGTGAGAATTTCCGTAAAATGCGGAAAGGTGAATCGCCAGAAATCATGAATAGCTCGATTACACAAACGTTAAGCCGTACGTTAATTACGTCTGGCACGACATTGTTTGTGGTCATTGCGTTGTTTACGCAAGGCGGAGCGATGATCCATGGCTTTGCATTAGCACTATTGCTTGGTATTACTGTTGGTACTTATTCTTCAATCTATGTGGCTTCAGCCCTTGCTCTGAAACTTGGTATTCAGCGTGAGCACTTGATGCCAACACCGATAGAAAAAGAAGGCGAAGAGTTCGACGAAATGCCGTAGTTCTTTGATGTTGAATGAAAAGGGTCGCTCATAGAGCGGCCTTTTTTTTGAGGGTAGGTTTCTGCTATTCATTGATTAATAAAAACTAGCAGGAAGAAAAGCAACAGGTAAAAAAAATCCCAGCCGATGGCCGGGATTACAATTCAATACTTAGCGCTTAGTCATTATGACTTACTTAAGCATACCTTCGTTTGAATTTTCACGAATGTGTTTAAGCATTGATTTCACGCCACGAGCACTTGAAGCAACGATGTTGCCTGATTTCATGTGGTCTGTTCCGCCAGCAAAATCAGTAACAATAGCGCCTGCTTCACGAGCAATAAGATCGCCAGCTGCCATGTTCCAAGGCTTTAGTCCAAGCTCGAAGTAACCATCTACGCGACCTGCTGCTAAGTAGCAAAGGTCAAGTGCTGGAGAGCCAGTATGACGGAAGTCAGAACACTCAACAAACATTGAAGACATGATTTTGAAAAAGCTTTCAGAATGCTGCTTTTGCTTGTATGGGAAGCCAGTACCGATAATGGTACCTTTGATATCTTTTAAAGGAGTAACGCGAATACGAGCGTTATTGAGTTGAGCGCCAGAACCACGTTGTGCGGTAAATAGCTCATTGCGCATTGGGTCGTAAACACACGCTACTTCTGTTCTGCCTTTAATGCGAACAGCAATAGAAACACAAAAGTGTGGGAAACCATTGATAAGGTTAGTGGTGCCATCCAGTGGGTCGATGATCCATTGAACATCACTATCTTTACCTTCAATCATACCGCTTTCTTCAGCAACAATGCTGTGCTCAGGGTAAGAGGTTTGAATGGTATGGATAATGAGTGCTTCAGCTTCGTTGTCTACGTTAGTGACAAACTCCTGAGTACCTTTCTGTACTGATTCAATCTTATCAGTGTTTTCAAGTGATTTAGCAATATGGTTGCCAGCTTTACGCGCTGCGCGTATAGCGATATTTAGCATTGGATGCATACGAATTTTCCCAACGGATGTTAAAGAACAAAAAGCGGCGGCGAGTATACCAAAGATTGGAGAAAAAGGAAGTGGTTATTTTTTGTCCTGTCATCGGCGTGAATAAAAAGACCCTGACTATTTTAGTCGGGTTTATGTTATTATTCGTCGATTTTGTAATCTTGGTGCTATTTGACAATGCTAAACAACGTTAAGATCATTCTTGTTGGGACGTCCCACTCGGGGAATATTGGTTCGGCAGCCCGTGCGATGAAAGTAATGGGAATGAGCCAGATGGTATTGGTTGATCCCCAATGTGAAGTAGACGCACAAGCCGTTGCTTTAGCTGCGGGTGCAAGTGATATCGCGTTAGGTGCCACTATTGTCTCGACTTTAGAAGAAGCCATAGAAGATTGTGGCCTAGTTGTTGGCTCAAGTGCGCGCTCTCGTACATTAGATTGGCCTATGATAGAGCCTCGTGAATGTGGTCAGCGTTTTGCTGTGGAAAGCGAAAAACATCCTGTAGCGTTAGTGTTTGGTAGAGAGCGTACCGGTCTGACTAATGATGAATTACAGTTGTGTCATTATCATACCTGCATCCCAGCTAACCCAGAATACAGTTCGTTAAATTTGGCCATGGCCGTTCAAACGTTGAGTTATGAAGTTCGGGTTGCTCATCTCGATAGAGTAAGCCAACAATTTCCAGCTCAAGATGAGCCTGATTATCCTCGTCATAAAGAGTTGGAATTATTCTATCAACACCTTGAAAAAGTGATCACGGATACCCAATTTATCTCTAAAGATAAGCCGAACTTAGTGATGAATAAGTTACGCAGACTATTCAGCAGAGCTCGCCCTGAGTCTCAAGAAATCAATACCTTGCGAGGCATTTTGACCTCTATCGAGAAAACGAATTCCAAAGACATTTAACCGTATCAACTGTGTGGATGAATGCCTGACTGTTTTGGTTAAATGAATACTTGACTAAAATAGTCAGGTATGAAAAAATTGTTCCCACAAAGACAATGTGGAAACGTGTGATATGAGATTAACATCAAAAGGAAGATACGCAGTAACGGCGATGCTCGATGTCGCTCTGCATTCGCAGCAAAGTCCAGTCCCACTGGCCGATATTTCTGAGCGTCAAGGGATTTCCCTTTCTTACTTAGAGCAGCTGTTTTCAAAACTGCGTAAAGCTGGATTAGTCTCAAGTGTGCGCGGTCCTGGTGGTGGTTATCGCTTAGGGTCGGACGCCACTGATATTTCTATCGGTACCGTTATTGCTGCCGTCGATGAATCAGTCGACGCAACAAAATGCGCTGGCAAAGGTGATTGTCAGGGCGGTACACGTTGTTTAACTCACACATTGTGGCGAGATTTGAGTTCTCGCATTAGCGACTTTTTAAACAACATCACTCTCGGTGAGTTGATGGTGGATAATGAAGTCCTACAAATTTCTGACCGTCAGGACATTGACCTTACGGTAAATAATGGGTTTTCAAGAAAGAATAATAACGCCGCGCCCATCGGTATCAATGTTCGCTCGTAAGTAGTGTTGCTTTTACATTGGAGTAAAGAATGAAACTGCCGATATATTTAGATTATTCTGCCACTTGTCCAGTTGACCCACGCGTCGCTGAAAAAATGGTTAAATGCATGACAATGGACGGAACGTTTGGTAATCCAGCATCACGTTCACACCGTTATGGATGGCAGGCAGAAGAAGCAGTCGATAATGCACGTGAGCAAGTCGCAGATTTGCTCAACGCTGACCCTCGTGAAATTGTCTTCACATCGGGCGCAACAGAATCAGATAACCTTGCGATAAAAGGTGCTGCGCACTTTTATGGTAAGAAAGGCAAGCACATAATTACGTGCAAAACCGAACATAAAGCGGTATTAGATCCATGCCGTCAACTCGAGCGTGAAGGGTTTGAAGTGACTTATCTTCAACCTGAAAGCAACGGGATTATTGATCTCAGCAAGCTTGAAGCAGCAATGCGTGAAGACACTGTGTTAGTCTCTATCATGCACGTGAACAACGAAATTGGTGTCGTTCAAGACATTACGGCAATCGGTGAGTTATGCCGTAGCAGAAAGATCATCTTCCATGTCGATGCGGCTCAATCTGCGGGTAAAATCCCAATTGATGTACAAGAGATGAAAGTTGATTTGATCTCATTATCTGCTCATAAAGCGTATGGCCCTAAAGGTATTGGTGCACTTTACGTGAGTCGTAAACCACGTGTTCGCCTCGAGGCGCAAATGCATGGTGGCGGTCATGAGCGTGGTTTCCGCTCGGGCACACTTGCTACTCATCAGATTGTTGGTATGGGTGAAGCGTTTGCTATCGCTAAACAAGATATGCAGAAAGACTATGAACACGCGAAAGCATTAAGCGAACGTCTTTACGCAGGTGTTAAAGATCTTGAAGCGGTCACTGTGAATGGCGACCTTGAGATGCGAGTACCGCATAACCTGAACATTAGCTTTGCTTTTGTCGAAGGTGAATCATTATTAATGTCGTTGAAAGACCTAGCCGTATCTTCGGGTTCGGCGTGTACTTCAGCGAGTTTAGAGCCGTCTTATGTACTGCGTGCACTGGGTCTCAACGATGAGCTTGCACACAGCTCTGTTCGTTTCTCTTTTGGTCGTTTTACGACAGAAGAAGAAGTAGATTATGCGATTGAGCAGCTTAAGACAGCGGTGAATAAATTACGCGACATGTCTCCTCTATGGGATATGTATAACGAAGGGATTGACCTTGATACGGTCGAGTGGGCACACCACTAATCTCAAGGAAATAGAGGATTCGAGGAATAAATTATGGCGTACAGTGAAAAAGTAATTGACCACTATGAGAACCCACGTAATGTTGGTTCATTTGATAAAAATGACCCAAGCGTAGGTAGTGGTATGGTAGGCGCACCAGCATGTGGTGACGTGATGAAACTGCAAATCAAGGTAACACCAGAAGGTATTATCGAAGATGCGAAGTTTAAAACCTACGGTTGTGGCTCTGCGATTGCATCAAGCTCACTGGTAACAGAATGGGTTAAAGGCAAGTCAGTAGACGAAGCCGCTGCAATCAAAAACTCAGAAATTGCTGATGAGTTGGAATTGCCACCAGTAAAAGTGCACTGTTCTATTCTTGCAGAAGACGCGATTAAAGCCGCGGTTGCTGATTACAAGAAAAAGCGCGACTAAAGACCGGGTTGATACCCACAGAATTGATTCAATAGATAAACAGATAAGGTTGTAGTATGGCCATCTCCATGACAGACGCAGCAGCGAGTCGAGTAAAAGCATTTCTAGATAATCGAGGCAAAGGCCTTGGTTTGCGCCTAGGTGTCAAAACAACTGGGTGTTCAGGAATGGCTTACGTGCTTGAATTCGTTGATGACCTTGACGATGGTGATGAAGTCTTTGAGCACGCTGGTGTAAAGGTGATCATCGATGCTAAGAGCCTTGTCTATTTAGATGGAACAGAACTGGATTACGTAAAAGAAGGTTTGAACGAAGGCTTTGAATTCAATAACCCGAACGCGAAAGGCGAATGTGGTTGTGGTGAAAGCTTTAATGTTTAACCGATAAGGAGCTCAGTTTACTGAGCTCCATTACTACGAGTCATACGATATGAACCATTTTGAACTATTTGGGCTACCTGTTCAGTTTCCGCTGGACGGTAGCCTTCTTTCTTCTCAGTTCCTTGAGCTTCAAAAGCGCTTTCACCCTGATAACTTTTCGACAGCTTCAGAGCGAGATCGTTTGCTGGCGGTACAAAAAGCCGCACAGATCAATGATGCGTATGAAGTATTACGACGGCCGATATCTCGAGCGGAATATTTACTTGCTGAAAACGGCATTGATATTCGGGGAGAGCACAGGACATTGCAGGATCCTATGTTTCTTATGGAACAAATGGAGCTGCGTGAAACCCTCGAAGACGTCGCGAATTCACCTGATGCAGAAGAAGAACTTTTTGACTTTGAACGTCAGGTAAGCAAAATGTTTAACGAACACCTATCAAGTCTGACGAATGAGCTGGTCAACGGCCATTGGGATAGCGCTGCAGATAGTATTCGGAAACTCAAATTTATCGCCAAGCTGAAAAGCGAAATAGAACAATTAGAAGAAAAACTGCTTGGCTAATCACAGCCTCCAAGGATATTTGAATGGCATTACTTCAAATCGCAGAGCCGGGACAAAGTTCTGCACCACACGAACACAAACTGGCTGCAGGTATTGATTTAGGCACCACTAATTCATTGGTCGCAAGTGTAAAAAGTGGTGAGACCTCAACACTTTCTGATTCACAAGGTCGAACAATCCTCCCCTCTGCTGTGCATTACTCACCAGAGCAAGTCACGGTTGGCTACGATGCTAGAAATAACGCATCGAAAGACCCAGAGAATACGATTGTCTCTGTAAAGCGCCTATTAGGTCGCTCATTAACAGACGTGAAATCACGCTACCCATCATTGCCTTACCATCTAGTCGAAAGCGACAACGGCTTACCGATATTGCAAACGATGAATGGCGATAAAAACCCTATTCAAGTCTCCGCGGATATCCTTAAGGCATTGGCGGCTCGCGCAGAAGCGTCATTGGGTGGCGATCTTGCGGGTGTTGTCATTACCGTACCCGCGTATTTCGACGACGCGCAGCGTGTCGGAACCAAAGATGCGGCAAACTTAGCAGGGTTACATGTGCTTCGTCTGCTTAACGAACCGACGGCTGCCGCTATTGCTTATGGACTGGATAGTGGCCAAGAAGGTGTCATTGCCGTTTATGATCTCGGTGGCGGCACGTTTGATGTCTCCATATTGCGCTTATCAAAAGGCATTTTTGAGGTACTGGCAACCGGCGGTGACTCGGCGCTGGGTGGCGATGATTTTGATCATCTTATCGCTGATCACATCCAATCTTTAATCGGAATGTCAGCGCTATCTTCGGCTCAACAGCGCGAACTGCTTGATGCGGCTACTCAGGCTAAAATCGATCTAAGTGAGGCAGAGCGTGCCACGATCTCTGTGCTGGATTGGCAAGGAGAACTGACGCGCGACACATTTAATGATCTTGTTCGACCTTTATTGAAGAAAACGTTGATGTCATGCCGTCGTGCTTTGCGCGATGCAGAAGTTGAGGCCGATGAGGTCTTAGAAGTCGTGATGGTCGGCGGCTCGACTCGTACCCCTCTAGTTCGCGATATGGTTGGAGAGTTCTTCGGTAAAACACCACTTACGAGCATTAACCCTGATGAAGTGGTCGCGTTAGGCGCGGCTATTCAAGCGGATATCTTGGTGGGGAATAAACCCGACTCTGAGATGCTACTTTTAGACGTGATTCCATTGTCGCTCGGTATTGAAACGATGGGCGGCTTGGTTGAAAAAATTGTGCCTCGTAATACAACAATTCCAGTTGCCAAGGCGCAAGAGTTTACGACGTTCAAAGATGGTCAAACAGCGATGTCTGTGCATATTGTTCAAGGTGAAAGGGAGCTGATTGATGACTGTCGTTCATTAGCGCGCTTTTCTTTGAAAGGGATCCCACCGATGACGGCGGGGGCTGCGCACATTCGAGTCACCTATCAAGTTGATGCAGACGGTTTGCTCTCTGTGACCGCAATGGAAAAAAGCACCGGTGTTCAATCAGAAATCCAAGTGAAACCGTCTTATGGGCTGAGTGATGAAGAAGTCACCAATATGCTCAAAGACTCAATGACGTTCGCTAAAGAAGATATGCTCGCACGAGCATTAGCGGAGCAGCGCGTTGAAGCGGACCGAGTGATTGAAGGACTGGTCGCTGCAATGCAGGCAGATGGCGATGAGTTGTTAGATGAAGCCGGTAAGCAAGCGTTGATGAATGCGATAGAATCATTGATCCAATTGCGCAATGGCGACAGTGCCGATGCAATTGAACAAGGTATTAAAGACACTGATAAAGCCAGCCAAGATTTTGCCTCTCGTCGAATGGATAAATCTATCCGAGAAGCTTTAGCTGGTCAGTCAGTCGACAATATTTAAAAGTAAGGACCAAGTAGTCATGCCAAAAATTGTTGTATTACCTCACGAGGACCTTTGTCCTGAAGGTGCGGTTTTAGAAGCGAAACCGGGTGAAACGGTATTAGATGTTGCTTTAAAGAATGGTATCGGAATTGAGCACGCATGTGAGAAGTCATGTGCCTGCACCACATGTCACATTATCGTGCGTGAGGGCTTTGATTCTCTTGATGAAAGTGAAGAGTTAGAAGATGACATGCTCGATAAAGCGTGGGGACTTGAACCAGAGTCTCGTCTTGGGTGCCAAGCAAAAGTGATGGATGAAGACCTGGTTGTTGAAATCCCTAAATATACACTTAACCACGCGTCAGAAGACCACTAATCGGTCTGCTAAGGAGAGCTTATGAGTATTACATGGACGGATTCGCGCGATATCGCTATTGAGTTGTGTGACAAATTCCCAGAGACGGACCCTAAAACGGTACGTTTTACGGACTTACATCAATGGATCATCGAGTTGGATGAATTTGACGATGAGCCAAATCGTTCCAATGAAAAGATCTTGGAAGCCGTCATATTATGCTGGATGGATGAGTTTGAGTAAGCAAATTCGCTGACTTAATATAAAAAAAACGGGCCTTTGGCCCGTTTTTTTGTACCGACTTGTTACATTGTTATTAAATCGGATGGGCCTGTCATTGGTATTGACTCTACATAATGCTAACATCTTGGAATTACAGGTACGATGAAACATAAAAATGGACAAGACAAGGAGAAACCATGTCTAACACACTGTCAGTATTTCTTAGCCAAGAAGTGGCTCCTTCTCAATGGGGCGAAAACGCGACTCTTTCCTATCTAGAGTCAGGCGTTACCATTCATATCAGCGATAACCTAGAGCTAGATGTTATTCAAAAAGCGGCTCGTAAATTGGATGCTCAAGGTATTACGAGTGTTGTTTTACAAGGGGGTGAGTGGGATTTGGAAGCGTCTTGGGCTTTTTACCAAGGGTATCGTAATCCGAAGAAAACCACGACAGTTGAACTGCCGACGCTATCTGAAGCGGATAACAATGAGTTGAATGCACGCATCAAAGCGTCTAATTGGACTCGTGACATCATCAATAAAAGTGCAGAAGAAGTCGCACCTCGCCAATTAGCGACGATGGCTGCCGAGTTTATTAAATCGACCGCACCAGAACATGTGACTTATCGTATCGTTAAAGACAAAGACCTGTTAACTGAAGGGTGGACGGGTATTTTTGCGGTAGGTCGCGGCTCTGAGCGCACATCAGCTATGCTCCAACTCGATTATAATCCAACAGGCGACCCTGAAGCGCCAGTATTTGCTTGTCTTGTCGGCAAAGGAATTACGTTTGATTCTGGTGGCTATAGCTTGAAACCTTCAAATTTCATGACGGCGATGAAAGCTGACATGGGCGGCGCAGCCACGATTACAGGCGGCCTAGGTCTTGCTATTCTTCGTGGATTGAACAAGCGAGTGAAGCTTATTCTTTGCTGCGCAGAAAACATGGTTTCAGGACGAGCGTTAAAGCTTGGTGACGTTATTACCTACAAAAATGGTAAAACGGTTGAGATCATGAATACTGATGCGGAAGGACGCTTGGTATTGGCGGATGGTCTAATTTTTGCGAGTGAACAGAACCCAGAAATGATCATCGATTGCGCCACATTAACCGGTGCGGCTAAGAATGCATTGGGGAATGATTACCACGCTGTTTTATCGTTTGATGACGAGCTCACTCATCAAGCTCTAACGCATGCCAATCAAGAAAAAGAAGGGCTCTGGCCACTTCCTGTTGCTGACTTCCACCGTAGCATGTTGCCATCAAACTTTGCGGACTTATCCAACATCAGTAGTGGCGATTACTCACCAGGTGCCAGCACCGCTGCTGCGTTCTTATCGTATTTTGTTGAAGATTATAAGAAAGGTTGGCTGCACTTTGACTGTGCCGGTACATATCGCAAGTCTGGCTCTGATAAATGGGCCGCTGGCGCAACGGGTATGGGGACACGCACTCTTGCTCGATTACTCGTAGAACAATCTAAAAAATAGAAAACAACTGATAATAAAAAAGAAAGGAAAAACGATGACCCTAGAAAGAACATTTTCAATCGTTAAACCCGATGCAGTAGAGCGTAATCTTATTGGCGAAATCTATCACAGAATAGAAAAAGCTGGATTAAGTATCGTTGCTGCTAAAATGGTTCGCCTAACGGATGACCAAGCGAAAGGCTTCTATGCGGAGCACGAAGGCAAACCTTTTTTTGGCGCATTACGTGAGTTCATGACATCGGGACCTATTATGGTTCAGGTCTTAGAAGGGGAGAATGCGATCTCTCGTTACCGTGAGCTTATGGGGAAAACAAACCCAGAAGAAGCCGCGTGCGGCACCATTCGTTCTGATTATGCGTTGAGTATGCGTTATAACTCCGTGCATGGCTCTGACAGCCCTGAATCAGCGGCGCGAGAAATTGAATTTTTCTTTCCAGAATCTGAAATCTGCCCTCGTTAATTGAGTGCTGAAGATTAAAAGGAGGCTGAGGCCTCCTTTTTTATTGCCACTCTTCTTTACTGTATGAAAAATGTTCACTTATAAATGAAAGCCTTATTATTTTAAGGTTTTGTTGCGCTTGTTGCAGGAGGCTAAAGGCTGTACAATTCGCGCCCTTAACAGAATCTTCGTCATTTAAGAGGCAACATGACCGTACAAAAAGTCAATCTACTCGATTTTGATCGCAAGGGCTTGCGCAAGTTTTTCCAAGAAGAGCTAGGCGAGAAAGCCTTTCGTGCTGATCAGGTAATGAAGTGGATCTACCATTTCGGTTGTGATGACTTTGAGAAAATGAACAACATCAACAAGAAACTTCGTGAGAAGCTGTTGAGAGTTGCCGAAATAAAGGCTCCGACTGTTTCAGAAGCTCAGCATTCATCGGATGGCACCATTAAATGGGCGATGCGAGTAGGGGATCAAGATGTTGAAACCGTTTATATTCCTGATGATGATCGGGCCACTTTGTGTGTGTCATCTCAAGTGGGTTGTGCGTTAGCGTGTACATTTTGCTCTACGGCTCAGCAAGGCTTTAACCGTAACCTAAAAGTATCAGAAATTATTGGTCAGGTTTGGCGCGCTGCGCGTGAGATTGGTCTGCAAAAAGAGACTGGCCGCCGCCCGATCACGAATGTCGTGATGATGGGGATGGGCGAGCCTCTACTAAATATGAAAAACTTGATACCAGCGCTAGAGTTGATGCTTGATGATTATGGCTTTGGTTTGTCAAAACGCCGTATCACTGTCTCAACCTCAGGTGTTGTGTCGGGTCTTGACCAAATGACCGGCAATATCGATGTAGCGCTTGCCATCTCTTTGCACGCACCTAATGATAAGCTTCGTAGTGAAATCATGCCGATCAATGATCGTTGGGATATCCAAGACTTTTTGGCGTCAGTTCAGCGTTATATTGCCTCATCAAATGCCAACCGTGGCAGAGTAACGGTTGAATATGTTCTCCTCGATCATGTCAATGATGATATGGACCATGCTCGAGAGCTCGCTGAGTTGCTTAAAGATACGCCTGCGAAGATTAACTTAATTCCATTTAACCCTTATCCGGGCTCACCGTATAAAAAGCCAAGTAATTCTCGTATTGATCGCTTTATGAAAACGTTGATGCAATACGATTATACCGTCACGGTGCGAAAAACACGTGGTGATGACATCGATGCAGCGTGTGGCCAATTGGTTGGCGACGTGATCGACAGAACGAAACGAACGAAGCAACCAGCGTTACAAGGTGCGGAAGAGATTCCAGTCAAGACACTGTAATAATTTGCGTGATTTAAAAGCCAAGTTTCGACTTGGCTTTTTTGTACCAATACATAAAGTGTAAATACACGGTATTTATCCGATCGCAGCCACAAACTGATACAATTATTTTTTCCATTAGGGAACAAATATTGTTTTTATTAATCAAATAGTTCAAACCGTCGCCTGATTGACGTAAGTTTTGTTATTTTTTAATCAAAATAGCGTGTATTCGTAATGATTTACGATTGGTTATTTTAACTCACGATCATAATCGACTATCATGGTACGCCGGAATTGATAATCTCAGGCTTTGGGCATTGATTCTTTCAGTGAGAACATATTATAGCGTCGGCAGTTCGGTAATGAATACCTCGTTGACGTTGGCCATTAGGGACTATGCTGTAAAAACAGGTAGTGCATTCGATTGACTATACTGAAGCTGGTAAGCACCAATAAATAAAATGAAATAAGTGTGCATCAACTACAGTACCAACTATAAGAAGTACCAAATTAATGAGCACAGAAACGAAGATGAATACCGACGACGTAGTAAAAGACAAAGACGTTGTTTTAGCCGGCACAATTTTAAAGCAAAAACGTGAGGCATTAGGGCTTACTCAAAAGCAAATTGCCGATAGGCTTCGCCTAAGAGTCGCTTTGATTCAAAAGATAGAAGCAAACGAGTTTGATGGTGAACTGGTCGCTACCTTTACGCGCGGTTATCTTCGTTCATATGCTAAAGCTGTTGGCGTTGACGAAAAAGAAGTGCTGGGCGCAATCGATCATCATGGAGAAGCTCAGCATAGCGAACAAGCAATGCAGAGCTTTTCTAAGAAAACGAATAAAGAAAAACATGATAGCCGAATCATGAAACTTACCTGGGGCATCTTTGCCGTTATTATCGGTATATCTTCGATTTGGTGGCTACAGAATCAACAAAAAGATACCTTGTCTGAAATTGCAGATACTAGTGAACCTAGTGCTGAGGTTGCTGAATCTGCGGTTATCGAAGACACTAATTTTGAAAGCGTTACTGATGCTGAAACTGCACCGGTTAAGACTCTTGATGTTTCTGCTGTGTTGGAATCATCAACGCCGGCTACTGAGCAAATTGTAACAGACACAATTGATGCTTCAGCCACGGAAGAGAACCTTTCAACGGCCTCTGAGGAAGTCGAGAGTGAAGTCGCTCCAGTGGAAAAAAAAACAGCTGAAATTGGGTTAACGAATCTTACAATGTCGTTTGAAGGTGATTGTTGGATCCAAGTAAAGGATGCCAACGGGAAAACCATTACGACAGGCATCAAGAAACCCGGAGAGCGAGTAGATGTGAACGGCACTGCGCCGTTTAAGATCATTTTAGGCGCGCCAGAAAAGGTTTCTATGACATTTGCGAGTGAACCTGTTGACCTTTCTGGGTATACTTCAGGCAAAGTAGCTCGATTCACCTTACCTTAGATATTTACTATGCATCACGAATCTCCAATTAAACGTCGCCCATCTACGCGTATTTATGTGGGTGATGTACCTATCGGTGACGGCGCTCCAATTGCCGTTCAATCCATGACAAACACGCGTACGACGGACGTGCAAGCGACCGTCGCCCAAATCCGTGCGTTGGAAAATGTAGGGGCGGATATTGTCCGTGTCTCAGTGCCAACAATGGATGCGGCAGAAGCATTTAGAGAAATAAAAAAACAAGTCTCGGTCCCCCTGGTTGCTGATATCCATTTCGATTACCGAATTGCATTGAAGGTTGCTGAATATGGGGTGGATTGCTTACGGATCAACCCTGGTAACATCGGTAATGAAGAGCGAATTCGTTCTGTTGTCGATTGTGCAAGAGATAAGAATATCCCTATCCGAATCGGCGTCAATGGTGGTTCGTTAGAGAAAGAAATCCAGATGAAATATGGCGAACCGACACCTGAGGCGTTGGTAGAGTCAGCAATGCGCCATGTGGATATTCTGGATCGCTTGAACTTTGATCAATTTAAGATCAGCGTGAAAGCCTCTGATGTATTTCTAGCGGTTGACTCCTATCGTTTGTTAGCAAAGAAAATTGATCAGCCCCTCCATCTCGGCATTACTGAAGCTGGTGGAGCAAGAGCTGGGGCCGTTAAATCCTCTGTGGGTTTAGGCATATTGCTTGCTGAAGGGATTGGCGACACACTGCGAATTTCTTTAGCCGCAGATCCGGTTGAAGAAATCAAAGTAGGTTTTGATATCTTAAAATCGCTGAGAATTCGCTCACGTGGTATCAATTTTATTGCTTGCCCAAGCTGTTCTCGCCAAGAATTTGATGTCATTAATACGGTCAATGCGCTTGAAGAACGTTTGGAAGATATCATTACTCCAATGGACGTATCAATTATAGGCTGTGTGGTGAATGGGCCAGGAGAGGCAGAAGTGTCTCACCTTGGGTTAGCTGGCAGCAATAAAAAAAGCGCTTTTTATGAGGACGGTAAACGTCAAAAAGAGCGCTTGGACAATGACGATCTAATCAGTAAGTTAGAAGCTAAAATTAGGGCTAAAGCCTCAATTTTAGATGAAAACAATCGAATCGACATTAATCAAATCGACAAATAATCTCAATGATAACGGTATGTAACTGTGGCTAAAACAATACAAGCAATTCGAGGCATGAATGATTGCCTTCCAACACAATCTCCACTGTGGCAAAAAGTAGAGAATACGGTTAAGCAGGTTGTCAGTGCATACGGCTACAATGAAGTCCGTATGCCAATTGTTGAGATGACAAACTTATTTCGCCGTGCGATCGGCGAGGTAACGGACGTGGTTGAAAAGGAGATGTATACCTTTGAAGACCGCAACGGCGACAGTCTAACGCTTCGTCCTGAAGGTACGGCTGGTTGCGTTCGTGCGGGAATCGAAAATGGTTTGCTCTATAACCAAGAACAACGTTTGTGGTACATGGGACCAATGTTCCGTCATGAACGCCCACAAAAAGGCCGCTACCGCCAATTCCATCAATGTGGTGTTGAAGTATTTGGTCTCAATGGCCCTGACGTGGATGCTGAACTGATCATGATGACCGCACGTTTATGGCGTGAATTGGGTATCAATGAACATGTCCGTCTTGAATTGAACTCAATTGGCTCACTGGAAGCTCGAGCGAATTATCGCACGGCATTGATTGCTCACTTAGAGCAGCATATTGATGTGTTGGATGAAGACAGCAAGCGCCGTATGCACACCAACCCGTTACGTGTTCTTGACAGTAAGAATAAAGATGTTCAAGCCATTCTCGTTGATGCTCCTGAGCTGTCTGACTATTTGGACGAAGAATCAAAAGCCCATTTTGCTGGCTTGTGTGCATTATTAGACGCAGCAGGCATCGCTTATACGGTTAATCAACGTCTTGTTCGTGGTTTAGATTATTATAACCGCACGGTATTTGAGTGGATTACTGAAAGTCTAGGTGCACAAGGTACGGTTTGTGGTGGCGGTCGTTATGATGGTCTCGTCGAGCAATTGGGTGGCAAAGCAATGCCAGCGGTTGGCTTCGCAATGGGATTGGAGCGCCTTGTTCTAATGATGGAAACGTTAGAGCTGACCGAAGTACGTCGTAGTGTTGATGCTTATGTCGTTACCTCTGGTGATAGCACGATGACGGCAGGCGTTAAACTCGCTGAGCACCTTCGTGAATCTATCCCTGGTATCCGTGTCATGAACCACTTTGGTGGGGGCAACTTTAAGAAGCAGTTTAAGAGAGCTGATAAAGTAGGCGCGGTGTACGCATTGGTTCTAGGTGACACTGAAGTCGCTGAGAACACGGTTGTGGTCAAAGATTTACAAGGTGGCTCACAAGAAACAGTTGCGCTTAATGAGTTAGTCGCTAAATTAGCAGATATTATTTAAATCCTGTCTTATGAATAAATAAGAGGCGTTTATAGCACGACCTCTTATTTGGACAGCGATGGCATTATTTTAAGAGGACAGGAAGTGGAACTCTACGATTCTGAAGAACAACAAGTAGAAGCGATCAAAGATTGGTGGCAAGAGAACGGCAAAGCGGTTGTATTAGGCGTTGTTGTTGGCTTAGGTGGCTTATTCGGCTGGCGTTATTATCAAGACTCAGCGGTTGAAGCTCAAGAAGCGGCTTCTGAGCAGTACACGAAAGTAATACAAGCTCTCGCAGCGCAAGGCGTGGATGCAAGTGACGACGTCCAAAGCTTTATCGATAGCAGTAAAACAACGGAATATTCAATTTTGGCTGCGTTGCAACTAGCAAAAGCTCAGGTTGAAGCCGGCAATCTTGATCAAGCCTTAGAGCAGTTACAGTGGGCTCAAAGTAATACGAAGGATGAGGCGGTTTCTCCGTTGGTCACGTACCGTATTGCGAGAATAATGGCGGAACAAGACAACGTTGATGGTGCAAGAGCTGAGTTGGATAAAGTCTCTGATGAAGCTTGGGCTGGTCGTGTCGCTGAGCTCCGTGGTGATATTGCTATTAAAGCCGGTGACCGTGACGCAGCTTATTCAGCGTATACAGAAGCACAACAAGCACAAGATGCAAGTCAAGGGCTACAAATTAAACTGGACGATCTTGCTAAGTAAGGGCTTAACCGATGAATAGATTCGTTAAGAAAGTCCTACTTTCTATTTCGGTATTGGGTGTGTTGGTGGGGTGTTCTAGTGAAGAAGACACCATCATAATGGCACCATTACCGGTCGTTCAAAGTGAGTTTTCACCAACAACCGAATGGTCATCAAGCATTGGTGACGGTATTGGGCAGTTTTTTTCAAAACTGTCACCTGCGTATTCGTATGACAAGTTATTTGTCGCAAGTAGAGATGGTGTTGTCAAAGCGTATGATCCTGAGAATGGCAATACGTTATGGCAAATAGATCTCGAAGAAGATGACACGGCTCGCTTGTCCGGGGGCATCGCCGCGGCCTATCAAAAGATTTATATTGGTAGTGAAAATGGCGAAGTGATTGCTCTTGATATAGAAACGGGTGAAGTCGCGTGGCGTGCAAAGGTTAATGGTGAGGTGCTGGCTAAGCCCGTCGCTGATTCTAACCTGATCATGGTACATACCAGCCAAGGCTTGTTAGTAGCGCTAGAACAAAGCACTGGAGAAGAACGTTGGGCTATCAGTACCGACGTTCCAAACCTAACACTGCGCGGAGATAGTTCACCCGCCACCGTCTCTGGTGGTGTATTTTGGGGAACGGCAAACGGGCGTCTAGCGGCAGCGATTATCGAGCGTGGCCAACTTATATGGCAACAGCCGGTAGGGACACCAAAAGGTGCAACTGAAATTGATCGCTTGGTCGATGTTGATGCATCACCGGTCATCCTAGGTGGTACCTTGTACACAATAGGGTTTAACGGACAGTTGATCTCTATTGATTTACGCTCAGGTAACCCAATTTGGAAGCGTAATTACTCTTCAGCTACGGACATGGCGACAGACAACCGTAACCTTTACTTAGTTACCGACAACGATCATGTTGTTGCTGTTGATGCACGAAGCGGTACCGAGTTATGGGAAAATGATCTGTTAGAAAATAGACAACTTACAGCGCCAGTGATTGTTGATGGTTTCATCGTCGTGGGCGACAGCCTAGGTTATCTGCACTGGTTAGATCGTGAGACAGGGTATTTTGTCTCTCAGCAAATGACGAACGATAGTGGCTTGTCTGTTGGACCAACGATGGTCCCTGGCGGTTACATCATCGTGAATCGTGATGGTGAAATAAAGAAACTGACGATCAACTAAAAAATCGTGATATAATTCACATAAGGCTCCTTGCTGATTTCAGTTAGGAGCCGTTTTATTGCTGCGAAGCAAAAGGATCTTTTCGTACTCGGATAGATGGATAATGATGTGGTTATAGGAAAGCAAGATTTTACCTATAACCACATAACAAGATAAGTATAGAGGTTATTATGGTACCTGTTGTTGCCCTAGTTGGACGTCCAAACGTAGGTAAGTCGACCCTGTTTAACAGGCTAACTCGCACTCGTGATGCGTTGGTTGCAGATTTTCCTGGACTAACTCGAGACCGTAAATATGGTCAGGCGAAGCTAGGTGAGCATGAATTCATTGTGATCGATACTGGTGGTATCGATGGCACTGAAGAAGGTGTTGAAACAAAAATGGCTGAACAGTCATTAGCGGCAATCGATGAAGCTGATGTTGTATTATTTATGGTTGATGGTCGTGCGGGTCTGACTGGATCAGATGAAGCTATCGCTCAGCATCTACGTAAAATTGATAAACCAGCCATTTTAGTTGTAAATAAAGTTGATGGTATAGACCCTGATACGGCCAGCGTAGAGTTTTGGAAGCTTGGTATGGAGTCTATGTACCAAATCGCAGCCGCTCATGGTCGTGGTGTCTCGGTGTTGATTGAGCTAGCATTGAATCCTTTTGCAGAAGCGCTTGAACAAGCCAATGGTGAACTTGAAGATCTTACTGAGTTTGAAGATTCAGAAGAAGAGAAACTTGATTACACCGAAGAAGAAGCAGAAGAGGAATTCAAACGCCTGCAAGATCAACCAATCAAATTGGCAATCATTGGTCGCCCTAATGTTGGTAAGTCAACCTTGACTAACCGTATCCTAGGGGAAGAACGCGTCGTCGTTTATGATATGCCTGGGACCACGCGTGACTCTATATACATCCCAATGCAGCGTGATGAGCGTGAATACGTACTAATTGATACCGCAGGTGTTCGTCGTCGTCGACGCATCAATGAAACCGTAGAGAAGTTTTCAGTGGTAAAAACCCTGAAAGCCATCGAAGATGCCAACGTGGTTTTACTCGTTATTGATGCCCGTGAGAATATCTCAGATCAAGACCTGAACTTACTCGGTTTTGCGCTAAACTCTGGTCGCTCTATTGTGATTGCAGTAAACAAATGGGATGGACTTGCAAATGACGTTAAGGATGAGGTTAAAAAGCAATTAGACCGTCGTCTTGGCTTCGTTGATTTTGCTAGAATCCACTTCATTTCGGCTTTGCATGGAACGGGTGTTGGCCACTTGTTTGAATCTGTGCAAGAAGCTTATAAATCAGCGACGACACGAGTGGGTACCTCAGTTCTTACTCGTATCATGAAAATGGCAACTGACGATCACCAACCGCCGATGGTACGTGGACGTCGTGTTAAGCTAAAATACGCGCACGCGGGTGGCTATAACCCACCAATCGTTGTTATTCATGGCAACCAAGTAAAAGAGCTGCCAGATTCGTACAAACGTTTCTTAATGAATTACTATCGTCGCGCATTAGAAATAATGGGCACGCCGATTCGAATTCAGTTCCAGAACAGCGAAAACCCGTTCGAAGGAAAAACGAATAAGATGACCCTTTCGCAAGAGCGTAAACATAAACGCTTGATGACGATGATGAAAGGTCGTACGAAGAAATAAACAATAGCAATAATAGAAACGCCCGCTGATTATCAGTGGGCTTTTTTTTGGTTTGAAGGAATGAAAATGATCACAGCGACAAAAACCTATTTTTGCCATGAACTCGATTCAATGGAAACCTTTGTACAACTCAGCGTTAATCATTCAACACATACCGACATTGTGGTTGAAAATACGCCTTTCCATCCCGTCAGCCATATTTGGCCCGATCACCCAGCTGATATAGGGTGGGTAACCATTAAAGGAGAGTGCTACCAGGTCTTTGATTGCCTGGTTGGCGCGGTAGAGCTGGCGACGACTACCCTTTATGTAGGAAAAGAAATCCCAGTGAAGAGAGATACAGAGGGTTGGCTGTTCGTTGTTGTACACCGTGTAAAAGAAAAGCTTGAGCTGCTCTCAGACCAAGCGATTAGTCTTAAAGTGGACCGTGACTATCAATTAAGCTTAAGCCGTGGTCACAGCGCTGGGCACATCGCATCATTGGCACTCAATAAAGTCTTAGCGAATCAATATTGGCGTAAAGTTGCTGACCGCACGGATGGATTGGGTCATTACGATTTTAACAGCTACGCACAAGAAAAAAGCGAGGTGTTTCCTGAGCGCTGTGTCGACCTGTATCGCCTTGGTAAGACCTTAAAGAAACGCGGTCTTAATACCGCTGATGTGTTGGCGGACTTAGTTCAGATTGAATCTGAGGTCAATGCCGTGTTACAGCATTGGCTTGCCAAACCGACATCAATTCGAATGAGATTAGAGGGCCCCTATTTGACCAGCTCACGCTACTGGGAATGGGAAATGAGTGATGCGGTGGTTGTTATGCCTTGCGGGGGGACACATGTTTCATCTACCGCAGAGTTATCCCAAGTCAGTATTGAGCTCCAAATGATAGAATCTACGTATATACAGATGCATACCTATGTAAATCGATAATAGCCAAGATGATCTTTTTATTAAATTCTTAAATGCTGTGTCTTTCAATTCTTTGGTGGAGTTTTATATTGCGCAAAGTCCAAATGCAGGATATGTAACTTATGCTTTCGGTGTGTGGTTATATAAATGTTCTTTTAGGAGCAGATCGCTGATCAAGATAGCTTTTGCATAGGATCGCGATAAGATCATCAAAACCAGAAGTAAGCTCAACACGTCGATACTGCTGCTTTCTGTTTCTATTATGTGGCTGATACGAGATAATGCAACGAAGAAATTGGTATTAGGGGATCCATCGTGATACAGCAAAATAACCACTGTCCCAAGTGTGAATCTGAATTGGGGTGGGATGGACAATATTATTGCTCATCGTGCAATGAGCATTTTAGTAAGGTAGGTTTTTGTCCTGATTGCGAAGAGGTGCTAGAAAAGCTGCAGGCTTGTGGGTCTGCGAGTTATTTTTGCCCGACGTGTAATGAACTGAAATCTAAGTCCAGAGTCGTCGTTGAATTCCAACCTATTCCAGTGAACCCAAAATAAGCAGTGAGCTCAAAATAAGCGGTGGACCTAGAATATATTGGAAGTGCAATCAATAGTTATCACGCTCTTGATTGCACGAATGAACCAAATCAAACCGGTCGAATTTTTGTCACGGTTGCTTCGATGACACCTTTTTCTACTTGGGTTGTCATCGAGTCACCCACTTCTATTTGGTTTACCGCAGTAATGACTCGGCCTTTACCATCTTGGGTAATGGAATAGCCACGCTTTAGAGTGGCAAGTGGACTAACAGTATCGAGTTTTTCCACAGCAACCGTAAATTGATGGCGTAGCTGCGTTAGTTGGCGATCCATAGCCTGCTTTAAGCGCTGCTCAGATTGCTGCATTTGAAACTGTTGTTGCTGCAGTTTTTTTACCGGCGAGCATAGCGTCAGGCGATGTTCTTTTGCTTTCATCCGCATGGTTTCTTGCGATAGACGCTGACGCATTGCTGCACTTAATCGGTACTCCGCCTCGTCAAGCAATTGATTTTGGCGTTGGAGTTGGTGCTTTGGATGATGAGTATTTAGGGCTTGGATCTTTATCTGCAAGTGCTGTTTTTTCTCAGCGAGGTAGACCCTTAATAAGTGGTGTAGCTGTTGTTGCTTAGTGAGCAAGGATTCTCTTTTATGAGAGGTGTCATTACTGACGAGCTCCGCTGCGGCACTTGGAGTGGGTGCGCGTACATCGGCTACATAGTCAGCGATAGTGACATCAACTTCGTGTCCTACTGCGCTAATAATTGGAATTTGGCTGGCTGCCATCGTACGAGCGACGATCTCATGATTGAAGCTCCATAGATCCTCAAGAGAACCACCACCACGACCCACGATGAGAACATCACACTCATTGCGAGTATTCGCTCGTCCTATTGCCTGAGCAATGTCTATCGCCGCGTTATCACCCTGTACCATGGTTGGATAAACGATGACAGGTAAGCTTGGATCTCGACGTTTCAAAACATCTAAAATGTCATAGAGGGCGGCGCCCGTTTTTGACGTGATAACACCTACACATTTAGGGTGTGCTGGTAATGTTTTTTTCAACGACTGTGCGAATAAACCTTCTGCTGCGAGCGACATCTTGAGCTTTTCAAACTCTTGTTGAAGTCGACCATCCCCTTCAGGCTGCATAGATTCGATGATCAGCTGATAATCGCCACGAGGTTCATACAATGATAGCCGAGCTTTAACTAGTACCTGGTTGCCATTCATAGGTTTGAATGCCACGTGTCGGTTATTGCCTTTGAACATGGCACATTTCACTTGAGCGCGAGCGTCTTTTAAAGTGAGATACCAGTGGCCAGAAACCGGCGCAGAAAAGTTGGAAATTTCGCCAATCAACCAGACTATTCCCATTTCGTTTTCAAGCAGTAAGCGGACTTCTGCATTGAGGCGAGAAACGGTAAAAATGTTCTGGTTTTGCACAGAGGAATTCGATACGGAACGTGGAGAAAGGGACACAGCTAATCTCTAAGACGTGAGTATGGAAATTAGCGACAACATAATACATATCAAGCCTTAAAATGCAAATAAAAAGTATAAAAATGAGTAGCCAACCGATTACGTGCAGCGTATAATCCCACCGCAATATCTAGCCCAAACCCCTTATTATGCGAAACGATAAGGGTGGGTTAATTCCTTAAACTCCTCTGTTGTGAGATATTGCAAATGCTAAGAATTGCCAAAGAAGCGCTGACGTTCGATGACGTATTACTCGTACCAGCACACTCCACCGTTCTCCCGAATACCGCCGATCTTCGCACTCGGTTGACCAAGAATATCGATCTAAATATTCCGATGATTTCAGCGTCTATGGACACTGTAACTGAAGCTCGCCTAGCGATTGCGCTAGCGCAAGAAGGTGGCATTGGCTTTATTCATAAAAACATGTCTATCGAACAACAAGCTGAGCAAGTTCGCCTTGTTAAAATCTTCGAAGCAGGCGTGGTCACTAATCCTGTTACGGTTCGCCCTGATGAGACAATTGCTGACGTTAAAGCACTGACTGAAAAACATGGTTTTGCAGGCTTCCCTGTTGTCACTGAAACGAACGAACTCGTGGGTATTATCACGGGTCGTGATGTTCGTTTTGTTACTGACCTCAACAAGAAAGTTGAATTGGTTATGACACCGAAGTCGCGTCTTGCTTCAATTAAAGAAGGGGCGTCACGTGAATCTGTTCAAGAAGAGATGCATAGAGCGCGTGTAGAAAAAGTATTGGTCGTCAATGATGATTTTCAATTGACCGGTATGATCACAGCAAAAGATTTCCATAAAGCAGAGCGTAAGCCTAATGCATGTAAAGATGCACAAGGCCGTTTGCGTGTTGGTGCAGCAGTAGGTGCGGGTGCTGGCAATGAAGAGCGCGTCAAAGCGTTGGTTGAGGCGGGCGTTGACGTACTGCTTATCGATTCCTCTCACGGTCACTCTGAAGGTGTGTTACAGCGCATACGTGATACACGTGCATTGTATCCAAATCTAGAAATAATTGGCGGCAACGTTGCAACAGCAGCGGGCGCTCAGGCATTGATTGATGCTGGTGTTAGTGCTGTTAAAGTGGGTATCGGCCCTGGCTCTATCTGTACGACTCGTATCGTAACGGGCGTTGGTGTTCCACAAGTGACCGCTATTGCTGACGCGGCTTCTGTTGCCAATGAGCACGATATCCCAGTGATTGCTGATGGCGGCATTCGCTTCTCTGGCGATATCTGTAAAGCTATCGTTGCTGGCGCATCTTGTGTCATGGTGGGCTCTATGTTCGCAGGAACAGAAGAAGCGCCGGGTGAAGTCATTCTTTACCAAGGTCGCTCATACAAATCTTACCGTGGTATGGGATCGTTGGGCGCCATGTCTCAAGGCTCATCGGATCGTTATTTCCAAACAGATAATGCGGCCGATAAGCTCGTACCTGAGGGTATTGAAGGTCGTATCGCTTATAAAGGTCGTCTTAAAGAGATCGTTCACCAGCAGATGGGCGGTCTACGCTCAAGCATGGGCTTAACAGGTTCTGCCACAATTGAAGATATGCGTACGAAAGCAGAGTTTGTCCGTATCTCTGGTGCTGGCCTGAACGAATCACACGTACACGATGTTCAGATTACAAAAGAAGCTCCGAATTACCGCTTAGGTTAATTCGACGTTGGTAAGAATCATTCTTACGTAAACGTTTGCTTTTTTCCTTGAAGCATTGATGTGAGGCGAGTAAACTCGCCTCCGTTCTCAACACTTAGCTTATAAGATTGCCCAAAATGACGAAAAATATTCATGACCAACGAATTCTTATCCTAGATTTCGGTTCTCAATATACTCAACTGGTCGCTCGCCGTATTCGTGAAATCGGTGTGTACTGTGAGCTTTGGAGCTGGGATGTAGAAGAAGCGGATATCCGCGAATTTAACCCAGACGGGATCATTCTTTCTGGTGGCCCTGAAAGCGTTACAGAAGCAAACTCGCCACGTGCACCACAATACGTGTTTGATTCAGGTGTGCCTGTTTTTGGTATCTGCTACGGAATGCAGACCATGGCTGAGCAATTAGGCGGTAAAGTTGCAGGCTCTGATGAGCGTGAGTTTGGTTACGCTGCGGTTCAAGTCACCGGTGAATCTGCGCTGTTCAAAGACCTTGAGGCAACTCAAGATGTTTGGATGAGCCACGGTGATAAAGTGGTCGAGATTCCTGCTGATTTCGTTAAAGTCGCTCAAACGGATACTTGCCCTTATGCGGCAATGGCCAATGAAGATAAAAAATACTACGGTGTTCAGTTTCACCCAGAAGTAACACACACGAAAAATGGCATGCAAATGCTAGAGAACTTTGTGCTTGGAGCTTGTGGTTGTGAGCGCCTATGGACATCTGAATCTATTATTGAAGATGCTGTCGCGCGTATTAAAGAACAAGTCGGCGATGATGAGGTCATTCTTGGCCTGTCGGGTGGTGTTGATTCATCAGTTGTAGCAATGCTTGCTCACCGCGCCATTGGCGATAAATTGACGTGTGTGTTTGTTGATAACGGCTTACTTCGATTAAACGAAGGCGAGCAAGTTATGGATATGTTTGGTGACAAATTTGGCCTAAACATTATCCATGTTAAAGCGGAAGACCGCTTCTTGGCTGCACTGGAAGGCGAAAGCGATCCAGAAGCTAAGCGTAAGATCATTGGCCACGTATTTGTTGATATCTTTGATGAAGAATCAAAGAAACTCTCTAATGCAAAATGGTTAGCTCAAGGAACTATCTACCCAGATGTGATTGAATCAGCAGCCTCTAAAACAGGTAAAGCGCATGTGATTAAATCGCACCATAACGTAGGTGGTCTCCCTGACGATATGGAAATGGGTCTTGTAGAGCCATTACGTGAACTGTTTAAAGATGAAGTGCGTAAAATCGGTCTAGAGCTTGGTCTGCCTTACAACATGCTTTATCGTCACCCGTTCCCAGGTCCAGGCCTTGGTGTACGTGTTCTTGGTGAGATCAAGAAAGAGTACTGTGACTTGCTACGTCGTGCGGATGCGATCTTCATTGAAGAATTACACGCAGCAGACTTATATAACAAAGTTTCTCAAGCATTTACGGTTTTCTTACCAGTACGCTCTGTGGGTGTCATGGGTGACGGCCGTAAATATGACTGGGTTGTTTCGTTACGTGCGGTTGAAACCATTGATTTTATGACGGCGCATTGGGCTCACTTACCATATGATTTCTTAGGTAAGGTATCCAATCGAATCATTAACGAAGTGGGTGGCATCTCTCGCGTGGTTTATGATATTTCAGGTAAACCACCTGCAACGATTGAATGGGAATAACCATTTAGCTGTTGACGCTTTAAAATAAAAAAACCGACCTAGAGTCTAATGCCGTTCACTTAAGA
>NZ_JBFROV010000029.1:3209-25162 GCF_041471725.1 Vibrio sp. 10N.261.51.F12 | reverse complement strand
GTAGGACATCGCCAGGCTTTGAACAAATATCTACTAAAGCAAATCAATAAGACTTTAGCTAGGTAACAATTTGCGGAGGGATGGCTGAGTGGTCGAAAGCACCGGTCTTGAAAACCGGCAAGGGTTAATAGCCCTTCTAGGGTTCAAATCCCTATCCCTCCGCCACTATTAAAAAAGCCCGCTGATTTTCAGCGGGCTTTTTGCTATCTAAAATTTGTACAGTTAACTGTTAACTATTACCAACGTACTTCTTCAATAATCGCTGCTTTTAATCGTACCTTCCGCTACCATCTTTGCATGCTTACAGTAATCAGATCATGTTTAACTCTCTATCCTTTACTAGGGAACTTATTTTATGGATGACAGTGTTAATTCGTTAAACCACAAGATTCTCACGCTGCTAGGTAAAGGCAGTTCAATCGATGACATGCAAGTTATTCAAGAGTTGTGGGGAGGATATGGCCAACTGTTGCGCCTTACTTTGACGGGTCATAAACAAAGAAATAGCATTATCGCCAAATATATTCAGTTACCAGAACTTGATAAGCTTGCACACCCAAGAGGTTGGAACACTCCGCTATCTCATCAGCGTAAGTTAATGTCATACCAAGTAGAGTTCCATTGGTATGCTAATTATGTAAAAAGAATGCCCACAGGTTGGGTACCAGAATGCCTTTCGTCCTTCAAAGAGGGCAGTCATTATTTATTAGTCTTGCAAGACCTTAGAGATATAGGCCGAGCACGAGTTGTCACCCAAGCGACGCAAAGTGAGATAATGTCTGTTCTAAATTGGCTAGCCCAATTTCATGCTTTTTGGCTTGGTGAGCGGCCTGACGGGTTGTGGGATCAAGGGTCATACTGGCACTTGTCTACACGTCTAGATGAGCTTCTTTCGATGACTAATACGCGCTATCAACGAGCTGCTCGAACATTAGATAAACTGTTAGAGGAATGCCCATACAAGACGATTATTCATGGTGACGCTAAGCTCGCAAATTTCTGCTTTGAAGAGGAAGGCGACGCGGTTTCTGGTGTTGATTTTCAGTATGTCGGAGCAGGAGTTGGCGTCAAAGATGTTGTGCTGTTGTTGACTAGTGTGCTCGATTTTAATAAGAGTGATATCGATCTTGCGCCTTATTTATCTCATTATTTTTCGTCATTAAAACATGCGCTAGAGGTCTATCAACCCACGGTGGAAAGTCGCGAAGTCTGTGAGATGTGGTCGAGGATTTTTGATTTGGCTTGGGCGGACTTTCAGCGATTTTTACTGGGTTGGTGTCCAACGCATTGGAAAGTGAATGAATTCACGATGGCGTTGACGGATAAAGCACTGGAGCGTCATGGTTTGTGAGTGATAGTAATGAAAAATAAAAGCACCCCAATAGAGGTGCTTTACTGAACAGTGTGATTGTACCTATCTAGTTATCTATCTATTAACGTGAGTGCTTTTCGTGATACTTCGCCGGCTGCCTTGGTCATGTCTTGTTTCTCCAAGGTATCGGCTAGGTAAGCATAATCAGACACGTCAGGACGTATAGATAGCGCTTGTTCGAAGTGTTTCTGAGACTCTGGCCAATTTTCATCACGGAAATAAAATTGGGCCAATGCACTGTGTGCAAGTGCATTGCTAGGGTGCTTCTTCAGAGTATCTTCTAATAAGACAACAGCTGGGTGTGAATCAGCTAAGTTGAGCTCAGGCAATAGTGAATAAAGGTCATCACTCGGCTGCTTACGCAAGGCTTCTTTAATGACCGTGAATGCCTCGCTATCAGATTTACGAGCGATAAGCTGTTTAGTAAAGCAGCTTATGAGGTGTGAACTCTGACGCGTCTTTCTTGGCAGCTTATCCCAATGAGTAATCAGTCCTTCGCTGCCTTGTTGCGTCGCAACATCTTGTAAAAGGCCACATTGAGCTCGCTCTTCTAGTTCATTCTGTTCAAGCTCTTCGATTAGCTTCGCTTTCTTTAATTTAGGTAATAAATCAATGAGCGGTTGCCATTCTTCCAATGCTTGATAGGTTGACTTAAGCAAACTCAGGACAATTGTATTTTGTGGGTGCTGTTGCTTTAGAGACTCTAAGATCGGTAGCGCTAGTTCATATTCTTCTTCGCGAACTGCTTGCTTTGCTCTCGTCAGTTCTACTGCGAGATCTGAGTTGTCTTGTTGAGCTGCAAGTGTTAGATAATGGTCTCTTTTCGTTTTATCACCTTGGCCAAGTGCAGCTTCTGATGCCACTAAATAACACAGTAATGGCATGTCATGATGGTTCGCCCAGCGTGTGACTTTTTTCTCCGCTATTTTCCAGTCACCTTCAAGTAACTTGATGATGCCTTCATTGGTATAACGTCTCGAGCGACGTAGCTTCCTGACGCTAAAGTAATTGAATGTCGAAACGCTCGTATAAAGTATTTTTTTAACGATATATTCAAGTAAGAACAATGCAGCAAGAGCGCCAATAACAAAGATGACTAATGTCGTTACGCTCATTTCGATGGTTTGATTAGCTATCGATATTAAGACATATCCTTGCTGGCCAGAGAATTGAGTGCCGACAAACAGCCCTGCACCCAGTACGACAAAGAGAAAAATTAATCGAATCATTTTTTCTCCTCCGTAATGATAGTGGTTACCTCTCGACGCAAGCGCTCTGTGATGACATCAGAAAGTTGAGCTTGTGTTTCCAGCTTAACGGGATAATTGACTTGGATGTTCTGAGCACCTAATTTGCTAAGTGCTGCGCTAAATTCTTTAACCGTATTATTGTTTTGATCGAAGAACGAGTTTGACCATTGGTCGGCTGCTTCCAGTGACACCTTGTAAATTTCACTTTGTTCCTTATAAACAGCTCGTATGGCCGTTTCTATTTTTGATTTAACATTCTCTCTTAGATAGAAATGCTGAGAAGGAGACAGAAGTGGAATCACATTGCCATCACGAGTTCTAAAGGTAATGAAATTTTCCGAGAAATCTTTCAATGATGTCATTAGATTGTCTTGCCAATCGTAGATATCATTTGATACTGCCTGCTTTTTCACCTCGGGTGCATCAGGAAGTATCGCATTGGCAAGAGGCAAGCTATCAACTTGTTGCTGAAGCGACGTAAGACGAAGCACCAAGCCATCTCGGTCGATTAATGGGATGGTTCTTAGCTTGGTAATGTCGTTTGCCATTGATTGTCGCAGTGAGACTAAGCTTGGGTCGTTGAGCGCAGCAATACGCTGGTCTGCTGATTCCATTAAGCGGGTGGCACTGACCGCGTCATGTTCTAAAAATAATTTGCGTCCGGCTAGTTTAACTAAGTAATCGGCTTCCGCAAGAAGCCAGTCATTTGGGCGACGTCCTTTGACGTCGGCAATGGCTAGCTGCAAGCTTTGAATACTTTTTTGTTGTTGCTCTAGTATGACTTCTGCTTTATGAGTGACAGATTTTGCTTGATCTAAAGTCTGTTGTTGAACGACCTGCAAGTCGGTTGCAACTGATACTTGGGTTTCTTTGAGCTGAGACTCGAGTGTGGCGATACGAGCTTCGTAATTTCCGGCTTGTTGTTGCATTTGGTAGCTGAGTCCACCGCCAAAAATGATGGCGATGACAATCGCGACCGCGCCGAGTTTAACGCCTCGTTTGCCTTGTTTCTCTTCAAATTCAGGTTCTTTTTGCGGAGCCGGTTGTTGTTGAGTCGCCTCTGTATTGTGAAAGGTATCTTCACTTGGCTTTTCTGTGGCTAGCGCCTTGACGTCTTGTTGGTCTGTAGACTGGGATTGCTCGTCTTTATTTTTGTTCGTCATGCTTAAGTCCTGTTTCTAAGCGCTGGAGAGCAGCAAATAATGTAGAGTTCGACGCACCTTGCGTTGTTATCACGTTTTTAAATCCGTGCGTCTTAGCAAGTTTAGCTATACGTTCACTGGGAACGAGTAGCGTTAATTGAGTAAACCAGAAGGCAACTGGTTGAGGTGACTGCGCGATCAAATAGTCGAGTTGTTCACCACTTGTTACGATGATAGTTTCTAGTGCTGCCGATTGCCATTTATCTATGTCGTTGGGAGATATGGGGATCAATGTACGGCGATAGACTTCAAGGTAGCTAACTTTGGCGCCTCTTTGTGTTAGCTGTTGGAAAATTAATTCTCGGCCACCATTACCTCGGAGAATAACAATCTTCTTTTCAGAAACGTGTTTTAATTCAGGTAGATTAAGCAAATTTTCACTATCACTTACTGGGGGATAGTGTACGTTCTGTTCGCTATAATTGCTTAAATCATGTGCGGTTTTTTGACCAACCCCAAGATAAATTCGGTTTGTCGGCCAAGTGATGCCATATTCTACAAGGGTTTGGTGAGTGTGGCTGACTGCAGCTGGGCTGACGGCAATGATAATATCGGCCGACTGAATTGTCTCACATAAGGCTAGACTGGGCTTCGTTGGTGATAGCCTAATGAGAGGATAGTGGAGGGCTAGCCCTCCCACCTTTTTTATGAGCTCGCACAGTTCAGTCCCAGCAGGTTCAGGACGCGTTACAAGCACTTTCATGAGGCGTTACTCGTGGTCTTGGTATAGTTTTTCTAGGATCTCTTTCGCTCCTTGGTCTAGCAGCCTATTTGCCAGTTCGATTCCAAGTGCTTCTGCATCCTCTCTGCTGCCATGAATATCCCCACGAACAATGACAGAGCCATCGGGTTCGCCTACGAGTGCTCTTAGCCAGATGCTATCGCCATCTAATAGTGAATAGCTACCGATCGGTACTTGGCAGCCACCTTCTAGCGTTAGGTTCATTGCTCGTTCGCACAATACTCTATCCGCCGTATCTTTGTGGTTTAGTGGACGAAGTAGCTCAATGAGTCGCTCATCATCGAGACGACATTCAATACCGACCGCACCCTGACCTACAGCGGGCAGTGAGACTTCAGGCTCAATAAAGCTAGCAATGCGAGAATCCAGCTTTAGGCGTTTTAGGCCAGCGGCGGCAAGAATAATAGCGTCATAGTCACCGTTATCGAGTTTCCCTAGACGAGTACCGACATTCCCTCGCAACTCTTTTATCTCTATGTCTGGGCGCAGTTCTTTGAGTTGGCATTGACGACGAAGGCTGCAGGTTCCGACAATCGCGCCTTGTGGCAACGCATCAATGTCTTGGTAAGTATTAGAAACAAAGGCATCACGTGGGTCTTCGCGCTCACATATGGTGACAAGCCCTAGACCTTCAGGGAAGTCGACCGGTACATCTTTCATTGAGTGGACAGCAAGGTCTGCACGACCTTCAAGCATGGCAACTTCTAACTCTTTCACGAATAGTCCCTTGCCACCGACTTTTGCTAGCGGCGTATCGAGAATGATGTCACCCTTTGTCACCATCGTCACCAGTTCGACTTCAAGTCCAGGGTGGGCTGCGATCAGTGCATCTTTTACATAATGAGCTTGCCATAGGGCTAGAGGACTTTTGCGGGTGGCGATTCGGATTGGAGTGGCTTGGTTCATGTTATTCTCGTTAGCATTGTGTCTCGATAATGGATTAATCCTATCACTGTCTTTATGAAATGATTAGCGATTTCCCTGACGCCGAATTTTGGTCTTGTGCCTGACATCACAAAGATTATCAATAGTGTGAGATTTATCGCATTTGTCACAACGAGTACTGTTAGAATTGTCCACGACAATTTTGGATGTTCATGGCGGTTCTCTGGGGTTGATGGTACTGCGGAGACGCGGACTATTACTTTACCCGTCATGATAAAAATGTTACATTGATCACGTTTTTAAGCGATAATTGTTTAAGATCCATGCGATACAGCTAATGGATCCAACCTAGGAATAACCTTTGCAGGCTTACACTAATATTCTTATCCAAAGACTAGATAAGCTTAATCAACAACGTATTGAGCGCGCGTTGGCGCTTATGGATCTGCAAGGGCAACGTGTATTTCAACTTATACCTGCGTTATTCCATTTCAATCATCCTATTATTCCCGGTTACTTTGAAGACTCAAGTCCTAGTGGATTATACGGCTTTGAAGCTAATACCCTCCAGCAACAGTTCATCGATGATATCCAGCTTGCGCTCGGGCAACCATTACCATCACCAAATGATACCGACATTCTTGGCCTTTACACGATGGGCAGTACCTCATCAATTGGGCAAAGTACGTCGAGTGATCTTGATATTTGGGTGTGTATTTCACCCAATATGCCGACGGATGCACGAGAAAAGCTCAGTAACAAGTGTTTACTGATCACTGATTGGGCGCAAGGGTTAGGGGTTGAAGCTAATTTCTTTTTGATGGATGAAGAGCGTTTTCGCAGTAACGTATCCGAAGAGATGACTGGAGACAACTGTGGATCATCTCAACATTTGTTGCTGTTGGATGAATTTTACCGCTCAGCTGTCCGCCTTGGTGGTCAACGTTTGTTGTGGCAAATTGTCCCTCCAGAGATGGAGGAATGTTACGACGAGTATGTGGCTCAACTTTGTGATGAAGGCTACGTCAATTGCGATGAATGGATTGATTTTGGTCGGTTGAATCGCATCCCCGCGGAAGAATATTTTGGTTCAAGCCTTTGGCAGTTATACAAGAGTATTGATTCGCCTTATAAATCGGTACTGAAAGCCATCTTGTTAGAGGCCTATTCGTGGGAATATCCGAATACCCAACTTTTGAGTATCGATACCAAACGTCGATTCTTTACGCATGAACCTGACCTCTATGGTATGGACGCGTATTACTTAATGCTCGAGAAAGTGACGCGCTATCTCGTGCGAATCGGCGACCATACACGTCTAGATTTGGTCCGTCGTTGTTTCTACCTCAAAACACATGAAAAATTATCGAGAGACCCTGGTATTGGTTCAGTGCCTTGGCGACGTGAGGCTCTTGGCTTAATGACAGCTGAGTGGCAATGGCCTCAATCTGTGTTAGAAGAATTGGATAACCGACGCAACTGGAAGGTAGAACAAGTCATGGTCGTGCATAACGCCTTGCTTGATGCCTTGATGCTGAGCTATCGAAACCTTATTCAATTTGCACGACGTAATGACATTACCTCAGCGATCAGTCCCCAAGACATTAGTATTCTTGCTCGTAAGTTATACGCAGCGTTTGAGGTACTCCCTGGTAAGGTCACACTTCTTAATCCGCAAATATCCCCAGACTTGCATGAACCAGACTTGAGCTTCATTGAAGTCAAAGAGGGGAAAAGTTACTCAGCGGGTTGGTATCTATACAAGCAGCCTTTGATAGCTCACCGCTTGTTAGGTCAACCGGCACTGCAGCACCATGAATATCTCAGTAAGTTAGTATCATGGGCATTCTTTAATGGCCTGATTACGGAATCCACGCACCTAAACTCTGTCGTGCGCGATGCTCATATTGATATTGATAAATTTTATCAAATGGTGAGTGACCTACGTAACACCTTTTCTCTTCGAAAGCGGCGCCCAAGCATGCAAGCATTGGCAAGCCCTTGTGAAGTAAGTCAACTGGCGATGTTTATCAATTTCGAAAACGACCCAACGAGCTCGTTGTCTGGAAAATCGTCGAGAGTTGATTTGAAGAATGTCGACATCTTTAGCTTTGGTGAACAAGGTCAAAGCTTGGTTGGATCAGTGGATTTAGTCTATCGAAATTCATGGCATGAGGTGCGAACGTTGCACTTTAAAGGTGATACCGCCATGCTGGATGCATTGAAAACCATATTGGGTAAAATGCACCAAGATGCTTTACCTCCAGAGTCTGTGGATGTGTTTTGCTACAGCAAAAACCTGCGTGGTGTGTTGAGAAATACGATTTATCAACTGTTGGCAGAATGCATTGAAATGCGCTTGAAGCCAGTCGATCAAGAAAAACGTCGTCGCTTTAAGGCGATCAAGCTTGCTAATCAAATGTATGGCTTATTCTTTGAGCGTCGTGGTGTGTCAGTACAGAAGCTTGAGAACTCTGTGGATTTTTATCGCAGTATCTCAACAAATAAGCTTCAAGGCTCACCATTATTAATGCTTGATCGTGAAGACGAGTTTCAATTGCCGCAAGCGGTAGATGGCTTTGCGAGTGAAGGCTTAATTCAGTTTTTCTTTGAGAATACTGACAGCGGGTTCAACATCTTCGTTCTAGATGAGTCGAATCAAGTTGAGGTTTATCATCAGATGCGCGGCAGTAAAGACGAGATGATTTCGAGCGTTAACAGTTTCTATACCTCTAACGTTGATAAAAATGACGGGATGGCCAATAAGCTGATTAACTTTAATTTGCCTCAGTACTATCAGATTATTCATCCGGAAGAGGGAGAAGCCTATGTCATTCCTTACCGTAATGACGCTTCTCCAAACTCAAGACCATCGAAAGCGGTGAACGCTTAAGCCCATTCTATTTCTTCATCTGCGTGCTTCTCGCATTCAGATTTGACCATCGCCATAAGCTCAACACCCGAGCGAGAACAAATCCAGCTATCTCCGACGAGTTTGAAATGGAAGCCTCCTGACTTTGAAGCAAGCCATATTTCATGCATCGGTTCTTGACGGTTAATAATAATCTGGCTGCGATTCTCAAATTCTAGAGTCATCACGTTACCAGACACCTCATAATCGATGTCTGCACCTGAATCATCGATTGCTTCTTCAATGTTTTGCATTTGAGTATCGACGAGTACGTGAAATTCCGTGTCGTTCATTTTGTTATCCTATTGCATTTCTATTTCGTGGTGCGATTATAGGGGGCATTGAATCAATAATCACGATATGCAAAATGAAAAAGACGATCACGGCAATATTTATGCTCGTGGCAGTTACGTTAGTGGGTTGTGGCCAAACTGGACCACTTTATCTACCAGCCGACGAAGCCCCTGCGACAGAGCAGACACAATAGTCATCGCCATATTTTAAAGGAATACTCGATTTGGATTACTTCAACTATCAGGACGATGGCCAGCTTTGGGCTGAAAATACGTCGTTAACACAACTTGCCGAGCAATATGGTACCCCTCTTTATGTGTATTCTCGCGCCACGTTAGAGCGCCACTGGAATGCCTTTGATAAATCGGTGGGTGAGCACCCGCACTTGGTGTGTTATGCCGTTAAGGCGAATTCAAACCTTGGTGTGTTGAATACGCTTGCTCGCCTTGGCTCTGGCTTTGACATCGTTTCTGGTGGAGAGCTTGAGCGTGTCATTGCTGCCGGTGGCAACCCTGCTAAGGTCGTCTTCTCTGGTGTCGGTAAAACGGCGCAAGAAATGCGTCGTGCGTTAGAGCTCGGTATCAAGTGTTTTAATGTCGAATCTGAACCGGAGCTAGAGCGTCTTAACCAAGTCGCAAGTGAGCTTGATGTTATTGCGCCAATTTCTCTGCGTATTAACCCTGATGTTGACGCTCATACTCACCCTTATATTTCAACTGGCCTTCGTGATAATAAGTTTGGTATCGCTTTTGAGCGTGCACCTGACGTATACAAGTTTGCGCAAGGCTTGTCTCATTTATCCGTGCAGGGTATTGATTGCCATATTGGTTCGCAACTCACCGACATCGCTCCATTTATTGATGCGACAGACCGACTATTGGCGCTTATCGACCAGCTTGGCGAAGACGGCATACATATCCGCCATCTTGATGTAGGTGGTGGTTTAGGCGTGGTGTATCGTGATGAGTTACCACCTCAACCTTCTGATTACGCAAAAGCGTTATTAGCGCGACTTGATAATCACCCTGAACTCGAGCTTATTTTTGAGCCGGGTCGTGCGATTGCGGCAAATGCTGGAGTTTTGCTAACAAAAGTTGAATTCCTCAAGCATACCGAGCATAAGAACTTTGCGATCGTTGATGCTGCCATGAATGATTTAATGCGACCTGCGTTGTATCAGGCGTGGCAAGACATTATTCCAGTTGCGCCGCGTGAAGGTGACGCCTTAAGTTACGATTTAGTGGGGCCAATCTGCGAAACCGGTGATTTTATTGGTAAAGATCGAGCGTTGGTATTAGAACAAAATGATTTGCTGGCGGTTCGCTCTGCGGGGGCTTACGGCTTTGTGATGTCGTCGAACTATAATACGAGACCAAGAGTGGCCGAGATTATGGTAGATGGCGACCGATCTCATCTTGTGCGTCAACGTGAAACGTTGGCAAGTTTATGGGAACTTGAAAGCATCTTACCGGAGTAAAGAGACACTTATGCATTTCCACTTTTCTAAAATGCACGGATTGGGTAATGATTTTATGGTCGTTGACTGTATTACCCAGAATGTGTTTTTCTCGCCGGATCTTATTCGTCGACTGGCGAATAGGAATACGGGTGTCGGCTTTGACCAGCTATTGATTGTTGAAGCCCCGTATGACCCTGAAACGGATTTCCATTACCGTATTTTTAATGCTGATGGCAGTGAAGTGGAACAATGTGGCAACGGTGCTCGTTGCTTTGCCCGCTTTGTGCAAATGAAAGGTTTAACGAATAAATACAGCATCAGTGTCAGTACCAAGAAAGGGAAAATGGTCCTTAAGCTTGAAGAAAATGATCTGGTGACGGTAAATATGGGACAGCCTGAATTTGAGCCTAACAAGATCCCATTTAAGGCCAAGCAAAAAGAGAAAACCTATATTATGCGTGCGGAAGATCAAACCTTGTTCTGCGGCGCCGTCAGTATGGGAAATCCTCATGTTGTGACCGTTGTTGATGATGTGGACACCGCTGATGTTGATCGCCTAGGACCAATGCTTGAATCTCATGAGCGTTTTCCCGAGCGAGTGAATGCTGGATTTATGCAGGTCGTAAACCGCAATGAGGTTAAGCTCCGTGTCTATGAGCGCGGTGCTGGCGAAACTCAAGCTTGCGGCAGTGGTGCTTGTGGAGCAGTAGCGGTGGGCATTAATCAGGGTTTGTTGGATGAAAAAGTCACGGTTCGTCTTCCTGGAGGCGACCTGAGTATCTCTTGGCAAGGCGAAGGACATCCTTTGTTTATGACAGGCAGTGCAACGCACGTTTTTGATGGGCAGATTTCCTGTTAACCAATAACCCATTATACTAATGGCGGGCACCGTTTTCGGGCCCGCCATTTTTTCGCGTCTTCATTAATGAATGACACTAGAGACAAAGAATCAAAGGGAAGCATTTTGTCTGAGTTTGAAGCCGATCCCCTGAGTGCAGAACTGACTGCAGAAGTGGTGGCACAGTACCTATTCGACCATCCTGACTTTTTTAAAGGCCGAGAGAGCTTGGTCGAGAGATTATCACTGCCTCATCAACAGCAAGGTGCGGTATCGCTTGTGGGCATCCAAATGCAACGCCACCGCGACCGTATTGAGGCACTTGAAGAAGAAATCACCACCTTGATGTCACTTGCTGCGCGCAATGATAAAACGTTTTATGAATTTATGTCCTTGCAGGAAAATCTGTTGAAATGCCGTGACCTTCAAGGGGTCGTGCGGGCAATTATACAAACAGCCCAAGACCTGAACTTAAAAGGTTACCTAAAGTTATTAAATAGTGACAACGGTGGTGACTCGTTATCAATGGAGAGTTGGCAGCGGTTTACTACTAATCACCTGAACGGTAAAGATGCCTACCTTGGCCGCCTTAGAAAAGCGGACAGAGAGTTGCTCTTTGGTGATACAACGGTACCTGAATTAGGGTCTTATGTTGTGTTACCCCTTAAACGTCAGTTTGCTCAAGGATTTTTAATTTTCTCGAGTGAAGATGGCGGCCATTTCCAACCTGAAATGGATACCTTATTTTTAAGACACCTTTCACTAATCGTCTCCTATTTGTGTGAGAGCTTGGAATGGCGTCAGCTTGAGGAAGAGAATGTCAGACCAAGTACTGCCTAGAAGCCTGCAAAATCCACTCGAGCGTTTTTATGAATACTTGCGCAGTGAAAAAGGGTTGAGTCTTCATACACAACGAAATTATCGTCAGCAGCTCGAGACGATGGGTACCCATCTTTTTGAGATGGGAGTGACGGAGTGGACACAGGTTGATGCGGGTTGGGTTCGTCAATTGGCAGGTAAAGGCATGCGTGAAGGCATGAAAGCCAGCAGTATCGCCACGCGCTTATCCTCACTGCGTAGCTTTTTTGATTTTTTGATTCTTCGTGGCATGTTGAGTGCAAACCCAGCAAAGGGTGTCAGTGCACCAAGAAAGCAGCGACCGCTGCCGAAAAATTTAGACGTTGATGAGATGGCGCAGTTACTTGAAGTGAATGAAGACGATCCATTGGCTGTTCGTGATCGAGCCATTATGGAAATCATGTACGGTGCTGGACTGCGACTCGCTGAATTGGTTGGGATTGATGTTAAACACCTGAATATGTCGAGTGGCGAAATCCGTGTTATCGGTAAAGGTGATAAAGAGCGTAAAGTGCCTTTCTCCGGTCAGGCGGTTGAATGGGCAAAAAAGTGGCTAAAATTGCGAGGCGATATCGCACAATCGGGTGAGCCTGCTTTGTTTGTCTCAAAGCTTGGTACACGGATCTCCCATCGTAGTGTACAAAAGCGCATGGCAGAATGGGGACAAAAGCAGGCCCTTGCGAGCCACGTTAGTCCCCATAAACTCCGTCACTCTTTTGCGACACATATGCTTGAGTCCAGCAATAACTTGCGGGCCGTTCAAGAGTTGTTGGGGCACGAGAATATCTCAACCACGCAAATCTATACACACTTGGACTTTCAACATCTTGCTCAGGCATATGACCAAGCCCACCCTCGTGCAAAAAAGAAGAACTAAGGACTGATTTATGCGTTTTTATCGCAACCTACCGACCATAAAAGCGATGACATTCGATCTGGATGACACCTTATATGACAATCACCCGGTGATTGAGAGGGTTGAACAGCAAGCGGCGCATTGGTTGTATTCGAAACACCCAATCAGTCAACAATGGGATAAAGCGCGCTGGCACGCATTTAAAATTGAATTATTGGACGCACATCCTGAGCTTAAGCATGATGTTACAAAGTGGCGTGAACAACAGATTGTTCAGGGATTAGTGCATTTGGGTTACGATGTACCCCAAGCTCAGCAGGTAGCGAATGAATTGATTCAGCTTGTTCTACACTGGCGAAGCGACTTTGATGTTCCACATGAAACACATCAAGTGCTTAAGGTATTGAGTCAGTCTATGCCGCTGGTGGCGATGACCAACGGCAATGTAAACGTTGAAGCGATAGGCCTTGCGCCCTATTTTTCATTGGTACTAAAAGCCGGGCCTGATGGTCGAGCAAAACCACATGCCGACATGTTTGATAAAGCCGCGCAGTATCTTGGCTGTGAGCATTCACAGATCCTTCACGTCGGGGATCATGTCATCACGGATGTAGCGGGAGCGAAAAGGCATGGCTTTAGTGCATGTTGGTTCAATGATACGGACCAAACGGCGCGAGCAACGGCAAGGCTAACCACATTACCAGACATAGAAATCTGTGATTTGAGATCATTGTTATCGCTTACTGTACGTTGATATAAATAGTGATGCGTCAGTCTCATCGTGACGAATAGGATTGCTCAACTTACGTAGCGAGTTCTGCGCCGGTAGGTTCTTTCCCATTTTTCAATCAATCGGCGCCTATAAAAAGGCGCCGATTATGTTTGTCGCTATGGGCTCTATCATACTGCTCTATCGAGCATGCCCGCAGCGCTCAGCTTGATAGCGCTGTAGATAGTCGCCAAAAAAAACTCGCATGTCTTGCGCGGTATTCTTACTCTCTACTTCGTGAACCAATTGAGTCACCACCTCAAAGGTACATAGATTACCACTTTGTTGGTTCCGCCTTAGCTGGTACTGGGAAGCTTCTGCTGCTTCAATGCAGACTTGCGGTAGGGTTTGTAGCCATTGACTGCGATTCAACATCTTCTTCGCTTCTTGCCATGTTGCATCCAGCACGATGAAGTGGCTTGGTTCTGGGTGTTGCTGCTGCCATTCAGCTAACGGAATGCTGCTTGGTGAGGGAAAGACGAGTACCGGTGTCTTGCCTGATGTCATGTATTCAGGGGGTGGCGCTTTTCTTTCCCATGGCTCGATATGTGTACAAGGGAGCAACCGTTTGACGATTTTTCCCGTATTCGTGCTACGCGAGAGCTCATTGGGGTGCGTTAATAAGGTAACCATAAGATCGCTATTGATCGCTGGGATCGTCGCGCAATAACAGTTGTGAATAAAACCACACTGTCGGCACGGTGTGGTTATCACGAGAGGCTCATTCATTATCATCGACTTTTGTAGAGTGTTAGGCCACCGTTACTGATGGGGTAGAGAATATCGCCAACCTTTTCTTGTGTTGTCACTAATGCGTCATCTTGACGGTCAAAAATTCGCTGAGAAACCAGATATTGTTGCTGGTGACGTGTCATCACGACTTGTACCTGCTTATTATTGAGTTGCTGCCAAAAACCACGCTCTTCAGTTGCGGGTGATTGATCTGCGTAGTCATAGCGAGTAATGGCCGTATGATCGGCATTGAGTGTCATGGAAACCGTGAAGCCAGTGTTTTCTGCAGACTGCGCCGTGTAGGTATCGACCCAGCTTAGGGTGCTATCACGATTAGAGACGGTTGCACAGCCTTGGCGAGACCGGTCACCCATCACGAATGCGGCGCTCCAGCCGTAAAGTGTATCACTCATCGTGTCATTGCAAAGTTTGCCCGTCATGGTGAGGCTTGCGTCATCAAACTCGTAACGACGAGTGTTCTGTGTAATTTGTTTTGATTCTAGTCTTAGTGGCTGTCGGTCTTCGCCCATCTGACTAAATTGTGCCAGTTCAGCGTTTTCGAACGTGAGATTCCAGAATGGCTCGTTACCTAAGACTTGAGTGGGTCTCAGAGGTTGATCGCAGCGTTTTGGGTTCTCTGCGGTGATCATATTGACCTGCTTTACCACAAAGCGGCCGGTGTAATCTGAGTCAAAGCCTCGATGGCTAGGAGCCTCAAGATACCCAATGACTTCGGCATAAAGAGTTTGATAAGGGGCCTTCGATAGTTTCTCTGCCGCTTCACGAGCTTCCTTAGGCAGCTCTAACCAATACTGCTGAGCACTACCACAGGGCTTTATTGTTCTCGATTCATGCCCGACGATAGCTTGGCCGCGTATGAGATAAGTTTGAGGAACCACCGTCTCTGGACGCTTAAGTTCCGCGCGTGGCTCTGCAGGTTTGGCTGTGTCATTGGATGCGGTATTGAAAGATGAACACGCTTGCAGTAATAATACCAGCGGTACTGCGAGTGTTAACCGTGACATTTTCATTAAATACTTCCCTTCGTGAGTCGATGTAAACAAGGACTATTATGGCATATTGGCTATTCAAAACAGAGCCGGATGAATTTTCTATTGATACGTTGCGAGTAAAAGGCGCTTCCTGTTGGGAGGGCGTCCGTAATTATCAGGCTCGTAATATGATGCGAGATGAGATGCGCGTCGGCGATAGGGTGCTCATCTACCATTCATCTTGTAAGCACATTGGTGTGGCTGGTTTGGCCAAGATCACTAAAGAGGCCTATGTTGACCATTTTCAATTTAATGTCGACAGTGATTATTACGATCCCAAATCCACACTCGATAATCCGCGTTGGTTAATGGTAGATATTGAATTTGTGGAAAAGTTCAATCGAGTGGTGCCACTTAGCGTGCTTAAGTCGATGCCTGAATTGAGTGGTATGCCATTGGTAAAGCGAGGAAACCGTCTATCGGTGATGCCAGTCCGTCCGTCGGAGTGGACCGCTATCTTAGAGCGAGCAGGGGTGTCTTGGAATGAATAGCGATATTTTGGAGTGAACCGCTAGGTCTTGGAGTGAGTTGGCATGTCTTCGCGCGAGTTAGCCAGTAAGATTAGACTTGCGTTAATCAAAGACAAAAGAAGTAAAAGACTCCCATGCCCATAAGTAGGTGACTAAACCTATAGGGGTGAGCACAGGAGTGGTAATTCTAGCCGCGTGAAATAAGGTGTTGTTTTAGGTATTCAGCAACAGCATCGTCAGCGTTGGTGCCTATTACTTCATTGTTTGGCAGTGCTTTTTTTACTTTCTCGTGAGCATTCTCCATGACAAGACCTTTGCCCGCCATGGTCAGCATTTCAGCATCATTCATACCGTCACCAAACGCGATACAGTTCTCAAGACCAAGCCCTAACTTTTCAGCGACAGCTTTGAGTGCCTCGCCTTTCGATACATCATGAGCCATAACCTCTAGGCACCATGGGGTTGAGAATGCGATATTTAACGTGTCGCCAAATTTAGCGATAAGCGCATCTTCTAGTAGGACGAGTCGCTCGTGGTCTCGGTTTTCGTCGGTAACAAATATTTTAGCGATACCTGTATTTGGGGCATTATCTGCGTCAAATAGCTGGTATGTAAAACCAGTGTCGGTGTGGAACTTTGCCAATGTTTCATCTTCTTTATTCAGTAACCATTGCTCGTTTTGGTATAAATGAATAAACAAGCCGGGGTCAGTTTTGAGGACATCAACGACGGACTGCACTTTGTCTTCTGGTAAATCTTGGCTGTAAAGCAGGTTATCTAGCTCATCGTGTACGCGAGCACCATTTGAGGTAATCATATACGCGGGTATCCCAACGGACTCTCTGATACCAGAGACATCGACGTGATGTCGGCCTGTCGCAAATATGAAGGTGTAGCCCTTAGCGTGCAATGCTTTTAACGTTTGTTTGGTATTGTCACTGAGCTGGTGGTTTGGCGCTAACAGTGTGCCGTCTAGATCAGAAGCAACGATATGGATGGAGTTAGATTGAAGAGTCATAGGTCTCTCTGTAAGTTAACGATGATGGGCGAAGAAATTATCTACAGACCTTATTGTATGGCAATCTTCTTGAGAAAAAGAGGGTAAACAGGCCACATAAAACTTTCCTCATTTACCCAAAATACGAACGGTATCATTATGCGCTAGAGGCGGGATTGAAAAATGCGTCAATCGCCTCCATCGCTTGATTTCGATACACATCTTTTTCAAACAACACTTCATGCTTAGCACCTTCAATGACGTTTATCTTTGCCAGCTTGTTCGTTTTGTGTAATTTACGAATGAAGTGTGTTTGTGCGTCGTTGTTGACGATCATGTCGCTGCCAGCTTGAAGCAACAACAGTGGAATCTTCACTTGTCTGGTTTGCTGAGTGCACTGCTTGGCCGCTATCAATCCTTGCCATACCCAGCGGGTGCTTGGACCGCCAATCTTTAGTTCTGGTTTTTGCTCGTAAAGATCTCTAAACCAGCGATAACGCACCTCGCTTTGTGATAATGGATTGATATCGAAGGGCTTAGCAATATAGCCTTGATAGCCCGGTGCATAGGTAGGCACGGGATATACTGCCGTCATGATTTGGGCGACGGTTGTGACGAATGGTCTGAAATAACAAGGGACATTGACGCCGTACATAGGCGCACTAAGGGCTATTTTATCGAAGTTATGCTCAGGTCGAGTCTGGATATAGCGCGTAGCAATAGCGCCGCCCATCGAGTGAGCAAGCAAGTGCCTTTCTTCGTAGTGTTGGAGATCAAACTTGCTAAGCAATAGCTGCATGTCATCTAGGTAATCTGAGAATTCGCCAATATGGCCCATCTCAGGGTTCGGCGCGAGATGAGTCGACATTCCTTGTCCACGATGGTCAAAGGAATAAATATCGTAACCCAGCTGATAAAAGTCATAGAATAGCTCTTGATATTTCCATACCGATTCGATTCTACCATTAACGACAACTAAGGCTTTACGATGGTTTGGGTTGGTTAACTTGCACCAATAAAGGCTGGTACCATCTTTGGTTTTCTCTCGCCCTTCGTGGCGGCACGCCCAAAAATCTGCTATTTGTGCGTGAATAACTTGCTCAAAATCCTGCTCTTGAGTATAAGGGTTGCTAACTAAATTTGAGTCGGTCATTAATTAACCTGTGTGTAGTGTTGGACTATCAATTGACGACCCCGTTTAGTCTCGAGTCGAAAACAGAATAAATACTCTTCTGCTGATAAGAGTAAATCAGTCGTAAGGAAATGCAATGGATTATCATGTTTGGCTTGCTTATGTTGTCACCGCTATTGTTTTTAGCCTGGCACCGGGCTCTGGTACGGTAAATTCGATCAGTAATGGTCTTAATTACGGGACTCGAAAATCTCTTGCTGCAATTGCAGGCTTGCAGATCGGGCTGGCATTTCACATCATTTTAGTTGGCGCGGGTATTGGTGCGCTGATAGCAAAATCGGCGATGGCCTTTACCATTATCAAATGGGTAGGTGTGGCGTACCTCATTTGGTTAGGGATCCAAAAATGGCGAGACACCTCAAGCTTAACAGCGGATGCCTCACATGATACGCGGTCGACGTGGACATTGTTACGCAGTGCGGTGCTCATTAACCTGACCAACCCGAAGTCAGTGGTCTTTTTAGTGGCCTTGTTTCCGCAATTTATTGACCCTACTGGTAACCAAGTCACACAATTGATGATCTTAGGGGCAACGACCGTTGTGATTGATGCTACCGTCATGTTGGGCTACACCTCTTTAGCTTCTCGGATGGGGCGCTATATTCGCTCTGGCCGAGTAATGGCTAAGATAAACAAGGTGTTTGGTTCTATGTTTATTGGCTGTGGTGCGTTACTTGCAGCGGCGAAGTCTTAGTGCGACTGTTGCAGTCATGAATACCACCTATGTCGCTCGCCAACCTATATTTAATGCTCGTCGCCATACATTGGGCTATGAACTGCTGTTTCGAGACGGTGATAACAATGCCTTCCCTGGGCACATTGAAGCAAATAGAGCGACATATAGGCTGATTACAGAGAACTACCTGTCACTTGGCACAAACCCCATCATCTCTTCTTCTCGATGCTTTATTAATTTCCCTCATCAAAGCTTGATACGACGCCTACCACTCATGCTACCCAAAGAGAAAGTCGTCGTAGAAGTACTCGAGACCTGCACGCCAAATCAAGAGCTATATGATGCGGTTCGTGAGCTATATCGCGAGGGCTACACCATCGCGCTTGATGACTTTGTGTATACCTCGGCTTGGGAGCCGTTTCTTCCATTTGTTCATATTGTGAAGCTCGATATTATGGCCATGGGGGTCGAAAAAGCATGCACCTTTGTTCAGCAGCAAAAGCAGAAAGGAAGTACTCGCCATTACTTGGCTGAGCGGGTTGAAACGGAACAGGAATTTATATTAACCAAGCAAGCGGGCTTTAAGTTTTTCCAAGGTTTCTTCTTTAGTAAGCCTATTATGCAAAAGCAAGTGTATATCAGTGCTGCACAGCTGGTGGCTATGGAGTTATTCCAACAGGTATGTCTATCAGAGGTAGACTTTGATCAGGTAGAAAAAATCGTCGCTAAAGATGTGGTACTGTCCTACAAGTTACTGCAATTTGTTAATACGATGAACCCTCGCTTGGAAGCGGAGATCACCTCTTTTCGTCAGGCGCTGATTTACTTGGGTCAAGATAAACTTAAGCTATTTGTTTCCTTGACGGTGGCCTCATTTATTTCTAGCACCAAGCCCAAAGCGCTGTATGAGCTTTCGCTACAACGAGCCCAGTTTTGTCGTTTGATGACCAAGTACCCGCCGTTCACCCAGCATCGTGACCAAGCGTTTATGATTGGATTATTTTCCATTTTGGACGCATTGATGGACCTATCGTTGGATAAGCTCATTAAGCAGCTGCCATTATGTTGTGAGATTAAGGGCGCGCTGCTTCAACGTGAAGGGCCTTATGGCCAATTATTGGCATTAGAGGAGTGCTTTGAGGTGGCTGATTGGGATGGCATGGAGCAACATCGGCAAACCTTAGGGCTCACTCAGCAATCCGTGTATTCAGCGCTGGCTGACGCACAGCGCTGGAGTCAAGATGTACAAGCCATTGATGGTCATTGATTTTCACGTCTCTCACTATTGTTTTTCATTTTTGTGCTGACTAGGTAATACCGATAGCATATTCTGGTAAGCCATTTTTTCGGCGACATGCGCAGGTAACGCCGATAGGACCGGGTCCCAGGTACTTAACGCGGTCTCTTGATAACCAAATGCACCCACCACATCACTTCCAATCATAAACCGCTCTGGATACGCTTCGATGAGTGATACCCAGCGCCTGTCTAATTGTCCTTTTGGCATAACAACATCGATCAATGACCACGAGGCTAAGATGTATAAATTGTCGTGTTTACTGAGTAACGAGGCCACAGTTTGATAGAGGAAGCGCATATCAATGGTTCTGGTTAGTGTGCTGGTGGTTCCCGCATGTGCCCACAAAAATCGTGTCTCCGGGTGCTGTTCCAATGCTTGAGTGAGCTCTTCGATGTACAGGGGTTCATTTTCTCGCTGTGAGGTAATATTGGCATGCAGTAGGACGGGGAGATCATATCGAGCAGCGACTTCATAGACTTTGTGCAGAGCGGGGTGGTTCGCTCGTGGCTTTTCATCTGCAGTTAACGCGGTGAGGTGATCGTGCCTCGTAATGACCTCACCGATGCCTTGCCAAAAGTTAGGGCGAAACGTCAGTTCTCGTTCAATGTACTCAGCGGCATTGAGATCGGTAGTGTTGAAACCGCTAAGAAAAGGATGGAGGCGATCTTGTTGTGCTTTAGGCAATGATTCCACTTCTCTCGCCACTAGTTCATCGGTGTGGGAGTAGTAATAGACCGGTGCATCATCACCATAAACGAAACGCGGTGCTTTGGGTTGAGAGTGGTCCCATTTTTTTATGACAGGGAGGCCCATTACATAGGCATGATCGATATCAAGCATATCCATATTATCGATCAGTGCTTGAGCGCCCTCAGAGCGCTGAAAATAATCCACGAGATGAACTTCAGCGTCATTGACTTTACCTTGGTAAGCCGCACTGCAACCCGTGGACGCGTAAGCAAAAAGTAGTGGTAACCACCATGAATAATGATGAGACTTGTTCGGCATGAGCTGACATCCTTGTTCGTTAATAGCACTACGCTAGCATGACTCACTCAAAGGGTAAATTGATTAGCATTAACCCATTAATTTAATGACTTATTATCGCCATCCTTGTCTAACGACTTAACGAAAAGTGCAAAAATTTATCACCTTGGTAAGTCAGTATGCCTTTATCGCCCGGGGTTAAGTGATGATAATAATGAACACCGACCTGGAACTCTCGTTTTATGCCAAAGCTGCCTTTTTGGACGTAGACCCAGTACTCGTCATCGTCTGTTGGCTCTGGTGTTGGGATGATCTGTTTATCTAAAATAGTGATGGCGATTTTTTGCTCTGGAGCATTAACACCATGGACGTGCTGTCTTTGAGTTTGAAAAAATAGAAAAGCAGTAATGATAATTAATACTGCAACGGCAATCACTAATGAAATAGGCATATACTCTCTCCGAACCCAAAGCACAATGGGGTAAAGATCGCATAAAAATCGTAGAAAATATGGATAAATTAGTTGATTTGCTTCAAATTTGGGGTCATATCACACAAAATCTTATTGGCTTAGGCTTAAATCTTTACTTGAATTTACCCAACAGTTGTCGAAATTCTGATACAAATAGATAACAATGCAATAATGAGTGTGCAGAGGATTAGCCAGCGAGATTTCGGCTCCACACATTGTGCTGGTTGTGGGAGGGAAGCATATGTCAGATATTGAAAGCGTGGTGTTGCAAACACGGCGCATAGAAAAACTATTGCGACAACAGTATCGAGCTGATGGAAAAGGGTTGCATCAGCTCATTACAAGTTGTGAAGAACGATTGCCTCATGATGTAGTGGGTAAACTGAGATATATTGCGACCATTCGCAATAAGATAGTGCATGAAGATGACTATCAACTTGATGATAAACGTAGCTTTATGCGCACTTGTGCTGAATGTGAACAAGAGCTGACACCAAGAAGCAGTCGATTTGTTTGGCGTGCTGCTGTGTGGTTAATGGCGTTAATCACAATCATGGCGATGGGTTTTTATTATATCCACTGGGAGAAGGTACTGCATATCCTTTCCAAGTAAAATCAATGACATAAAAAAAGGGACGC
>NZ_JBFROV010000029.1:0-2532 GCF_041471725.1 Vibrio sp. 10N.261.51.F12 | reverse complement strand
GCGTCCCTTTTTTTATGTCAATATGGTTAAAACTAGTAAAGCATCGGCAGTGTCATTAGACCTAGTACGACGGCGATCATTACTAATCCTTGCTTTTGAGAAGATGAAATCATAACACTGCTCCTTTATTAATTTGTTAGTTCGTTAATAAGAATAGCATGGTTTTTGATGTCTTTGCAATACAAACTTATCGTAGCGGTTGTTTATGACAGTTTTCTTCCTTAAATGTGGTTGTTTTGACAAAAGAAACAGTGTTTTTATCAAGATTACTATTTGCTCTTTGGCGTATTTTGTTCGAAATTGCATTTTAAGTTATTGTTTTAAAGTGATTTTTGTGGGGTTTTTAACTGATTCATTATTGGCCTTGTTGTTTTGAGGTTTTGGTCTATGTAATGGGTGTAGCCTTTGTTTGTTGTGGTTGAAGGTGGCGACTTTATCTAAATTCTTATCGATTGAGATTTTTCAGTCTGATGCGATGGATATTTTACAACAGAATGTATAGCTTTAAAGCGATACATTCGAAGCTAGGTCGTAACAGAATTTGCTGCACATTTTTTCTTTAAAAGCATTAATTAACATGTGGTTAGCTTTATATTTTTCTAAGGATAGTGCTTTATTATTGGGGGATTTGGCGTGATAAATAAGATTGGCTATTCATACTCGTAAAGTACTGGCAACCAATTCTCGATGCAAACGTTTGCTAATTATTTTTGTTTAAATGACACGTCTTGGAATGCGTTGAAGAAAAACAAAGCCTGTCAATGTTGAACTTATTTAATCTAAGACAAGTCCAACTTTTCAGTCTAACTACTGGACATGAAAATCGAGCTTCTTACACTGGTTTAGATAATAAGAACTAGGTGTAATTATGTGGAGTTGGCTTGCGATAGGTTTATCGTCGTTGCTATTTATTTTTGCTGCTGAAAAGGGTGACAAAACTCGAAGTGTCATCTTTAGTGCGGTCACTCATGGATTATTGCTAGTGCTACTGCTTAACACCGACGGTATCAACGAATACCAATGGTGGTTAGCTCTAGGGCTAGGTATTTTTTTAATCAGCGACCTTGGCCAACAACAAGCCCGATTCAATAAAGTTAGCTTTATCGGTTATATCGTTGCGCAAGTGGTGTATAGCGTGGGCTTTTGGGGGCAGGTACAAAGCCAGTTTGTGTTGTGGTTACCAGCACTATTATTGTGTATCGCTATTGTTACCTTTTTCCTCCTTCTTCCTCGCCTTGACTCTTTTCTGCTACCAGTGGCAGTGATGGGGGTATCCTTAATTAATGTAATGTGCGCGGCAGGGGAAGTCTGGTTGTTTCATCTTGACTGGCGTACCCTGCAGGCCTTTTTAGGTAGTTTATGTCTTAGTGCGTCTGCCATGATGTGGGGCTTGGACAAGTACCACTTTCGAAGTGGTCGAGCCCGATATGGAATCTCTGGAAGCTATTACCTTTCTCATGCGTTGATTGTCTCCTCTGCTATCGTTCCGGGTGTTTTGTGAGCTTGGCTTGCGGTAGATCATTCCTCTTTTAGGGATTACGGGTAATATTCCGGCATACAATTTCAATGGGAATACCATAATGACGACAGCAATCCATGCTCATAAAGTACTTAATTTACTCCGTGACAAAGCGATGACTCGTGATGACTTGGTCACAGCAGTTCACGATCAATTTGGTAAAAATGCTGAATTTCGAACATGTAGCCGAGAAGGTTTTGACTTAGAGACACTACTAAGCTTCTTCATTGAGAAGCAAAAAATCATTGAACAACAAGGCCTGTGGCAGCTCAATGTTGAGCGAGTTTGTTCTCATTAAGCGATAATCAATAAGCCTGCTATACTCACGCGAATTTCTCCCGCAAGCAGGCTTTAATCCATGGACATATTATCTGCAGCGACCATGATGTTTCTTATTATGGACCCGCTTGGCAACCTTCCTATCATACTATCCATACTCAAACACCTTGACCCTAAGCGTCGACGTATGGTGTTGATTCGAGAGCTTTGTGTTGCGCTTGCGATCTTGATGTTATTCCTATTTGCTGGGAAAGGTATCCTAAGCTTTCTTCATGTTGAGCCTGAAACATTAAGCATTTCTGGGGGAATTATCCTCTTCATCATTGCGATTAAGATGATTTTTCCACAAGCCGGCAGCGTGACTGGGTTGGCGGCGGGTGAAGAGCCTTTCATTGTTCCGATGGCAATTCCAATGATTGCTGGGCCGTCAGTGATCGCAACGATTCTACTCTTATCGACGCAACATCCCGATAATCTCGCAGAGTTATCTGTCGCGGTGTTGCTTGCTTGGGGGGCGACTTTCTTTATTTTAATGTTCTATAGCTTCTTCCACAAACTATTGGGTGAACGCGGTCTTAAGGCTGTTGAGCGATTGATGGGTTTGTTATTGGTGATGATATCAACACAAATGTTCTTGAATGGAGTGAAGGGCTATTTGATGCACTAAGTGAGTCAGTGCATGAGTTGAACTCAGCGTTAAAAAAAGCCGCATAAGCGGTAATGCCGATCAGTTA
>NZ_JBFROV010000028.1:9216-38299 GCF_041471725.1 Vibrio sp. 10N.261.51.F12 | reverse complement strand
GTCTTCTTAACTATATATTCTTCTCTAAGTCTGTACTTAGGTTGAAAAGCTTTGCTGCGGTCGTGGCGGAATTGGTAGACGCACCAGATTTAGGTTCTGGCGCCGAGAGGTGTGAGAGTTCAAGTCTCTCCGACCGCACCATTATCAAGAAAGTTCGTCATTTGACGGACTTTTTTTCGTTTTAACCCCAGTTATTTTTTCGTTTTAAACCCCAGTGACTCTGAACGAACAAGGTTTAGATTAACGCTTTGTCATCCCTCACATAATCGCTCGCCTCCACTACTTTTTACATCAAACTTCCCTCACTCTGGTGATTCATCATCACAAACAAAAGAAGTTATATGTCGAAGTCAACCATCCCACTAACCGTTGGGCAGTATACTGAAGGCGTTCAGCCTGGGTTTAGCCAGATCATGATGAATCTAGAGGCGGATAAACCAAATACCGTACTTCGTGTTTCTAACGTCGATAGTCCATCTTATATTGCTCAATCTCCCCTCGGCTTCTACGCTATTTCAGAAAAGAGTCACAAAGATAATACCGCCTTGTATTTCTTCGATAACACGATGACTGAGCAAGCGATCACGTTACTCCAAGGCGATTACCCTTGTCATGTGTCTTTGTCCGAATGCCATCAATTCCTTGGTGTTTCACATTATGGTTCCGGCAGTTTTGACATATTTAGTCTGACCTCAACTGGGCATATAGGGCATCAGTTAGCATCGATTCACAACACAGGGAAAGGCCAGCATCCGACTCGACAACAGAGCCCACATGGTCATCAGCTGATGTTTGTTCCTCGCTCTAATTCACTGGTCACCGTCGACCTAGGGATCGATGAACTCAATTTTTACCACTATGCTTCAAATAATATTATTCACCAGCAACGGCTCTCACTTCCTTCAGGAAGTGGGCCAAGGCACCTGGTATTTACCCAAGACGGTTTGTTTGGCTTTGTATTGTGTGAATTAGATGAGACGCTGTGTGTGATTGAAAGAAAGGGTCGAGGGGAATGGCGGGTAATTCATTCACAACAAGGCTTCCCTGAACACGAATGCAAGGAAGCGGCTGGCGCGATCAAACTGTCACCAGATGAACGCTATGTCTACATTACTGGGCGTGGTCAGTCCGTGATCAGTTGGTTTGATATCACGAGCCAATCTGCCCCTAGCTATCAAGGTTACGTGGCTAGTAATGGGGTATTCCCAAGGGATATCGGCATCACTCAAAATGGCTTATATCTCATTGCCGCCAACCAACACTCCAATAACCTTGCCTTCTTCTCTTTAGATAAAAAGACAGGTCAGCCCACACTGATGCCAGAGACCCTGGCACTAGCAAACCCGGTTTGTGTACTCATTGGACACTCTTAATAACGTTGTAATGACGAGGATACCCCGACTTAACAGCGCATTTTACTTAAGTCCCATCGCATAACGAAGGACCTGAGTTTTAATCGGCCCCGAGTGCTCGGCAAGTTTAAGTAGGGCATTACGGGCAAACTGCAGCGGCGAAAGCGTATTACTAAAGCCCTTATAAAAGACATCCATACCCGTTTGCATCAACAAGTTATCTGGACGTCGATGTAACTCATACTTACTAAGAACTTTAGAACTTAAAGCCTGCCCCTCTGATAACCGTATGAGCGCTTCGACATCTTTGAAGCCAAGGTTAACGCCTTGGCCTGCTAGTGGATTGATAGTATGGGCAGAATCACCAACCAAAACGCAACCGTGCTTAGCGTATTGCTGTGCATGACGGCGTGTTAATGGAAATGAACCATGAGCCAAAACCTCTATCTCTCCGAGCTCTGCAGGGTAGCAACGCTGGATTTCAAGCTTTAACTGCTTAGGTGTCATCGCCTTGAGCTGTTTAATTCTTCTTGGAGAGTCATACCACACTAGTGAGCCTTGGTGGCCACAAAGCGGCAGAAACGAGCGAGGCCCAGAAGGTGTAAACCACTGCCAAGTGATATCTTGTTGCGGCAGCGTCGTTTCTACGTTGATGAGCATACACTCTTGACGATAATCCCATGCGGTAATGCCAATACCTGCCGCTTGTCGCACTTTCGAATTCGCTCCATCGGCCCCCACAACAAACGAGGTCTCAAGTTGCCTACCCGATTCAAGTAACAGTGTATTGAGCTCTCCATTATACGATATCGAATCTAAGCCATCAGAATCAATAACGTTCAAGTTGCTATACTGAGCGAATTGAGACCACAGCCCCAGCTGAATCAATCGATTTTCGACAATGTAGCCAAGTCGTTCAAGCCCTAGTGACTCGGCATGAAAACGAAGCCGACACTCTTCTGCTTCCCAAGTTTCCAGTCGAGAATATGAACAGGTCCGCATGGCGGCAATCTCATCCCAAGCGCCGAGTTGCGTGAGTAGATCCACGGAATGTTGAGAAATAGCCGATACCCTGAGATCCATGGGTTGGGCAGCGTCGAAGGCCTTAGGCTCGAATTTTTCAACTAAAGCCACCGAACGCCCCTGCTTTGCAAAACCAATTGCAACGGCTGCGCCAACCATTCCACCACCAACGACAACGATTTCAAACTGTTCCATTGTTCACTACTACCCTGAATTCTACGTATTTTTATTGTACGGTTCGTACCATCAAAGGGCGAGTAATTTTCACTAAATTTCCTTACATATGCAGAGGCTATTTTTGTCATGCATCATTGATGACATAAGCGCTCAAAGAGTTTTCTTGCTACTACTAGTCAGGCGGTTTTTAAAGCAGTACAATACGCCGCTTACCGCCGAGATGGCGGCTATAATTTAAACAATAGTTCTACCAAATTTAAATAACTGACGAGCGATAGTGATGAGTAAGAAACTGCTAATTAAAACCTGGGGTTGCCAGATGAACGAATACGATTCATCAAAAATGGCCGACCTGCTTAATGCTGCAAACGGCTATGAGCTGACAGATGTGCCTGAGGAAGCAGACGTCTTACTTTTGAATACCTGTTCAATCCGCGAAAAGGCACAAGAAAAGGTATTCCATCAACTCGGTCGTTGGAAAACACTTAAAGACAAAAAAGAAGGTGTCGTGATTGGTGTTGGTGGTTGTGTCGCAACCCAAGAAGGCGATCACATCCGTAAACGTGCTCCGTTTGTTGACGTAATTTTTGGTCCACAAACCCTTCACCGTCTACCAGAAATGATTCGTCGCTCTCAAAGCGATGAAGCGCCAGTAATGGACATCTCTTTCCCAGAGATTGAAAAGTTCGACAACCTTCCAGAGCCACGCGCTGAAGGCGCAACAGCCTTCGTTTCCATTATGGAAGGTTGTTCAAAGTACTGCACGTACTGCGTCGTACCGTATACACGTGGCGAAGAAGTTAGCCGCCCAATGGATGACGTGCTTTTTGAAATCGCACAACTTGCTGAGCAAGGGGTTCGTGAAGTCAACCTTCTAGGTCAGAACGTCAATGCGTTCCGTGGTCCAATGCACGATGGTGATATTTGTTCATTTGCTGATTTATTGCGTCTTGTCGCTTCCATTGATGGTATCGACCGTATTCGCTTTACGACCAGTCACCCATTAGAATTTACCGACGATATCATCGCGGTGTATGAAGATACGCCAGAGCTAGTCAGCTTCCTTCACCTTCCGGTCCAAAGTGGCTCAGATCGTGTATTGACCATGATGAAACGTCCTCATACTGCCATCGAATATAAATCGATTATTCGTAAGTTGAGAAAAGCGCGCCCAGGTATTCAAATTAGTTCTGATTTCATCGTTGGCTTCCCAGGTGAAAGCGACAAAGATTTCCAAGACACAATGAAGCTGATCAAAGACGTTGATTTTGATATGAGCTTTAGCTTTGTTTTCTCACCACGCCCAGGGACACCTGCAGCAGATTATCCTTGCGATCTTTCTGAGCAAACCAAAAAAGATCGCCTGGCTGAGCTTCAACAAACGGTGAATTCACAAGCTATGCGATACTCTCGTCTAATGCTAGACACTGAGCAACGAATCTTGGTTGAAGGCCCTTCTAAGAAGAACCTAATGGAGCTTCGCGGTCGTACAGAGAATAGCCGAGTGGTTAACTTTGAAGGCAGCGCAGATTTAATTGGTCAGTTTGTTGACGTGAAAATCGTTGATGTCTTCGCAAACTCTCTTCGAGGCGAGTTACTCCGTACTGAAAAAGATATCGATCTTCGTGTTGTGACGTCTCCAACAGAAATGATGGAAAAAACTCGTCGCGAAGATGAGTTAGGTGTGGCAACCTTTACGCCTTAACTCCTAATGAGGAGCCCGGTCTCAATCGGGCTCTATACATCGCCCAAAGGGCATATGTGAGGCCACATTGAGTAATAAAATAGTTACCTTAGAGATTAACCTAGAGCCCTCTGATAACCGCCGCCTTTCTAGTTTATGCGGTCCTTTCGATGACAATATCAAGCACTTAGAACGCCGTTTGGGCGTAGAAATCAATCATCGCAGCAACTTTTTCACCATTGTGGGTAAACCACATACCACTGCAGCTGCGTTAGATATCATCAAATCATTATATGTTGATACTGCGCCAGTTCGTGGTCAGTTCCCTGATATTGAACCTGACCAAATTCACCTAGCGGTGAAAGAATCCGGTGTCCTTGAGCAAACCGCTGAATCTGAGTTGGCTCACGGTAAAGAAGTATTTATTCGCACTAAAAAAGGCATTATTAAGCCTCGTACGCCTAACCAAGGGCAATATCTCGTCAATATGGTGACGCATGATATCAGCTTTGGTATTGGCCCGGCAGGTACGGGTAAAACCTACCTTGCGGTTGCTGCCGCCGTTGATGCACTCGAGCGTCAAGAAATTCGTCGTATTTTGCTTACTCGCCCTGCTGTTGAGGCAGGCGAAAAACTCGGCTTCTTACCCGGTGATTTAAGCCAGAAGGTCGACCCATACTTGCGCCCACTCTATGATGCATTGTTTGAAATGCTGGGCTTTGAGCGTGTCGAAAAGCTCATTGAGCGTAATGTCATTGAGGTCGCACCTTTAGCCTACATGCGCGGACGTACCCTCAACGACGCCTTCATCATTCTAGATGAAAGCCAAAATACAACCGTTGAACAAATGAAAATGTTCCTCACGCGTATTGGATTTAACTCTCGCGCCGTCATTACTGGTGATGTCACTCAAATAGATTTGCCTCGTGGCGCTAAATCGGGTCTACGCCACGCCGTCGAAGTGTTAAGTGATGTTGACGAGATCAGTTTCAATTTCTTCCAAGCTGATGATGTGGTTCGACATCCAGTGGTGGCTCGCATCGTTAATGCCTATGAAAAGTGGGAATCTGAAGACCAAAAAGCTCGTAAAGAAATTGAGCGTCGTCGTCGCGAAGAATATGATGCAGTTAAGGCCAATAACAGCGCCGCAAATAATGGCACAACCAATACAACGCCATCGGCAGGTGAATAATGAGCATTGAACTTGATCTACAGCTAGCGGTCGAATCTGAAGAAGGGTTACCATCGCAAGCCGATATTCAGCACTGGCTAGACAAAACAATCACTCCATTTCAAAAAGACGCTGAACTCACAGTGAGAATTGTGGATGAGGAAGAAAGTCACCAGTTGAATCACGACTATCGTGGCAAAGACAAATCAACTAATGTGCTGTCTTTTCCGTTTGAAGCACCGCCAGGAATCGAGATTAGTTTGCTCGGTGATCTGGTTATTTGTCGCCAAGTTGTCGAAAAAGAAGCAAAAGAGCAGTCAAAAAGCCAAACTGCACACTGGGCACATATGGTTGTACACGGCAGCCTTCATCTGCTAGGTTATGATCATATTGACGATAATGAAGCCGACGAAATGGAAGCTTTAGAAACCGAAATCATGCTAGATATGGGATTTGAAGACCCTTATATAGCAGAGAAACAATAGAGGCATCTCCGCCTCTTCTTATGTGCGCTATCACACGTCTGATAGCATTCTGAATTGAGAAATCATGAACGAAGAGTCTTCTCCCTCTCACCCCGAGGGAAACAGCAAAAAATCTGAAGGTCCGAGTAGAAAGTCCTTCTTTGAGCGCCTAGGTCAAATATTTCAAGGTGAGCCAAAAGATCGCCAAGAATTAGTCGATGTCATCCGTGACTCTGAGATTAACGACCTAATTGACCATGACACACGCGATATGCTCGAGGGTGTCATGGAAATTTCCGAAATGCGAGTGCGTGATATCATGCTGCCTCGCTCACAAATGGTCACTATCGAACGTTCTGATGACTTCGATAAATTGATTGGACTAATGACTGATGCACAGCATTCTCGCTACCCAGTTATTAGCGAAGACAAAGACCATGTGGAAGGTATTCTCTTAGCTAAGGACCTACTCCGCTATTTGGGCTCCAATAGTGCCCCTTTTGACATTGAAGAAGTCATTCGCCCTGCCGTCGTCGTGCCAGAAAGTAAACGGGTTGACCGCTTGCTTAAGGAGTTCCGAGAGGAACGCTATCACATGGCGATCGTTGTCGACGAATTCGGTGGTGTTTCAGGTCTTGTGACCATTGAAGACATCCTAGAAGAAATTGTCGGCGAAATCGAAGATGAGTTTGATGACGATGATGAACTCGATATCAGAAAGCTCAGCAAACATACGTTTGCCGTCAAAGCACTGACAACAATCGAAGAGTTTAATGACACCTTTGGTTCTACCTTCAGTGATGAAGAAGTCGATACCGTCGGTGGATTGATCATGACAGCGTTCGGTCACCTACCTGTAAGAGGGGAAGTGGTTGAGATAGAAAACTATAGCTTTAAAGTAACTGCCGCTGATAATCGTCGCGTCGTACAAGTTCAAGTGACCATTCCCGATCTTGAGGTTACACCCAGTGCTGAAGAATAACAGCACGATGTTCACCGGTTAAGTGAGACCATCATTAAATGAAGAATAATCTTCGCCTATTGCGGCCCATTGGGGCCGCTTTTGTTGGCGCCAGCACTACCCTAGCCTTCGCTCCGTATCAGTGGTGGCCGCTTGCATTATTAAGCCCACTTGCTCTGCTATTGCTTATCCAAGGACAAACCGCACGTAAGGCACTTTTCATTGGTTACGCTTGGGGCCTTGGCCAGTTTGCAACCGGCATTAGCTGGGTACACGTCAGCATTGACAGTTTTGGGGGAATGCCCAAGATTGCTAGTGTGTTCCTGATGTCCTTGCTTGTCGGTTACCTATCCGTTTATTCCGCACTGTTTGCATGGTCGCTAAATCGCTTCTTTGTCAAAGACAACCGAACTCGCTACCTATTGGCAGCACCGGCATTGTGGCTCATCTTTGATTGGGCTCGTGGCTGGGTAATGACAGGTTTCCCTTGGCTTTGGCTGGGGTACAGCCAGATTGACTCTCCCCTTGCGAGCTTTGCACCAATGGGCGGTGTTGAGCTCATTACCTTTGTGATCCTGCTCACCGCGGGTAGTCTTGCCTATGCCATTTATAATAAATACTGGCAGATCGCGCTGATTCCTTTGGTCATCTTTTCTGTTGGGTTTGGACTACGTCACTACGAGTGGGTCACCCCTGATAATTCGCGTACTAAAACCGTAGCCCTGATCCAGGGTAATGTTGACCAAGCGTTAAAATGGCTGCCAAGCCAGCGCTGGCCAACCATCATGAAGTACACGGATTTGAGCCGAGAAAACTGGGATGCTGATATTATCATTTGGCCAGAAGCGGCCATTCCAGCCATGGAGTTTGAGTTGCCGTCATTTCTAAGTAACTTAGATTCTGCTGCGAAAATGAACGATTCGGCGATCATTACAGGTGTCATTAATAAGACAGAGACGGACAGTTACTTCAATAGCATCCTTGTCGTCGGTCAAACCCCTTATGGTGATTATGAACTGGATATGGATGAACGTTTTCACAAACACCACCTCCTACCGTTTGGTGAGTTTGTACCGCTTGAAGATATCCTTCGCCCTATTGCACCTTTCTTTAATTTACCCATGTCTTCATTCAGTCGTGGGGCGTATGTTCAACCTAATATCGTCGCCAACGGTGCGCACATGGCAGCGGCACTGTGCTACGAGATTATATTTAATGAACAAGTACGCCAAAACGTGACACCAGAAACCGACTATCTTCTCACTCTCTCTAACGATGCGTGGTTCGGTCACTCAATCGGACCATTACAGCATATGGAAATAGCGCGTATGCGAGCGTTAGAGTTAGGTATTCCGCTCATCCGTTCAACAAATAATGGCGTGACGGCAGTAACGGACTATATGGGTAAGGTTACCGCTCAGATCCCACAATTTGAGACCGCCGTTTTACGCACAGAAGTCACACCAACAAACGGTACAACCTGGTATCGAGAAGCCGGCACATGGCCGCTTTACTTTTGGGTGCTTGCGAGCCTAAGCGCAGCCTTTTTCTTGCGTAGAAAGTAACGTAATTAAGCACAAAATCCACGAACCAACCACGAGTTCGCCCTGGATTTTGTGCTTTTTTTAAGTCTATGAGCCTCATCAATACACACCTCCCATACTTTCCTCCATAATATATAACTATTTAATTCTTCTCCCCCAACGAACAAAATCATATTCTTAGCATGTAATCGCTGACCGATACGGTTAACTGAATGAAGGAACATATAATGAGCAAGATCTACGAAGACAACTCACTCACCATTGGTAACACACCTTTGGTTCGCCTCAATAAAGTAAGTAACGGCAACGTACTGGTAAAAATTGAAGCACGTAACCCGAGTTTCAGTGTTAAGTGTCGTATCGGCGCCAACATGATTTGGGAAGCAGAGAAAGCAGGCAAACTAAAAGCAGGTGTTGAGCTTGTTGAGCCAACCAGTGGTAACACCGGTATCGCATTGGCATTTGTAGCAGCGGCACGTGGGTACAAACTCACACTCACTATGCCTGAATCTATGAGTCTAGAACGTCGCAAGCTATTAAAAGCACTTGGCGCAAATCTAGAACTAACCGAAGCCGCGAAGGGCATGAAAGGCGCCATCGCTAAAGCCGAAGAGATTGTGGCTTCAAATCCAGAAAAATATCTGCTTCTACAGCAGTTTAACAACCCTGCAAACCCTGCCATTCATGAAAAGACAACAGGGCCAGAAATCTGGGATGCGACTGACGGTGAAATTGATGTGTTTGTCGCGGGTGTCGGCACCGGTGGTACGCTAACGGGAACCAGTCGTTATATCAAAGGCGAAAAAGGCAAAGCCATCATATCGGTTGCTGTTGAGCCAGCTGAATCACCAGTCATCACTCAAGTGCTTGCTGGCGAAGAAATCAAACCTGCACCACACAAAATCCAGGGGATTGGTGCTGGGTTTATCCCCGAAAACCTTGATTTAGAGCTTATTGACCGCGTGGAACTTGTAACATCTGATGAAGCGATTGCAATGACTCGCCGCCTAATGGAAGAAGAAGGTATCCTTGCCGGAATCTCATCAGGAGCAGCAGTTGTAGCGGCCAACAAACTATCTGAACTACCTGAATTTAAAGGAAAAACCATCGTGACCGTGCTACCAAGTTCGGGCGAGCGTTACCTAAGTTCTGCATTGTTTGCAGGCATATTCACAGATAAAGAGATTCAGCAATAATCTGTTGCTAAATCAAATTTTGCTGTAAAAAAGCCCCTTTATGGGGCTTTTTTGTTGAATCTCTGTCAGCCTTTGGTAATATCAGGATAGTTTTATTTTAAGCTTAAAAATAAATAGGCTATAAACGGATAGTCGTAGGAGATGTAGACAGCGAAGACTGCAATCATGTCCTACAATTCAAGACCAATGCAGTTCTTATTTAGTCATCTATTTAGTCCTATATCAGAACCGAATAAATGGCGCTAAGCTCGCTTTAGTCAAGAAAACAAACATAAAATAAATCAATTGGGGTATTAACAATGTACGAGAAGCAAGTAGAAATCACAGCAGAAAACGGCCTTCACACTCGTCCTGCAGCGCAGTTCGTTAAAGAAGCAAAATCTTTTGACGCCGACATCACTGTGACTTCTAACGGTAAAAGCGCTAGCGCAAAAAGCCTATTCAAGCTACAGACTCTAGGTCTAGTTAAAGGTACTAACGTAACTATCTCTGCTGAAGGCCCACAGGCTCAACAAGCAGTAGATCACCTAGTTGCTCTAATGGACGAGCTTCACTAAGCAGCACTCTTCTAAAGCCATTTTGTTTTAAGCAAAGTGGCTTTATTGGATTTAGCGCGCACTTTCAGCTACACATTAGTGATAGCAAAGTAAGTCACCCTTTCTTTATACATTTGACCACATTAAGGTAAAGCTATGATTTCAGGCATCCTAGCATCTCCTGGTATTGCGTTTGGTAAAGCATTACTACTTCAAGAAGACGAAATTGTTCTCAACAAAACAGCCATCTCTGATGACCAAGTTGAAGCTCAAGTTCAATGTTTCTTTGACGCTCGTAACAAATCTTCAGCTCAGCTAGAGATTGTTAAGCAAAAAGCACTAGAGACATTTGGTGAAGAAAAAGAAGCCATCTTCGAAGGCCACATTATGCTTCTTGAAGATGAAGAGCTAGAAGACGAAATCTTAGCTCTCATCAAAAAAGACAAAATGTCAGCTGATTACGCTATCTACACGGTAATCGAAGAGCAAGCGTGTGCACTTGAATCTTTAGATGATGAATATCTAAAAGAACGTGCCACTGATATCCGTGATATCGGTACTCGATTTGTTAAAAATGCACTAGGCATTAATATCGTTTCACTTAGCGATATCGATGAGCAAGTTATTCTTGTTGCTTACGATCTAACGCCTTCTGAAACTGCGCAGATCAATCTTGATTATGTTCTTGGATTTGCGTGCGATATCGGTGGCCGTACTTCACATACGTCAATCATGGCTCGCTCTTTAGAGCTTCCGGCTATCGTTGGTACTAACGATATTACGAAGCAAGTGAAAAACGGCGACATGTTGGTGTTGGATGCGATGAACAACAAGATCATCATCAATCCTTCTGAAGCTGAATTGGCTGAAGCGAAACAAGTCCGTGAATCGTTCTTCGCTGAAAAAGAAGAACTAGCAAAACTAAAAGACTTACACGCTGAAACTCTAGACGGACACCGTGTAGAAGTTTGTGGCAACATCGGTACCGTAAAAGACTGTGACGGTATTATCCGTAACGGCGGTGAAGGTGTGGGTCTATATCGTACTGAATTCCTATTCATGGACCGCGATTCTCTTCCAAATGAAGAAGTGCAGTATCAAGCGTATAAAGAAGTTGCTGAAGCGATGAATGGTCAATCTATCATTATCCGTACTATGGATATTGGTGGTGATAAAGACCTTCCGTACATGGATCTTCCAAAAGAAATGAATCCATTCCTTGGCTGGCGCGCAGTGCGTATCAGCTTGGATCGTCGTGAAATCCTTCGTGACCAGGTTCGTGGTATCCTGCGTGCTTCTGCACACGGTACGCTTCGCATCATGTTCCCGATGATTATTTCTGTTGAAGAAATTCGTGAGCTGAAAAAAGCAATCGAAGAATATAAAGCAGAACTTCGTGCTGAAAACATTGCGTTTGATGAAGATATTGAAATCGGTGTCATGGTTGAAACACCAGCTGCGGCAGCGATTGCTCACCACCTTGCTAAAGAAGTTTCATTCTTTAGTATTGGTACTAACGACTTAACTCAGTATACTCTAGCAGTAGACCGTGGTAACGAGCTAATTTCTCACCTATACAACCCACTATCACCAGCGGTATTAACCGTAATTAAACAGGTGATCGACGCTTCTCATAAAGAAGGTAAGTGGACGGGTATGTGTGGCGAGCTTGCTGGCGACGAACGCGCGACGCTACTTCTACTAGGCATGGGCCTAGATGAGTTTAGTATGAGCGGTATTTCTATTCCTAAGGTTAAGAAAGTTATCCGTAACGCTAACTTCGCAGAAGTAAAAGCTATGGCGGACGAAGCGCTAGAAATGGCGACTGCTGCAGAAATTGAAGCGCACGTCGAAAAATTTATCGCAGAAAAGACAAACTGCTAATATAATTGAGCAGAATAAAATCAAACCTTTAGGAGCACAACATGGGTCTCTTTGACAAACTGAAGAAGCTAGTATCTGACGACAGCGCTGACGCTGGTGCAATCGAAATCATCGCACCACTATCTGGTGAGATCGTAAACATCGAAGACGTGCCAGATGTCGTTTTTGCTGAGAAAATTGTTGGTGACGGTATCGCTATCAAACCAGCTGGTGACAAAATGGTCGCTCCTGTAAACGGTACTATCGGTAAGATCTTCGAAACGAACCACGCGTTCTCTATCGAATCTGACGATGGCATTGAGCTATTCGTACACTTCGGTATCGACACTGTTGAACTGAAAGGTGAAGGCTTCAAGCGTATCGCTGAAGAAGGCCAATCAGTGAAAGCTGGTGACACGGTTATCGAATTCGATCTAGCTCTTCTTGAAGAAAAAGCTAAATCAACGTTGACTCCAGTTGTTATCTCTAACATGGACGAAATCAAAGAGCTGAACAAGCTTTCTGGTTCTGTTACTGTTGGTGAAACACCAGTACTACGCGTAACTAAGTAATTATTTAGATACGTCGAAAAAAACGCAGCCAATGGCTGCGTTTTTTTATGTCTGTCATTTAGTTGGCTGACTTAATTACTTAATTACTTAATTACTTAATTACAGTTTAATCGAACAAATCGTCTCGTCGTCAAATGTCTTAACACTCAAGGTTTCGTCTTCAAGCCAACCAAAACTCGCCGCATACCCGTCACGTGGAAAGGTAATGGAACCCGGATTAAAGATCACTTGTTCTTCGTCCCAGTCGGCAACTGGGATATGGGTATGACCATGCACAATCACGTCACCTTTTTTTAGCTTGAGACGCTTGGCTGCATTATAAAGATGACCATGAGTTAAAAACAATCGCTGCCCCGAAGGCAGTATTACCCACGCGTAATCGGCCATCATTGGAAAATCAAGCAGCATTTGATCGACTTCGCTGTCACAGTTACCACGGACGGCAATAATGTCAGACGCATGGGCGTTGAGCAATTCAGCCACTTTAGGGGGATGGTAGCTATCAGGTACAGGGTTTCTCGGGCCATGATTTAACACATCGCCCAGAATCACAAGATTGGCCGCACCAGACTTTTGATACGCTTCGAGCACTCGCTGCGTAGCCTCTACGCTACCATGTAGATCTGAGGCAAAAAATAATTTCATGGGTCTATCTCCAACACACTTTATGTGGCTATTGTAACCCACTTTTCATGCTATTCGTCACGCGCCATACCATTCACGACAATATTATTGTAACTGACCATGCCTATAATCTTACCCGCTTCAATGACAGGCGCACGACTGATACCAAATCGTTCAAACAAGCGTGCACAATATTTCACGTTCATATTAGGGTCCACAGACAACGCCGGCTTCGTCATTATCTCGTAAATATTAGTGCGGTGCGATGAGCGGTTTTGGGCTAGCACTTTTTTTGCAATATCATTCATAAGTACAATGCCATATTCATCATCATCATGCCGCTTGTTCACGACAAGCGCTTTTACTTGGTGCTCTTTTGCCAATACGATGCCTTCATGAACCGTTTTTAATCCATCAACCATCACATAGGTATTTGCCATCACATCCCGAACGCAGATTTTCTGTTGTCCACTCATAGTTCATCCTCGACTACTTTCGTTAGCGTTTCTACCTGATGGGCAACCCCCACCGCATCCTCAATATCAATTTGAATCGCAATGCCCTGCCCTGAGGTTTGATCAAATTCTCCTACTTCACTGATGGTTTCCAAGATATGTCGACACAAATGCTCTTCAACCACAAATAATAAGACATCTTTTTGAACCTCAAGCGTCAGTCCGAAGAAGGTTTGCTTCTTATTCAGTCCCTCCCCTCTGGCGTTATTAATCACCGTTGCTCCTGTCGCGCCCGCCTCTCTGGCGGCGTCTAATACCCCATCTGTTTTACTGTCTTCGACAAAAGCGAGAATTAACTTAAAGCGCATTTTCTTTCTCCTTTGAGGTTGCACGAGACGCCACCCCACGTTGATTTAACCAATGGGTTATTTGGGCATAGGCCATGACTGAGATAATGGGGAATAAACTGGCAAAAGCGATCAACCCAAAGCCATCAATCATCGGGTTTCTCCCTGGAACCGTTGACGCTAACCCCAACCCTAACGCAGTCACTAAAGGCACAGTGACCGTTGAGGTGGTGACTCCCCCTGAATCATAAGCCAGGGGCACAATCATCTTAGGGGCGTAAAAGGTTTGTATCACGACCAAGATATACCCTGCGATAATGTAGTAATGGATAGGATCCCCCACCACGATTCGATAGCTCCCTAACGAAATGCCAATAGCCACGCCGAGCGCCACCGAGATTCTCAATCCATTCACAGAAATTGAACCACCTGAAACTTGATTGGCCTTAATCGCGACGGCCAATAAAGAGGGCTCAGCAATTGTGGTACTAAAACCGATACAAAACGCAAATAGGTAGACCCAGTAGTAATCAAACCATTGCAATGAGCCGCCAATAGACAGTTTGACTTCGTTAAGGAATGTCGTGTCCGTTAACTGCATCGCCATGGTTTCCCCCAGCGGAAATAGCGCTTTTTCAAGACCAATGAGAAAAAGGCTAAGCCCTACAATGACATAAACAAAACCCGCAGCGACTCGAATTGGATGAGCAATCGGCTTTCGCAATACCGCAAACTGGAAACCAAAGATAATCACCATGATGGGGGTGACATCTCTTATGGTCGACAATAGAGTCATTAAGAATTCGGTGATGAAATTCATGACAATACCATCCCGTAGACCATGACAAACATCATGGGAAGTAATGATGCAAACGCAATCAAACCAAAGCCATCAAGCATCGGATTACGGCCTTTGATTGTGCTTGCTAGACCGACGCCTAACGCCGTTACCAGTGGCACAGTAATCGTTGACGTAGTGACCCCTCCTGAGTCATATGCCACACCAATAATGTATTCAGGAGCAAACCAGGTAAGTACCACCACTCCCACATAACCACCAATGATAAGCCAGTGTATTGGCCAGCCTTTTAAAATCCTGATCACACCAAGAACAATCGCCAACCCTACGGAAAAGGCCACTGACAGTCTCAAGCCGTTGGCATAGTCTTGCATCGCTTCTTCTGTCATCGCAATCATCCCCCCTTCAGCGGCCACCTCGGCGGCCTCAGCAGAGACAGCCGTCAGAGCAGGCTCTGCTATGGTCGTGCCAAACCCTAAACAAAATGCAAACGCAACGAGCCAGAACACACTTCCTTTTCTCGCAAACGCTTGAGCCATTGATTCCCCGATAGGAAAAAGTCCCATCTCTAAACCAAACACAAAAAAAGTGAGCCCGAGGACGACAAGTAGCAGGCCAAAAAGAATAGATAGGACATTAGGAAGTGGTTCTTGTAAAACCACGAGCTGAAAAAAAAGCACAACAAGAACAATCGGCAACAGATCTTTAAGGCTGTTGAACATGGCATAGATGAGAGCTTTTAATCCTTGCACTCAATTCTCCTTGTTTTCTTGTTATAAGATTAGAATGGCAAAGAAAAATGTAAGAAGATGTGACTAAACTGGCATCACGACAATCTGCATACAATTACTCATTGATGTGTGATCTCTCACAACAGAAAGGAATGTCATTTCTGTTAGTCAATTGCTTCGTTTCATTGCTATATTTAATTAAATGACTAGATCGTTCATAGATAACAAGTGGTTAAGAAATGATGGGGAAGCTCGAATGAATTTGCTATTGACTGGCGGCACCGGATTTATCGGTAAAGAGTTACTCAAACACCTGACAACGCATACGGTCACTGTTATCACTCGCAATACAGAAGCGGCAAAATTAGCGCTTCATCACACTGATATAGGGAATATCACCTATCTAGATACACTCGATGGCTTTGATGACCTCAATACCTTTGATGGGGTCATTAATCTCGCGGGTGAACCGATAGCAGATAAACGCTGGAGCGCCGCTCAAAAGCAACGTATCTGCGACAGTCGCTGGAAAATAACAGAGCGAATAGTCACACTGATTCACGCTAGCACTAAGCCACCGAGTATCGTTATCAGCGGCTCGGCTGTCGGTTATTATGGGGATCAACAAGCTCACCCTTTTGATGAAAGCCTGCAGGTTCATCAAGATTCTTTCAGCCACAACGTTTGCGAAAAGTGGGAAGAGATTGCATTGCGTGCAAAGTCAGAACGAACTCGCGTATGCCTGTTAAGAACCGGCGTTGTCCTGGGAGAAAATGGCGGAGCACTTGGCAAGATGTTATTGCCGTATAAATTAGGGCTCGGTGGTCCTATCGGCGATGGAAAACAGTATCTGCCATGGATACACATCTTGGATATGGTTAGGGGCATTGTCTATCTGCTAGACACCCCACACGCTCAAGGCCCTTACAATTTTTGCTCACCACATGCCGTTCCTAATGCGGTGTTTAGCAAAGCATTAGCACAGACACTAAAACGGCCGCACATTTTGATGACACCGAAGTGGGTGCTCAAACTCGCCATGGGGGAGTCGTCTTGCCTTTTATTTGATAGTGTACGAGCAAAACCAACAAAGCTCACCGAGATCGGCTTCAATTTTTCGTTTCCACATATTGAGCCGGCATTAAAAAATATTCTTATGAATAGCCGATAACCCTTGTCTCTGCCCTCACGTTATCGTTATGGTGAACACACGTAAGGACTAACGTATTATCAATTAAATGAAAAAGGCAATATTAATAACAGGATGCTCTACTGGCATTGGCTATACAGCGGCTCACGAACTTCATAAGCGTGGCTATCATGTCATCGCTTCTTGTCGCGCATCATCAGATGTTAAACGCCTTCAAAACGAAGGGCTTACCTGCATTCAATTGGATCTCGCTAATCCCAAAAGTATCCGGCTCGGTGCCCAAAAGGCTTTAGCACTATGTGAAGGACGACTGTATGGCCTCTTTAACAATGGTGCTTATGGACAACCTGGGGCGTTAGAAGACTTACCCACCGATGGGCTACGTGAACAGTTCGAAGCCAATTTTTTTGGTTGGCATGAATTAGTGAGACTCGTCTTGCCAGCCATGCGCCAGCATAACGAAGGCCGAATTATTCAAAACAGCTCTGTGCTAGGTTTTGCCGCCATGAGATATCGTGGTGCTTATAACGCCTCCAAGTTTGCTATCGAAGGGTGGACGGATACCCTTCGCTTAGAGCTGCATCCGTCAAACATTAGTATTGCTTTGATAGAGCCAGGCCCTATTGAAACTCAATTTAGAACCAATGCCAAAGTCGCCTTTCTCAAATGGATCAATATCGAAAAAAGCGTTCATAAACTTGAGTACCAGCAACAGCTTCAGCGCTTATCTGACACAACATCCAACAACCAATTTGTGTTACCACCAGAAGCTTGCCTTGCACCTCTTATTCATGCACTTGAGTCTGCAACCCCCAAACTTCGCTACCGAGTCACCACACCAACAAAGATCTTTGCCCTATTAAAAAGAACACTTCCAGGCAAGTGGCTTGATCCTATCTTGCGAAAAGCTGCATAGAAATCGTTCATTTGTAATTTTAATGTCACAAAGTATCGATATATTACTCAATATAGTCTGATTACCGTACACCACGTTACGATGACTATCCTATAGGATCAATTAAGATCCAATAGCTCGCAGCAATTAATCTGGATATAACAATATGACGTTAAATCAGCTTAACTGGCTCGCTGTGGGTATGACACTTGCTTATTTTGTCTGGTTTTAAACACCCTTAGCTGCCAAACCATTGAACTCCACAAACACCGCACGAATAGTGCGGTGTTTTGGTTTCTGCTCGTCACGGCTAAATTGCATGATGACCTTGAATTTATCCCCTTTCATACCAATCTTGCTTATAGAATTAACGTGAAAACAAACAAGGATTATTTGATGCAAGCACCGTACATTGTTGACCTGAACGAGCAAAACTTCCGCCAAGTGCTAGAAGGCTCAATGACCACGCCGGTACTCATTCATTTTTGGGCGCCGATGAGTGAAGAAAGCGTGCAAATGATTCCATCATTGAAAGCGTTAACCGAGCAATACAATGGGGCTTACACGCTGGCGTTATTAAACTGTGAAGAGCAGCAAGCCATTGCGGGCCAATTTGGTGTACAAGCCCTACCGACGATTGCATTATTTGTTAATGGTCAGCCTGTCGACGGACTCGGTGGCCCTCAGCCTCTTGAAGCCATCACCGCAATGCTCACTAAGCATCTCCCAAGCCAAGATGAATTAACGGCGCAAAAGGCATTGGAGCTAACTCAGCAAGGTGAACATGAAGAAGCACTGACACTGTTTGCTACCTTGTCAGAAGACTTTCAAAACAAAGGTGAGATTAAACTTGCCCGCGCCAACAGTTTGTTAGAAACCAATCAGTTTGACTTAGCCGAAACCATGCTCAATAGTATTCCACTCGAATACAAAGACAATTACTACAAAACCTTAGTCTCCAAACTAGAGCTGCATAAACAAGCAGCGGATAGCCCAGAGATCCAATCGCTTGAAGCTGCGCTTGAGACAACACCTGACGATCTAAAGGTTGTTGTAGAGCTTGCACTTGCGTATCACCAAGTCAGCCGTGATGAAGAAGCCTTAGAGCTCCTGTGGAGTCACGTTCGAGCCGATCTCAATGCGCTGGATGGTGAACTGAAAAAAACCTTTATGGATATCTTGTCTGCGTTAGGTCAAGGCAACCCTATTGCGAGTCAATACCGCCGACAGCTGTACTCACTGCTGTACTAATCACGCCCCTGCCTGTTAAAGCGAATAGGGAGGATTGCCCTCCCTGTTTATTAAACGTCTGATATTATTTACAATTACATCTAATCGCTAGATACACTCCAATACACTATTCTATTTGCGCTGGCTGCTATACTGATCCAAAATGGATTAAATTTCATACAAGGAGTGCTGTCATGGCGATTGACGCAATGATTACAATTGGTGGTTTTATTCTGGTCGCGATCGTATTTTTGGTCGCAGGTGTCAAAACGGTTTCCCAAGGTGATAACTGGACCGTTGAGCGATTTGGGCGTTACACCCACACCTTAAAGCCTGGCTTAAACCTCATTATTCCGTTCGTAGACTCCATCGGCAACAAGGTCAACATGATGGAACGCGTGTTGGACATTCCACCGCAAGAAGTCATCAGTAAAGACAACGCTAACGTAGTCATTGATGCCGTCTGTTTCGTCCAGGTCATTGATGCGCCTAAGGCTGCTTATGAGATCACCGACCTTGAGCATGCGATCCGCAACCTCACCCTAACAAATATGCGTACGGTTCTTGGCTCGATGGAGCTTGATGAAATGCTCAGCCAGCGCGACTCTATTAATACCAAGTTACTGGCTATTGTTGATGACGCAACAAACTCATGGGGCGTCAAAGTCACTCGTATCGAAATTCGTGATGTACAGCCACCAGCCGATCTTACCGCTGCAATGAATGCTCAGATGAAAGCAGAACGTAATAAACGCGCCGAAGTACTTGAGGCTGAAGGGGTGAGACAAGCTCAGATTTTAAGAGCCGAAGGCCACAAGCAATCTGAGATCTTAAAAGCTGAAGGGGAAAAACAAGCGGCTATACTTCAAGCAGAAGCGCGAGAAAGAGCAGCAGAAGCGGAAGCTAAAGCGACTGAGATGGTTTCAAACGCGATTGCGCAAGGTGATATGCAGGCAATCAATTACTTTATTGCCCAAGGCTACACCGATGCGATCAAATCCATTGGTCAAGCTGAAAATGGTAAAATCATTATGTTACCGCTTGAGGCCACTGGCTTGATGGGCTCTGTTGCTGGCATCGCTGAAATGTTTAATCAATCAAAAGCCGATAACAAGGATAACGCGTGATTGAATTACTAAACCAAGTTAACTACTGGCACTGGCTCGCTTTCGGGCTCTTGTTGCTGTGTGGTGAGCTACTTGGCACTGCTGGATACCTATTGTGGCTTGGCATTTCTGCCATGCTCGTTGGTATCCTTGTCGCCTTCTTACCGATCAGTTGGCAACTCCAGTGGGTGAGCTTTGGTGTCTTTTCTCTGGTGCTCACTTGGTTGTGGTGGCGCAAGCAACATAAAACCGATCGTCATTCAGACAACAGCCGAGACCTTAATCAAAAAGACAAACAATTGATTGGTCAAACCGCAGTATTAGATCAAGATATTGCCAAAGGGAAGTGCCGAATTAGACTCGGAGATACCTCTTGGAGCGCATACAGTGACGAACCTATCGCCTCAGGGTCGCTGGTGCGCGTCATTGATGTTGATGGCATCACATTATTAATTGAAAAAGCCGAATAGCCCTACCGATAAATAGATAATGCCGACAATGCTATCTTAAGCAGCGTTCAAGACGCTGCTTATTTCTTTTCTCTTGCCTGAAAATCAAACACCTTTCCTTTGGCGATTAAGGCATTGAGCGTGCGACCAAGACAGCTGTTCTTGGTCATTTTATTGTGCGCACTCACCAACCCCTTCCGATCGATTTTCATCACCTGCTTACCATCCATACTTCGATAAAATACGACTCGGTTTTGGTCTTGATACTCAGCAAATAACGTTATGGCTCCATTGCGATAAGGCTGACCAACTTCACACACCACCACATCAGGGAAATCTGGAAAGGCTTCACCGTAGCAGTACGGCCCCAAAAATAACAAACCCAATAAGCACCACTTTCTCACGTCGCTCTCCACTATTACACGCCACAATTATCCATCGCTATTAGACTAGTAAACTGTTATTAGATTAGTAAAATTTGTTCGAGAATTGGCGAAACAAACGAAAAAAACCTCTAATCAGCGATCAGAGGTTTTTCGTTGTCTATACAGTGATGTCTTTCATGTACAAACTGCCTAATACGTATTATCGATGACTACCCGAGATTAGCGGTTATCGTCGTTATTACGCTTATGCTTAGGTACATAGTTAAGAATGGATACCGGTACGGGGTGACGCGGCTCAAACCCTTCTATTTCGACACGCTCTAATAAGTGCCCTAGACGGCTTTCAATCATGCACAGATTCTTAAAGTTATCTCTCGATACCAGTGACAACGCTTCACCAGCCGCTTCGGCACGGCCTGTACGACCGATACGGTGAACGTATTCATCGGCAGGGAATGGCAAATCGTAGTTGATAACAATCGGCAGGTTTTCGATATCGATACCACGCGCCGCCACACCCGTCGAAACCAAATACTGAATATCACCGGCCTTAAAGTCTTCAATGAGCTTTTGGCGTACTTTTTGGTTACGCCCACTATGAAAGGCTTCTGCGGCAATGCCACGCTTCTCTAATTGACTCACCAATTTCGCGGCACCATGCTTGGTTTCGATAAAAATCAGCGCTTGCGACCAGCTGTTTTCCGTCAACAAATGGCTTAGCAATGACGATTTGATGTCTTTATCCACCGTCACAATCCATTGCTTGATGTTACCTTTAGATGCGCTGTGTTTGGCAATACTGATCTCTGACGGATTATCAATCGCGCTTCGTGCAAGCTCGCGTACCGGATTAGACAGTGTGGCTGAGAATAATAAGGTTTGCGCGTTTTCAGGAACACGAGCGATGATCTTATTAATGGCTTCAATAAAGCCCATATCAAGCATCTTATCGGCTTCATCTAACACCAGACATTCAACTTCATCCAGGTGTATTGCATGTTGTCCATATAAGTCGAGCAAACGACCCGGTGTCGCCACAACAATGTCGACACCCTCAATTAACGCTTGTTTCTGCGGAGCATAATCCACGCCGCCATACATCGCCATCGACTTAAGAGACAGCTCTTGACCGTAGGTTTCAATGCTTTGATGAACCTGCTGAGCAAGCTCACGTGTAGGCGTCAATATCAACGCACGAGCGCGCTTTTTACGCTGTGTCTCACCACGGCTCAGTTTTTCTAAAATCGGCAGGACAAAGCTCGCCGTTTTACCGGTGCCGGTTTGCGCCGCCGCAAGAAGGTTATCGCCATTTAAAATGATAGGAATGGCTTTAGTCTGAATCGTGGTTGGCTTGTCATAACCCACCTTTTCAATCGCATTCAGTAGTGGGGTACTGAGCCCAAGCTTGGTAAACGGCATAAAAGAGTCTCTCATAGTGTCGATGACGCGCTAACAATAACGCGTGATGAATGACGCGCAATAAGATGGTGATAGTGTAGCAGATACATTATATATCGTAGAAAAAGCAAAACCCCTGATAACTCAATGAGCTATCAGGGGTTTCTAAATAGTTGGCGCGCCCTGTAGGATTCGAACCTACGACCACATCCTTAGAAGGGACGTGCTCTATCCAGCTGAGCTAAGGGCGCGCTACAGGGAAAGGATTATACGAGATGAACTCGGTAAATCAATGGCTTTCTTACTCTTTGTGATTCAAATGCCCAAAAAAAATACAACCTGTAGGTGGAAGATGAGATTTTAAACGAAGCAAACGTTTGCTTTCTGGCTTTTGAAATACTTTTCTGGGACAATGCACACAAAAATAACAGCCAATTAACTTTCTCAAGGAAAATTATGACTGCTCAAAACATCGATGGGAAACTGATCTCTCAAACTGTCCGCTCTGAAGTCGCAGCTCGAGTTAAAGCTCGTACAGACGCAGGCCTAAGAGCGCCCGGCCTAGCGGTTGTCCTTGTGGGTGAAGATCCTGCTTCTCAAGTTTACGTGGGAAGCAAACGCCGAGCTTGTGAAGAAGTCGGATTTGTCTCGAAATCTTTTGATCTTCCTGCAACCGCGAAGCAAGAAGAATTATTAGCCTTGATTGATACGCTAAATAACGACCCAGAAGTCGACGGTATTTTGGTGCAGTTACCACTTCCTGCTGGCATTGATGACACTCGCGTCCTAGAGCGTATTATCCCAGAGAAAGACGTAGACGGCTTCCACCCATACAATGTCGGCCGCCTAGCACAACGTATGCCTAAGCTTCGCTCTTGCACACCAAAAGGCATCATCACCCTATTGGATCGCTACAATATCCAAATGCGTGGCAAACATGCCGTTGTGGTTGGTGCATCAAATATTGTTGGTCGCCCAATGACCCTTGAACTATTACTTGCAGGCTGTACCACAACCACATGTCATCGCTTCACTAAAGATCTAGAAGGGCATGTTCGTCAGGCTGATATTGTTGTGGTTGCCGTTGGTAAGCCTAACTTTATTCCAGGTAACTGGATCAAAAAAGGGGCCGTCGTGGTCGATGTCGGCATCAATCGCATGGACGATGGCAAACTTGTCGGCGATGTCGAATACGACGTAGCTAGAACAAACGCGAGCTTTATCACGCCGGTACCAGGTGGTGTGGGTCCGATGACTGTCGCTAGCCTGATTGAGAATACAATGATCGCTTGTGAGCAGTTCCACACCAGTAAAAAATAGCCAAGCGTTGTACTAATAAAGTAAAAAAGAGTGCGGGTTATTATACTACCTAAGACCTGCACTCTCTTGAGCAATGCTCAGCACTCACTTCCTCCCCCCCTGAAAACCTATCTATTCCTCTTTTCATGCTCATGACACTTCTACTAACATGCGAAACCCCATTTCACACCAAATTCATTAACCTAAGCTTTTTTTGCTCAAGAAGATAAAGCTCAGTACCTAGTGCAAACCATAATCAGTGCTGTGAATATAATCCGCGTGGTGAATCAATAATAAAGCCGTGTTAGCGCCATAAGAACACAAATTCAATCACCGACGGGATGACCTCTTTCCCTGTATTTATAGCGGCATTTATTTCAATCTGGTCATTTTATCTACATATTTGTTTCGCTGTAGTCACATCTAATTGTCACCAAGCCATACAACACTAAGGATGTTACTTTAATTAATAGGACATCACGTATGCCTGCTTTTATGTCACAAAGCGTGAAAGCGTTTTTGTTTTCTAGTGATTCGAAACCGAGTCGATTCACGAACACTGAAACGCTCTATACCCCTACATTTAAAGACAAAGTCACTACCCTACGTTCTTACCTGAATATCGATAACCTTCTCAATATCCATGCGCCCAACATTCCAATAGACTCCCTTTCCCAACACGACATTGACCAAGAGAAACAAGACTGTGTCTTTCGGCTCGGCCACTCAACCGTATTGATGAAGCTAGACGGGAAAATCTTGTTAACAGACCCAGTAATGACTGAGCGAGCTTCCCCACTCGATTGGGCTGGTCCCAAGCGATGCCATGCATTGCCTATTTCTATCGCGGATCTTCCAACCATCGACATCTGCATGATTAGCCACGATCATTATGATCACTTAGACAAATCAACGATCAAGCAAATTCACCACAAGGTCACCCGCTTTATTGTGCCTGCGCGAGTAGGCGGACACCTCCTCGAATGGGGCGTGCCATCATATAAGGTGACTGAATTTAACTGGTGGCAATCACACACCATCGGCACTATCCGTTTTGTTTTTGCTCCGGCCCAGCATTTTTCTGGTCGGTCGTACAAAGCGCGAGACACCTCGCTATGGGGGAGTTGGATCATTCAAGCATCAGGCGCAAATATTTATTTCAGTGGCGACTCTGGCTACTTTAGCGGCTTCAAAGACATTGGCGATCGGTTTGGCCCCTTTGATCTTACCCTCATGGAAACCGGTGCCTATGACGAAAAGTGGGCGAGTATCCATATGTTTCCAGAGCAAAGTGTACAGGCACATTTGGATGTCAAAGGTCGCTACATGCTACCCATCCACAACTCAACCTTCGACTTGTCTTACCACGCCTGGAATGAACCACTTAAACGCGCCCAACAAGAAGCTAAACGACAAGGCATTAACATGATTTGTCCGAAGATTGGCGCTAAGATCGTCCTATCCGAGTTAGGGATAGCCCCAACACCCGGGACGTGGTGGGAATCGTAATCTTACTCATCACCTATCATGAGGTTTCACCAAAAGATAAGTTCGAGTTAGCCGTGATGGTTCACAGTGAACGGCATGACTCTACGTGGTGTATGGCATTCGGTCATAGCCTATGGCGTATAACGATAGTACTTATAAATCAAGGCAATAATTCAAATTGACTCTCAATTTTCACGTCGGGAATGTTTGACAATTGCCATCTTTTACCTTGGTCACAGTATTGCGCTTTGTACATAGTTAACACTAGGGCAAATAGGAATACTCATTCAATCACGAGGAAAAAGGTATGTTCAAGAAAAGCGCCGTCATTACCGCAGAAAGCGGACTTCATACACGCCCAGCCGCTATGTTTGTTAAAGAAGCAAAGAAATATGCCGAAGATGTAGAAATTGTCTCTAAAGGAAAAACCGCTACCGCCAAAAATCTATTTAAGATCCAAACCTTAGAATTAGTGAAAGGCACAGAAGTGACCGTCCAATCATCCAACCGACAAGCCGTTGATGAACTGACGCGGTTTTTAGAAGGTGTCACTGGCTAGTAAGCTAGTACCAACTCTATAGTTTACGCCAATAAAAAAGGTCTTAATATCATGGTGACCTTAAGACCTTATTCGCTAGCTTACAGGTTTAATCCATTGCGATTCGATCAGCGAGATGACTGACGGCAAGTGCAAAATAGTACGAACGATTCCACTTCATTAACACGTTGTAGTTGTTGTACACCAAGTATACTCGCCCATTTTCTTCATCCGGCATAATTAGCCAAGCTTTCACATCTTCATCAAGTTGAGGTAATGGCTGCCCGTCATAGCGTGTCACACCTAATTTACTCCACTCTTGAAGATACTTACCCTTTTCTGCTTCTCGTCCTTGAAGATCCGGAGAAATACCATGCGGAACCTTAACCTGGCGCCCCCAAGTATAATCGTCATTCCACCCCGATTGCGCAAGGTAGTTAGCCGTTGAGGCGAAAACATCCGCTTCCGTATTCCAAATATCTTTCTTTCCGTCACCATTACCGTCAGCGGCAAAGCTAAGGAATGAACTTGGCATAAACTGACTCTGGCCCATGGCACCCGCCCACGACCCTTTCATCTTGTCAGGCGCAATGTGTCCTTCCTCTAGAATGGTTAACGCTGCTAAGGCTTCTTTACGGAAGAACGCCTCTCGACGCCCCTCATACGCCAGTGTTGAGAGTGCATCAATGACGCGATAATTTCCTGTGTAAGTACCGAAATTACTTTCAACCCCCCAAAGCGCAACGATAAACCGTGACTGGACGCCGTATTCATCAGCTACCGCTTTCAACTCTGAGTAGTACTGACTATGTAATTCTTTGGCCTTCTTCACTTTCCAGTCAGGAACCGCGCGAGGAATATATTCATCAAGCGTGAGTTTTTTCTCTGGTTGATTGCGATCGGCCGTAACGGCTCTTGGTTTGAATTCAACGCCTTTAAAGGCCTCGGTGAGTATCTGATCTGAGATGCCAAGTGATTTAGCTTCTTGCTTCAAGCCCTCAACATAGTCTTCAAAACTTTCCTTTTCTGACGCTAGGACGCTCGCTGATAAGCTTACCCCCAACACAACTGACAACATTCTCTTCAAAGTGCCCTCCCCAGAGCGTCTTCACTTCTTCCTGACGTTTGGCTTTTCACAAACCTATTGGTTCTAAAACCTGATTATCAGCCCCTGCTTTCATAAACAAATGCTTGGTACTCATGGTTCTAGTTTTAGTATTTTCTGCTGTTTGTATTTACTTTCGATGACGGGTTGTTGAGTCTTTATCTTCTCGGTCACCGTTATCTTTTTGGTCCCGGCAACGTTCTTGGTTACCGCTATCGCCTCCGTGGCCAGCATAACGGATGCGGACCTCATCCTGTTAAACCAATATCATCTATTTGTTTTTTGCTTTCTGAGCTTTGTATTGCTCCAGTAGGTTCTCTTTTGGTGGCGGCACTTGTAAGAAAAAACCATCTTCGACAAGCGCTTTTTTTACTTTTTCAATATCAACCTGCGCTAGCGTGCGGCCATCCAACTTTACAACCATAACAAGTGTTGGTCTTCCGAACATTTCCAGTAGAGCGTCAGGAACCTGTGAAAAGTCATCTTTTTTGGTGATGTAGAGGTAAGCCCCTTCTTTTTTAGCACTTTTATAAATTGAACAAAGCATTGGTATGTCTCTTTTATCACCGTACTTTTCACCTATAAAAAGGCGATACGGTATGTTTAATCGAAATTGACAGTAAATTATCTATTTGCGAGCAAGATAGCTTGCTGTCTTTAGTGTTGAAATATAACATGATTAGCCTAACCTAAAGCAATGTCATTGGCACAAGGAATTGATCATCAATGTCACCATCCCCTGATTTGAAAGGCAGTAGCTTCACTTTATCGGTGTTGCATCTTTCTGACAACGATGTGTCTAAAGCAGTTCAATTTCTGCAAGATAAAGTCCAGCAAGCACCCACATTTTTTGCGGCTGCCCCCGTTGTATTAAATATCAGCCAAGTCCACGGCGATATCCACTTTCTCGACCTAAAATTAGGTATTGAAGAAGCGGGAATGATCCCTGTTGGCGTGACAGGTTGCCAAGATAAGCGAACACAGAATCGAGCCTCTGAAGCAGGCTTTGCGATTATGACGGCCAGTAAAGCACCCGCGAAAGCACCCGCACAAATGGAGCCGACTAAAATAGTTCGTAGCCCCGTTCGTTCCGGGCAGCAAATTTACGCCAAAAATGGCGACCTGGTTATTTTAAGCCATGTGAGCGCAGGCGCTGAAGTGATTGCTGATGGCACAATACACATCCATGGCACATTACGAGGACGCGCCATCGCCGGAGCAAGCGGCTCTACTGAAGCGAAGATTCTGTGTAACGATTTACAAGCCGAGCTGGTCTCCATTGCTGGAAATTACTGGCTCAGCGAACAGATTGAAAGTGAATACTGGGGAAAAAAAGTAATGTTTGGTATGACCAACGACACCCTCAGCTTTGACATTCTTACGATATAAAAAAAAGGAATACGAATAATGGCCCGCATTATTGTTGTAACGTCAGGAAAAGGTGGCGTCGGTAAGACCACATCTAGTGCCGCAATTGCCTCTGGTTTAGCGCTAAAAGGCAAGAAAACGGCAGTGATCGATTTTGATATAGGTTTGCGTAACCTTGACCTCATCATGGGCTGTGAACGTCGCGTCGTCTATGACTTCGTCAATGTCATTAACGGCGAAGCAACGCTAAATCAGGCACTAATCAAAGACAAACGCACGGATAACCTCTTCATCCTTCCCGCATCCCAGACGCGTGACAAGGATGCATTAACACGTGATGGCGTGCGTCGAGTACTCGACGACCTCGATGAAATGGGTTTTGATTTTGTCATTTGTGATTCACCCGCAGGAATCGAACAGGGCGCGTTGATGGCGCTGTATTTTGCTGATGAAGCCATCGTGACGACGAACCCAGAAGTGTCATCGGTTCGAGATTCAGATCGAATCCTGGGTATCTTAGATTCAAAATCACGCCGTGCAGAAGAAAGCCTTGAGCCAGTGAAGCAACACTTGTTGCTAACCCGCTATAACCCAACGCGCGTGAATCAAGGCGAAATGCTGTCGGTGGAGGATGTAGAAGAAATCCTACATATTTCTTTATTAGGGGTTATTCCGGAGAGCCAAGCTGTCCTTAATGCCTCAAATAAAGGTGTACCTGTCATTTTCGATAATGAGTCAGATGCCGGATTGGCCTATAATGACACGGTTGAGCGCTTATTAGGAGAGCAGGTGGACTTCCGCTTCCTAACGGAGCAAAAGAAAGGTATTTTCAAACGTTTATTTGGGGGTTAATGCATGTCACTACTTGAATTTTTCCGCCCACAGAAAAAAAATTCCGCAAACTTAGCAAAAGAGCGTTTGCAGATCATTGTGGCTGAACGTCGCAGTGAAGGCTCACCATCACCCTCTTATTTACCGCAATTGAAAGAAGACATTCTTAATGTCATTGCTAAATACGTCGATATTGACCCGTCGATGGTGGATCTTTCTTTTGAGCATAAAGATGACGATATTTCAGTCCTAGAATTGAACGTTCAACTGCCAGAAGACGAAAGGTAGCTCCCCTCTTTTAGCGCGATGCTCAATTCATAGACAAATAAAAAGGCGTAATC
>NZ_JBFROV010000028.1:0-8530 GCF_041471725.1 Vibrio sp. 10N.261.51.F12 | reverse complement strand
GATTACGCCTTTTTATTTGTGCCATCATTTTGCCTATTCGCACTCGATAAATAGAGTCTGCATACCACGTTTAGCATCTACACAATGAAAACACTTTAACTAATGGTGTACCGGAAGGCAGTAATTATAAGTCTAGATCTTTATTATCAATGCTTACAGGAACCGGCTTGTTAATAAGGTTGACCAACATTATCGAGCGCGCTTCTCCATCAGATTCGTGGAAAATAGCTTCAATACCTGCAAACTGACCGGCAATGATCTTAACGCAATCTCCGGCTTCTGGAAGTTCTTGCTGTTGTGCGTCGAGACAGAAATGTACAGCCTGTTGCAGTTCAAACACAAGATCACCTTGTACTACGGTAGGCTGTGCACCAAAGCGAATAAAATCGACAACACCGCGTGTCGATCGAATCGTCGTGAAAGACGGCCCCGCTTCGAAATCAAAATAGATAAACATGTACGATGGAAAAAGCGGCTCTTTGACCTTTTGCCTTTTGCCTCGTTGTATTTTTTCTACTTCCACTTCTGGGTAATAGCATTGTACGCCCTGGTTCTCAAGGTGCAGCTTCGCTCTCGCTTGATCGCCTCGCTTACAATACAGCAAATACCAACATTTCATTGTGTTCACTTAGCCTTTTATTTTTATCTAACCCGCAGTCACTGCCCTACATCGTACCACAAAGCCATATTTCAGCTCCAACTCGTCAGAAGGTTCTGACATCGTCCTATTAACGAAGTTGTTACTTGCACAATGTTAAAAATGAAATATTAGTTTCCAGCACGATAATTCCGTGCTCTTTTTGTAAAAAAATCTTACAATTCATCCAGTTAGAACGGCCATTCACATAAGCTATAAATCAAGCCTATTGCAGTTTTAAATTTTGTTATGTATACATTGGTGCACATTATATTCTTTAATAACTAAAATTAGTAAAACTTATGACAGCACAACACAACATTCTAGGTCACCCTCGTGGTCTATTTTTACTATTTGGTACCGAGCTATGGGAACGCTTTTCCTACTATGCGATGCGTGCCATTTTGGTCTTATTTTTAACCGATGCAACAATGAACGGCGGCATGGGTTGGTCCACTAAAGATGCTCTAGATTTATATGGCATCTATACTGGACTGGTTTATATCACACCACTGATTGGCGGTTGGATCGCAGACAACTATCTAGGGCAACGTCGTTCCATCATCATTGGTGGTGTCTTAATGGCGGCAGGTCAATTTACGCTTGCACTACCTGTGGGTGCTATTGGTCTTCCTGCAGAACAAGCCTTTTACCTTGGCCTTGCGCTATTGATTGCTGGTAACGGCATGTTTAAGCCAAACATCTCAACCATGGTTGGTGACCTATACAAAGACGGCGACAACCGTCGTGATGGCGCGTTCACCATCTTTTATATGGGTATCAATCTAGGCTCTTTATTGGCAGGTATTGCTTCCGGTTCGGTCACGGGTTCATACGGCTGGCGTGCAGGCTTCTTAATCGCAGGTATTGGTATGGTTATCAGTATCATTATGCAGTTAACGATGTCTAAATCTTGGCTCGGCGATATCGGTACCGTACCCGCAGCAGCACGTGCTCGTGCACTCAACAAAAACAAAACCAAAACACCTTTAACTCGTGAAGAGCTAGACCGCCTAAAAGTGATTCTTATCATGGGTCTTTTTGTTATCGTATTTTGGGCTGGATTTGAACAAGCTGGCGGCTTGATGAATATCTACACCCAGCAATATACTGACCGAATGATTGGCAGCTTCGAAGTGCCTGCGGCTTGGTTTCAATCGTTGAACCCGTTCTTCGTTATTACCCTTGCCCCTGTCCTTGCGGCGATCTGGGTCAAACTGGGTAAACGTGAACCTAATTCTCCAGTGAAATTTGCGATGGCGTTATTCTTCCTTGCTTTGGGCTTTTTATGCATGGTTGGAGCGGTTATGGAGCAAGGTGGCGATACCGGTGTTAAGACCTCTATGCTATGGCTAGTCGGTGCTTTCTTCTTCCATACACTCGGTGAACTATGCATATCACCGATCGGCTTGTCTCTAGTGACAAAGCTTGCGCCACTTCGTCTTGCTTCGTTAATGATGGGCGCGTGGTTTGGTTTTAATGCCATTGCTAACTATGTCGCTGGCTTAATTGGCTCTCATGTGGGCGAACTAGGTGCCATGTCTATCTTCGGTGGTATTGCCATCACCGCCGTTATCTCCGGCGTCATTTTACTACTTTGTGCTAACACGTTGGTGAAATGGATGCATGGCGCAGAAAGCGCAACAACATCTAACGCTCAAGAAGTAGAAGAGCAACAAGCTCAACTTGCATAATGAGTACGGATCACATATCACTAAAAAGCCACTCTAATTAGAGTGGCTTTTTTATTGTCTTCGCTCATCGCGAACTTATTTGAATAATCGTTATAGACTCGACTGGACAAGGTCAACCATCATGTCGATATGGATCTCCGAATCATTCAAACATTCGATGTATTGGTAAGACTCACCACCAGCCTCGACAAATATATCACGGCACTCTACCGCAATTTCCTCTAGCGTCTCAAGACAATCTACCGAGAACGCGGGCGTAATGACGTTTAAGCGCTTGATGCCTTGGCTCGGCAGTGTTTCCAAGGTTTTTGCCGTGTAAGGCTTCAACCACTCTTCCCGCCCAAAAATAGATTGATAGCTCATCCCGATCTGAGAATCATCTAACCCAAGCTCGTCGGCCAGTAACTTGGTGGTCTGTTCACAATGCAGAGGGTAAACATCGCCATTATCAGCGTACCGTTTTGGGATGCCGTGGTAAGAGCACAGTAAATAGTTTTGCCCGTGCTTGTCCCAGTGCGCTTTTACTTTTTGCGCGAGAGCCTTGATGTAGAGCGGATGCTGATAATAATCTCGAATAAAATTCATACTTGGTATGGTCGGAAAAGCCTTACACGCTTTAGCTAATCCATCAAAAACCGCGGCACTCGTCGTTCCGGAGTACTGTGGGTATAGAGGCAATACAATCACTTTCTCTACCCCTTGTTTTAACAACGAAGAAAGCCCGTGCTTCAGCGATGGGTTACCATAAGTCATACCCAGCTCTACAGGGACGTTTAAACGCGTTTGGAGCGCCTTCGCCTGCCTGACTGAATACACCATTAAAGGAGAGCCCTCTTCCATCCAAACCGATTGATACAGCTTCGCGACTTTTGGCGAACGAATAGGCAAGATGACCCCATGTAAAATGGGACACCAGAGCCAACGAGTCATATCAACGACTCTATGATCATGTAAGAACTCACCTAGAAAAGCGCGTATAGCTTTTGGTGTTGGTGCATCAGGTGTTCCCAAATTTACCAATAACACTCCAGTGTTTGGTGCCATGCTCATAGATTCCCTTTCAATTAACCCAAATTCAAGAGAGATTATACCCAGTTAACGCAAGCTTGGATCAAAAAAAAACGACCCTAAAGGGTCGTTTTTTAACAAGATTCACGAATGAGCAATTAAGATAGTGCTTTTTCGATATCAGCGCTTACTGCGTCAACTTGTTTTGTACCGTCAAACTTAAGGTACTGAGTATTGCCCGCTTCCGCTTCTTTACCGTAGTATGCGATTAGCGGTGCAGTTTGATCGTGATAAACACCAAGACGAGCACGTACTGTCTCTTCTTTATCGTCATCACGAACCACTAGGTCTTCACCCGTCACATCATCTTTACCTTCCACTTTAGGTGGATTGTAAGTCACATGGTAAGTACGTCCAGACGCAAGGTGAGCACGACGGCCGGCCATACGGTCAACAATAACGCTATCTGCAACATCAAACTCGATGACGTAATCAACGATAATACCCATCTCTTTTAGACCATCCGCTTGAGGGATTGTACGTGGGAACCCGTCAAGCAAAAAACCTTTCTCACAATCGTCTTGAGCAATACGCTCTTTAATCAGACCTAAGATAATGTCATCTGACACAAGTTGGCCTGCGTCAATAACGGCTTTTGCTTTTTTACCAAGCTCAGTACCTGCTTTAATAGCAGCACGTAGCATGTCACCTGTGGAAATTTGAGGAATACCGTACTTTTCCATGATGAATTGAGCTTGTGTGCCTTTACCAGCACCTGGAGCACCTAAAAGAATGATGCGCATGATATTTCCTCTTAAAGATAAAAAGATTTTATACCGAAGCTCACAACCAAAGCTAAGCCTTGAAAAGCAGGTCGACGATAAGTTTCGGTATAAAGATAAAATGAATGATTATTCAAGCGTCGCATTCTAGCATAGAAAATTCGTGCTTGGCGTTAAATACGACTAAAGAATGCCCACTGAAAATATAAAGTTAACTAAAAATGGGAGGTTAAGGCACAAAAATCAATGAACTCACCGAAATGAGCTCATTGATTACCTTGTAAATGGCTATTTTACGTTAGACAAAAGTCGATTAACCGCGCCTAAGAATTGAGATGGATCAGTCATCGAACCACGCTCTGCCAACATTGCTTGACCGAGTAAAACTTCAACCCAGCCACCAAATGCTTCTTCGTCGGCTTCATCCGCCATACGTTTAACAAGCTCATGCTCAGGGTTAATTTCAAAGATATACTTCACCTCTGGCACTTCTTGTCCTGCGGCTTCTAATAGCTTCGCCATTTGCGTCCCCATTTCAAAGTCATCCGTCACGACAACAGCAGGCGTAGTCGCGAGTTTAAAGGTTGTGCGAACCTCTTTAACTCGGTCACCTAAGTAGGCTTGCGTACGCTCGACTACAGATTTAAACTCTTCTTCTGTCTCTTTGTGTTTTTCTTTTTCTGCTTCGTCTTCAAACTTACTTAGATCAAGACCTGACTTAGTAATTGATTGGAATTGCTTTCCATCGAACTCCGTTAGGTAGTTCATCAACCATTCATCGATGCGGTCAAACATCAGAACAACCTCGATGCCTTTCGCTTTAAATTGCTCCAAGTGTGGGCTGTTCTTCGCGGCAGCGTAGCTGTCAGCTGTTAGGTAATAAATCTTATCTTGACCTTCTTTCATACGTTCGATGTATGACGCAAGACCGATCGTTTGCTCAGCGCTGTCCACTTCTGTTGAGGCGAAGCGTAATAGACCGGCGATTTTTTCTTTGTTCGCCATGTCTTCTGCTGGGCCTTCTTTCAAGACCAAACCAAACTCTTTCCAGAAAGACTGATATTTTTCTTCATCGTTTTTCGCCAAACGCTCAAGCATCGTCAAGACACGCTTCGTACAAGCATTTCTTAATGACTGCGTGACTTTGTTATCTTGTAGAATTTCACGAGAAACATTGAGTGGCAGGTCATTTGAATCAATCAATCCACGCATAAAACGCAGGTATGACGGCATAAACTGTTCCGCGTCATCCATAATGAATACACGTTGAACATAGAGCTTCAAACCGCTCTTGTGGTCACGGTTCATCATATCAAACGGTGCTTTAGCTGGGATATACAACAAGCTAGTGTAGTCGTTTTTACCTTCTACCTTGTTATGGCTCCACTGCAGTGGATCAGCAAAATCATGAGAAACGTGTTTATAAAACTCTTGGTATTCTTCATCCGTAATATCTGATTTATTGCGGGTCCACAATGCTTGCGCCTTGTTGATTTGCTCCCACTTCATTTCGCCCGTTTCTTTGCCTTCTTCGTCGCGTTCTGCGGTCTGAATTGAAACTGGGATACCAATATGGTCAGAGTATTTGCTAATGATTTCTTTTAGACGCCACTCAGACAAGAATTCTTTGCCTTCGTCACGCATGTGAAGAATGATATCCGTGCCGCGAGTCTCTTTAGTGATATCTTCAATTGAGTAATCACCCTCGCCAGCTGAATGCCATTGCACACCCTGTTCCACAGGAGCGCCAGCAGCACGAGTACGAACAGTTACCGCATCGGCAACAATAAACGCTGAATAAAAACCCACACCAAATTGGCCGATAAGCTGAGAATCTTTCCCTTGTTCTTCAGACAGTTTAGAGAAGAACTCTTTCGTTCCCGATTTTGCGATGGTGCCTAAGTGTTCAATCACATCATCACGTGACATGCCAACGCCATTATCAGACACCGTCAGCGTGTTGTTTTCTTCATTAAATGATAGCTTAACGCCTAAATCTGCATCACCTTGGTATAAGTCACCATTAGATAACGCCTGAAAGCGCAATTTGTCTGCCGCATCGGATGCGTTCGAGATAAGCTCTCGAAGAAAGATTTCTTTATTGGAATACAAAGAGTGAATCATTAAGTGAAGTAACTGTTTTACTTCAGATTGAAAGCCACGAGTTTCTTTGTTGTTTGTTTCTGTTGCGCTCATGTTATCTCCATCACACTTTTAGTATCAAGTATCGACATTTATTTGCACTCGATACTCTTAAGATTGGTCTGATAAAGAAATGAGGCTGAAGATTGTAAATTCAAGGTCAAAAAACATAAAATTGCTGTTTTTTTGTTTTGTTTTTATTATCCTTACGCCCCTGACTATAAAAAAATCCTAAATTACTATAATTGGCACTGCACAATATTCAGCGCCAGAATATTATTACCTATCGCCCCGCGACATTATATAGAAGAATGCAATGAGTAACATAGGCACTAAGTTCATACTCGGCCAAAGATATATCTTTGATCCAAATAGCAATTCCTTGGTCGATCAAACGAACAACGATGAAGTAGTACGTCTTGGTAGTAATGAAAGTCGCATCTTGCTTCTTCTTGCAGAGCGTCCTAACGAGGTGGTTACTCGCCACGAACTTCATGAATTCGTTTGGAGAGATCAAGGCTTTGAAGTCGATGATTCAAGCCTAACACAAGCAATTTCAACACTTAGAAAAATGTTGAAAGACCCAACAAAATCGCCATTGTTCGTAAAAACAGTGCCAAAACGTGGCTATCAACTGATTTCAAGTGTTGAGCGCTCTGCGCCTTTGAGTTCAATAGACCTCAATAATATCAACGAAGCGCCGGTTGCTGAACTACCGACAGAGTTGACAGAAACACAGCCAACATCTACGTCGTCACAATCCGCCATCGCCAAAGAGCCTGCGCCGAAAACGCCACCGACTGTATGGGGTATGCTCGCGCTCGCTTTACTATTACCCGTGTTGGTATTAATAGGCACCAACCCGGCAGAATCGAGCTTCAGAGAGTTAGCAGTCGTCGATAATGTTCGGATTGTCACTCCAGAAAGTCACCCTGACGTCTCGAGTTGGCAGCCTAAGATTGAGCAATGTGTTGTCAAGTACATTGAATCACATACGGCAGAAAAGCTGCCTGAACAAGTGATTGTGACTGGCGATCAAGGCGATCAAATCGCTCTGAACTTCATCCACACGATGGAACACTCAAGCGAGAACGTGACGATGAGAATCTTCACTGAGCAGTCTGATCTAAGCAAAGTGTGCGAGTAGAGGATAACAAGATGAAAATGAAATACGCGTCAATTCTACTTGCACTCTCCACTGCCTTGAGCGCTTGGCTTTATTGGGGAAGCGATCTCAAGCTTGAGCAGGTACTCACCTCAAACGAATGGCAAAGCAACATGGTGGGCATTATCGCCGCAAATAATGCGCCAGACACGGATATTGGCCCATTAAGCCGACTAGAGATGTCTGCTAATGTCAAATACTTACCGGAAGGCACCTACATTCGCGAGTCTTCAATGCGTCTGTTTGGTAAGGACTCTGAGTCGCATACACTTATCAAGATCTCTGAGACAGGTTCGTGGGCAATCAGTGATAACTACTTGTTGATTTCTCCTCGTGAATTCAAAGACACCGCGACCGCGCAATCTGATGAGTTCACCCATGAGCAATTAGCCATGATTAAACAGTTTTTGAAGATGGAAGCACAGCAAAGCCGTCGTATCGACATTGTTAATGGTAAAACACTGCTGCTGACTAGCCTAAATCAAGGGTCGTCGGTATTGTTTTCTAACTAACATAGCTGTCGCATTAGAATCACAAAAAGGGGGCGATCATGGCCTCCTTTTTGTTGTCTTGGATTTACCCCGTTCTCCCTGAAACAACTAACAAATCAAAAACAGGTACCTAGCCATGGATAAAGCAAACATTGATATCTACTACTGCCGACAGTGTAATTGGATGCTGCGCTCAACGTGGCTTACCCAAGAGTTACTGCATACGTTCAGCGAAGATATCAGCACCGTATCGCTCCACCCCGACACTGGAGGTCGATTTGAGATATGGTGTAATGGCATTCAAGTTTGGGAACGGAAAAAGGACGGCGGCTTTCCTGAGGCTAAGATCCTCAAGCAAAAAATACGAGATGTCATCGATCCTGAGCGGCAGCTAGGTCATGTTGATACGCCCTCTCAGCAGCACAATAATTAAAAGCACTTGCGTGATAGTTGGCACTATCACACCTAAGCAAGCAGGCCTTGCTCATCATTACGTTAATGTTGTTAAACTAAAAAAACCAGAGCCAAAGCTCTGGTTTTTGCCATTCAAACGATCTCGTAAATCGTTGATACAATTTATTAAAAGCCTAATTAACCTAGCAGACTCATTG